>NZ_JAKEVZ010000003.1:0-381212 GCF_021491425.1 Mariniradius sediminis | reverse complement strand
AAACTCTCCATAGTATGTTGTCTCTCGGTATCCAATGCCCCGCATCGCGCGGAACAACGTACCATTATTATCCTACCGGACCGCTCCCAAAAGCAATCCGTTCCATCCTCATCGTTTCAATGAACTTTTGCAGAAATCCACACCATCTGTGCGGCTCTGCAATGACAATCTTTCGACTGTAAATAATACCTATTGTATTATTTATTATTAATTCTTGAGATCTGAAATTAAGTTTCAAATCGTTTCAAATATTCAGAATTTTATTTTGGTTGCTGACTTATTTACTTGGAAATCCAAAATAAACTTGGGCGATTTTGATCAGCTTCTCCCCGTTTGGGATTGCAAAGGTGCGATTCTTTTTTTCAATTGCAAAACCATTTCAGAAAAAAGTTGGATGATTCCCAAAAAGCACTGATTTACAGACAGAAAAAATCAATACCTGAATGTCGGCAATCGTCTTTGAACCTGTCGTTTCCATAATTGCTCCACAAAGGAATATCTCATGGATATTTCATGCGCACCTCCGGTATTTCTCCAGGCTAGATTGGAAATAGTAAAATCGTAGCTGTAGCCCACATCCAATCCATTGGAAAGTGAAAAGCCCACCAAGCCAATCAGAGCTTCATTATTTGGCAGTCCTTTCCAAGACGGCAGACCGCGGTACCAAAATCCCAAGATCAATGGCTCAAAAAACAGCTCCATCCCAATGTCCAATTGATCAAATTGCCCTTGGTTTTTGTAGTTGAAGGCGACCGACAAAGTACGCTGCTGCTCTGTGTTATTGAAATAGTCATTAATGGCTCCTGACTTTAGATCAAACTTAAATCCGCCGTGTAGAGAATAACGGATCGGAAGATTGTCCCTATCGAACTCGAGGTAGGAAATGTTTGGTTGTGTCAAGTGATGGGTAGAAAGCCCAAGCCAAGTTCTTTTGTTATAATAAAGAATGCCAGCCGACAGGTCGGCAAAACTTCTCTGTCGATCGTCCGGAAGGGTCGGGCCCGCACCTGGATCAACAACGCCTCGGTTAATGTCCAACTGTGTGCCTAAGATCACCTCATCAAAACTCGCCGACCTTGTTGCATAACTTCCCTGAATTCCCATATGAAGAAATGACGCATCGCCCAACCGAAGACGGTAGGAATATAACAAGCCAAGTTCAGTATTTTGCAGGTTTGCAAGACTTTCCCTGCTCCCATTGATGATAATTCCTATACCGCTGTTTTTCTCAGGGAAAAAATGGTCTGCGTAGGCCGAATAGGAAACGAACGTCCGATCCAAGCCCGGCCATTGGTTGCGGAAGTTGAGACCAACTCTCGTCATCTCGGCGCTGCCGGCAAAGGCCGGATTCAGAAAAAGCGGGGCCGCGTAAAACTGGGAAAACTGAATATCCTGCGCATTCAATCGCCCGGAAATGATCAAGAGGAGAAAAAGCCAGATTTTCTTCTCCATATCACCTGATCAAAATAAAATTGCCGGTATCGTCGATGACATCGCCGTCGATCGACTCCATTCTGCTTCGGTACACATAGGTGCCGCCGGGCAGTAGCTCGCCATTGAGACGCCCATCCCAGCCAGGGGTTTGAAGGTCATCGGTCTCAAAAATCAGGTTCCCCCAAAGGTTGAAGACCTGCAGCTGCATTTTAACAATCCCTTTTGTTTTGGGCCTGAAGTATCGATTTTCCTCCAAACTCGGCGTAAAGCCCGTCGGGTACATGATTCGAAACGATTGGGTGAGCGGAACGACTTTTGCAATTGTGGCCGTACATCCCCATTCATTGGTCACGGTCAACTTGACCTCAAACATCCCCTTTTTCCCAAAAACATGAACGGGTGATTCCTCGGTGCTGGTATTTCCATCTCCAAAATCCCAGGCCCAAGCTACAGCACCACCGGAAGAAAGGTCGTTGAAGCGTATCGGATCATCAATAAAGATACCACCATCTTCATCACTCTTGATGCCTGTACCGTCTACCTCATAGTCAAAGTCTGCAACCAATTCCTGAGAAACGATGACGACCTGAAGTGGGACCGGTTCCGACCAGCAGCTTAGATCCTTGTGCTTCACCCTCAGCTGGTATTCTCCTGACTGGGACACGGACAACATTTCCTCATTGAGCAAAATATCCCCATTTGGCGTTTCCAATTGGTAGTCATAATTCTCGGGATCGTAGTTCAAGATGAAGTCTTTGATATCTATACCAACGTTTGGCTCGCAACCGACCGCAGGATCTATGATCAACAAATCCGGAAAAGGCGGATTGATCAAATTAAAAATGGGAGACTCTGTTGGGCAACTCTTCGAATTGAATGCGATGACTTTGTACTCGCCAGGCAAGACGGCAAGTAATTCCTGATTGTCAGAATCGGCAACCAAGGTACTATTCAAATACCATTCAAACCTGACATATTCTTCCTCTCCGATAGCCCTTAAAGTAATCCCTTCTCCCGCACAACGCCTGATTTCCGTTTGGTCCACGTCCAATCCATCTGCGTGGATAGAGACAGGTTCAGGAGATTCCTTGATCAAGAGTTTGATGTAATTGCCTGCGGAAGTCTTCCCATAGTTATCCGTCACGGTGTAATATACCTGCACCGTGTCATCAACGAATCCTGGATTGGGGAAAAAGGTGAATTCACCACCTGAATCCGCTGCCCTAAATGTGCCCTGTGGCAATTCCAACACGCGATTTTCCGGCCTGCATCTTGCTTGCGAACAAATATCCCCCTCTTCGGCAAGGATATCATCCATTGACCCGTAGAATTGAAGACAACGGATTTGGGAGTTAAGGTTAGGTAGAGTGACTTCCTGCTCGGTAATTTCATAGGTGTTTTCCTGACCTGCACAAGAAGCCTTGTCGTCAATGTCTGATGCAACCGGGTCTAACAAATCATCTTCGTTGAAGACCTCCACAGTGATATTGGCGATTTCGTGGATATTATGAAGGCCCCCTGTGGATGCGGCGAAACCGATCTTGAGATTTTCCGGCGCTTGAAAAAAATAAGGCCTGTCGAAGATCGTCAGCATCATTGGCTGATTTGGGATTGTCGTCACTTCCATCCGCACTGTCAAAAAATATCCACCCCCATCATCGTTTGGTTCAAGTTCCAAGAATACCTTCCTGTATCCGGGTTGATTGCGGTCAGTTACTCTAAATGTACCCGGGCCACCCGAACTGATCGGAAACTGATTGTCGGGCCGCATACCATCATTTCCGGTCTCCATGGTACGTCTTCCCACGACAAATGGATATCCGACAAATCCGTCCCCAGGGCCACGTACAACGATCGAATTGGGGACAAGGCTCGTCCCAATCCCGAAAAAGCCCCCATTCCTTCCCTCTGCGGTGTTGCCGAAATTTCCGTATTCATCAAATCCAATTCCGAGATAGGCTCTTGACAAACCTCGTTCATTGTTTCTTGGCGCATAGCCAAGTGAGCCTCCAAACCCACCTGGATTGAATACGGGTGTATTTGCATCAAAAAGAAAGGCTGTGACTCCATCCGCTCCGTTTCCGCCATAACTGAAATATTCAAACGTGGCTTTGATCCCATAAGTGGATGGAAACGGAATGTCTACGTACATGAAGCCATTCTGGTCCACGACAGCATCAGTCAGCCTGAGGACTCCATCAACCAACCGGGCATTGCCTCCAAAAACAGTCGCCCCCTGGGTTTGATTATTGGAAAATTTCTCGCAGAAAGGAAACCCGAGCTGTGCCTGCGCCAGGTTTGGGACGAGCACTGAAACGGCAAAAAAGAGGAAAACCAAGATGGGGGATACGCTAATTATTGGATTGGCTTTCACTTGGGCAGATCTTAAACGAAAAACAAGAATCGGATTGTAAAATACTTATTTCACCTAAAAATAAAAAGGGCTTCTTTGTGGAAGCCCTTATAATTCATTTACCTAAGTATCGTTTGTTTTCGATCAGGACCGACCGAGACAAGCTTGATCGGAACATTCAATTCTCCCTCGATGTAGGTCACGTAATCTTTGAGTTCCTTCGGAAACTTTTCAAAGCTCGTCACCGATGCCAAAGATGTATGCCAGCCAGGCAGGGTTTTGTAGATAGGCTTGACATCGCCGTCATTCTGCTCATAGGCCAATCTATCTACCCGGCTTCCGTCGGGAAGTTCATAATGGGTACAGACATTGATTTTGTCAAAGATATTTAACACATCTGCCTTCATCATGAACAACTGGGTTACTCCATTGATCATGATGGAATATTTCAATGATGGCAAATCAAGCCATCCGCAACGCCGCGGACGTCCCGTTGTAGACCCAAATTCATTTCCCTCCTTGCGCATGGCCTCTCCGGTCGCATCAAACAGCTCGGTTGGAAAAGGTCCACTTCCGACCCTGGTGCAATACGCCTTGAAAATCCCAAACACTTCTCCAATCTTGGAGGGCGAAACGCCAAGACCGGTACAAGCACCGGCGGCCATTGTATTGCTGGAGGTCACGAAAGGATAGCTTCCAAAATCAATATCCAACAAAGAACCCTGAGCGCCCTCCGCCAATACTTTTTTGCCATTTTGGAGGAGGTCGTTCATTTCGTACTCACTTTCGACCAGGTTCAGTGTTTTGCAAAACTCCACCGCTTCAAAAAAGGCCTTCTCCAATTCGGGCAGATTGGATGCATCATAATCGTAAAAGGAAAGAATTTCCATGTGCTTCGATACCAATTCAGTATATTTTTCCCTGAAATCATCCGCCAAAATATCCCCGATCCTGAGTGCAACCCTACCAATTTTGTCTTGGTAAGTCGGCCCGATACCCTTTAGCGTCGATCCGATCTTCTTGTCACCTTTGGATTTTTCGTAGGCAGCATCCAATAGCTTGTGGGTAGGGATAATGATTGTTGCCTTTTTGGAAACAAATAGGTTTTTTCTGAAAGAGATGTTAAAGCGTTGCAGGCCCTCGATCTCTTTGCGAAGGATCACAGGATCTAGCACCACACCATTGCCGACGATATTTCGGATATTTTCCCGGAAGATTCCAGATGGGATTTGGTGGAGCACATGTTTGATGCCGTCAAATTCCAAAGTATGGCCAGCATTGGGTCCGCCCTGAAACCTCGCAACGACATCGTACCGCGGCGCGAGCACGTCGACGATTTTACCTTTTCCCTCGTCTCCCCATTGCAGTCCTAAAAGAACATCCATTTTCATACTTGTATTCTAAAGTTGGATTGAATCAAAATTCCTCGTGAAGTTTGTCATATCAACAAAGAATAACAAACAACCCTTTTGTTTTTGTGAGTGATTATTTTTGAACGGCGGCCTTCGCTTCTTCGATAGATGAAAAAACGGTAAAAATGTTGTTGAGCTTTGTGATGATCAACAGCTTTTTGACATGCTCCGAAGGTGCGGACAAATAAACCTCCCCGCCGGAATTCCGCATTTTGGTAAGCATCGTAATCAGGAGACCTATTCCGGATGAGGAGATATACCGCACTTCCGAGAGGTCTATCACAAAATCCGTGACCTTTTCATTGACGGCATCAGAGACCAATTCGACCAATTTCGGTCCCAACTCATCTCCAATCAAATCGCCAATAATAAAAAGGTATTGGGCATTTCCGGACTTCTCGGTCCTATATTTCAATTTCATAGCTTCAGTTTGTTTTCGCAGTTTTCGTTTTTGCAGGTTCCGTAGAGAATCAGGGAATGATGCAGGATTTTGAAGTTCAGGATTTCACTTACGGTATTTTGGATATTTTGGATACGCGGATCACAAAATTCCAGCACTTTGTTGCATTCAATGCAAATCAAATGGTCGTGTTGCTTGTATCCGTATGATTTCTCAAACTGGGCAATGTTTTTTCCAAACTGATGCTTGGTGACCAAGTCACATTCTTCCAACAAATCCAAAGTGTTATAAACAGTCGCCCGGCTGACGCGGTAGTTTTTGTTTTTCATGCTGATGTAGAGCGACTCCACGTCAAAGTGCCCCGTGCGGTCATATATCTCTTCCAAAATGGCATAACGCTCGGGAGTTTTTCTCAATTTCTTGTTTTCCAGATATGCCGTAAAGATTTTTTTGACCTCGTCGAATTGGGCGGGATTTAATGCCATGAATCTTCAGTTTTGTGCAAATATAACGTTAAGCCTCAGAAAAAATTCAATTAAGTGAAAGCCGGCAACGACAGCGCCGTGTTATTCAATGCGCGGGAAAACCGACAACGCTCCCACTCATCAATCAAATCTCGCGACTTTGATGATCCCTTCTACTTTGGATAGATTGCTCATCAACTTTTCCAAATGTTGTGTACTGTGGACATACAGCTTGATCGTCCCTTCAAAAATACCACTGTCCGAATCTACTGTGATGGATCGCATGTTGACCTTCAATTCGTTGGAAATTACTTTGGTAACATCGTTGATCAAGCCTACCCTGTCGGTCCCGACTATGCGCAACCCCGCGAGGAAAGCTATCTGCTGCTGGGAAGTCCAGCGTGCTTTGATCACCCGGTTGCCGTGGTTTGATAGCAATTCCAAGGCATTTGGACATGAGGTTCGGTGGATTTTGATCCCTTCATTGACGGTGACAAAGCCAAAAACGTCGTCGCCTGGGATTGGATTGCAGCATTTGGCCAAAATGTAGTCGACCACATCCATATCCTCGCCAATGAGCAGCTGGTCATGTTCGGGGCCTTTCAGGTTTTTGATCTCTTTGGTAAAACTGGATTCATCCTTCACTTTATCAAGTGAAGGCTTACTTTTTTGGCGTTTTTGTTCCTTAAAATCCTTGAAACTCTTGATCGAGGTAGGATCGATTATTCCTTTCCCGATTTTATAATAAAATTCATTAGGTGTCTTTGTCTCAAAATACGCCCTAAGCTGCTCCACGATTTCAGAATTGAAGTCCATCTTCATCTGCTTGAGCTTGCGTTGGACGATTTCCTTCCCATCCAAGATGGTAGATCGCTTTTCCTCTTTCAGCGCGTCCTTGATTTTTGCTTTGGCGCGGGAAGTGACGACACTGTTGAGCCAATCTTCCGTTGGTCTTTGCTTCGCTGAAGTCAAGATCTCGACTTGGTCTCCGTTTTTCAGCTTGTGGTTAATTGGGACGAGGCGTGTATTGACTTTTGCCCCGATGCATTTCGCCCCGACCTCTGTATGGATCTCAAAAGCAAAGTCAAGTGCAGTCGCGCCATGTGGCAATACTTTCAACTCCCCTTTTGGCGTGAAGACGAATACTTCGTCATGGAACAAATTGCCACGGAAATCATCCATAAATTCGATGGCATTGCCGTCATTTGATTCCAGCAGGGATCGTACTTGAGTGATCCACTCGTCCAGGCCAGATGGCCCTTTCCCCCCCTGTGCTGCATCTTTTTCCTTGTATTTCCAATGGGCCGCATATCCGCGCTCAGCGATATCATCCATACGGACGGTCCGAATTTGCACTTCTACCCATTGGCCGGTATTGCTCATTACGGTGGTATGAAGCGACTCATACCCATTGGCCCTTGGCGTGCTGATCCAATCACGCAGACGGTCAGGGTTGGGTCGGTAAAAATCCGTCACGATACTGTACACCTGCCAACAATCCGCCTTTTCATTATCGATCTCCGAATCAATGATGATTCGAATGGCAAACAGATCATACACCTCTTCAAAAGGGATATTCTGTTTCTTCATCTTGTTGTAGATCGAGAAAACAGATTTTGGTCGGCCCTTGATGGTGAATCTAAAACCTTGGCTTTCCAACTCCTCTTCAATAGGCGCAATAAAAGTCTTTATGAACCGATTCCTCGAAATCCTCGTCTCGTTTATCTTATTGGCGATGAATCGATAGGTCTCGGAATCCGTGAACTTGAGGTAAAGGTCCTCCAATTCTGACTTGATCGCATACAATCCAAGGCGGTGCGCCAACGGCGCATATAGATACATGGTCTCCGAAGCGATTTTCAATTGCTTGTGCCTTGGCATGCTGTCCAGCGTCCGCATATTGTTCAAGCGATCCGCCAGTTTGATCAAAATGACCCGCACGTCATCGGAGAGCGTAAGCAGCATTTTCCGGAAATTCTCCGCCTGCTGTGATGATCCGTATTCAAACACGCCGGAAATTTTGGTAAGCCCATCGATGATCGTCGCGACTTTGTGTCCAAATTCCCGCTCTATGTCTTCCAATTCCCAATCAGTATCCTCCACTACGTCGTGAAGTAATGCTGCAACGATACTCGTCGTCCCCAAACCTATTTCCTCCACACAAATCATGGCGACTTCCAAAGGATGATAGATGTAGGGTTCGCCGGATTTTCGACGCATTTCCTTGTGCGCATCATTGGATATGGAAAAAGCTTTTTTGATGATCCGGGCGTCGCCTTCCTTCAAGAGTGGCTTTGCCATCTTGAGAAGCTTTCGGTAACGCTTTAAAATCTCTTTCCGCTCTTCTTCCAAATCAATCTGTATCATAGTGTCGAAGCTAAATCAAATCCCATTTTAAGTCAAACAAAAAAACAGTGGCTACAATCATTCAGCGAGGAAAATAAATTTCACCTTTTGCAAGTTAGATAATACTTATTACCTTTGCGGCCACATGAAGCGGATGTGGCGAAATTGGTAGACGCACTAGACTTAGGATCTAGCGCCGCAAGGCATGGGGGTTCGAGTCCCTCTATCCGCACCAAGCTCAACCCTCAATCACATTTCGGAACTCGACCCTGCAAAGGTCCTCGACCAAGAATTGGGATTGGGGGTTTTTTAAATTCCATTCACACCAAAATTTAGCAAATTGGAAATTACACTAGACAAGCACGCGGCAAATCAGGCTTCTGTTAAAATTAGACTAAACGAAGCAGATTACCAACCAAAGGTTGAAGCCAAACTGAAAGACTATGCAAAAAAAGCAACGATCAGGGGTTTCAGACCTGGTAAGGCTCCTTTGCAAATAGTGAAAAAAATGTACGGTACAGCCGTGTTGGTCGAGGAAATCAACAGTATCCTCTCATCCTCGCTAAATGACTACCTCAAAGCCCAAACCTTCAAAATCCTGGGAGATCCACTCCCGGAGGTCGAAGATGCGGATAAGATCGATTGGGATACCCAAAAGGAATTTGAGTTTAAATACAAGATTGGGTTTGTCGAAGATATCACCGTGGATGTGGGTGGAAGCATTGACGCCAAATCCTATACCATCGACATGGACCATCAACAGGTAGAGGATGCGATCCAAAATCTTCGCAGCCAGTATGGAAAAATGACCAATCCAGAAGTCAGCCAAGACAACGACTTCCTTTATGGAGACCTGAAAGCAGCTGACGTCAGCGTCGAGAAATCATTTTCGTTGCCCATTTCCAAAATCGAAGAAAAAGTAAAAACCCAATTCATCGGGCTGAAAAAAGGAGACGTCGTTGAATTTGATCCTTCCAAAACCATCAAGGAAGACTTAGCCGAGACCGTGGGCGTGAGTGAAGAAGAGGCAGCCAACCTCTCAGGAAAATTCACCTTCACTGTCCAAAACATAAACAGGACGGAATTGGCGGACCTTGACCAGGAGTTTTTCGATAAGCTGTTCGGTATTGGCCAAGTAGATTCAGAGGAAGCCTTGAGGGAAAAAGTGAAATCCATCCTTGCCGAAAACTACAACAAAGATCTTAAGGTATACACCGAAGAGAAAATCAAGGAAGCCTTGGTGGCGAAAGCAAACATTGACCTGCCGGAGTCTTTCCTCAAAGAATGGCTTTTCAAAGCCAACGAAGGCAAAGTAACCGAGCAACAGGTAGAGGAGGAATATCCGATCTATGCCAAACAGTTGGTTTGGACCTTGATTTCCAACAAGATCGCCAAAGACAACGGCATCCAAGCTGAGCATGCAGACGTGATCGAAAAGACCAAAGAGATGCTTCGCGAGCAATTTGCGTCCTACGGAATGATCGGACAATTGGAAGACAGTATGGACCGATTTGTGGACAATTACCTCAAAGGCAACGAAGGCAACAATTATATGCAAATGCTGACCTCGGTCCAAAACGAGAAGGTTTTGGCCTTTGTGAAGGAAAAAGCCAACGTGAAAAGCGAGGTGGTCAACGTGGACCAATTCAAGAAATTGATGGAAAACTAATTTCGGGATAAAAGCGTTATGAAAAAGTCCTTGATTAAGGGCTTTTTTTATTTTTGTACCAAACCATATCTCAGATTATGTTCAACAAAGACGAATTCAGGAAATACGCCGTCCACGGAAGAGGCATCAGCGGCAATGCATTTGACCAATACAGCACTTTCGTGGAAAACATGACCCGTTCCGTAATCGAAGAAAGACCGACCAACTTCCGTGAGATCGACGTTTTCTCCCGATTGATCATGGACAGGATCATTTTCTTGGGTACCCAAGTGGATGATTTTATCGCCAACATCATTACCGCCCAACTTCTCTTCCTGGAGTCCACAGATCCAAAAAAGGACGTTTTGCTTTACATCAATAGCCCCGGAGGCTCAGTTACCGCAGGATTGGGCATCTATGATACGATGCAGTATATCCAGCCGGATGTAGCTACGATCTGTACCGGAATCGCTGCCTCCATGGGCGCAGTCTTATTGGCCGGCGGAGCAAAAGACAAAAGGTCCGCACTGCAACACTCCAGGGTAATGATCCACCAGCCTTCGGGAGGCATGCAGGGTCAGTCCAAAGACATGGAAATATCCCTCAAATTGATCCTTTCGATGAAGCAGGAACTCTACCAAATCCTCGCCGACCACTCAGGCAAAACCTACGACGAAATCGAACGCGACTCGGATAGGGATTACTGGATGAGGGCCCCTGAAGCTAAAGAATATGGCCTCATCGACGAAGTATTGATCAGAAAAACCAAATAATGGCACAAGTCACCTGTTCCTTTTGCGGCAGAAACAAGAAAGACGTGGACCTCATGGTCTCTGGGATTTCGGCGCATATCTGCAACTTTTGTATCGAACAAGCCCATCAGATCTTGGGTGAGGAGGACAAAAACCGCAAGCCGACAAAGCAGCCCAAGTTCAAGCTGAAAAAGCCGAAAGAACTGACCGATTACCTGAACCAGTACGTCATTGGACAGTATGAGGCCAAGAAAGTGCTGACAGTCGCTGTATACAACCACTTTAAGCGCCTGCTTCAAAAGCACGAAGACGAGGATATCCGTATCGAAAAGTCCAACATCATCATGGTGGGCGATACCGGAACCGGAAAAACCTATCTGGCAAAGACACTTGCCAAAGTCCTAGAAGTGCCTTTTTGCATCGCTGATGCTACGGTACTTACGGAAGCGGGATATGTAGGTGAAGATGTGGAAAGCATCCTGACCAGGCTGCTTCAGGCGGCTGATTACAATGTCGAAGCTGCTGAAAGAGGCATAGTCTATATCGACGAGATCGATAAGATCGCCCGAAAATCAGACAACCCCTCCATCACACGCGATGTAAGCGGAGAAGGTGTACAGCAGGCTTTGCTGAAACTTCTGGAAGGAACGGTCGTGAACGTACCGCCTCAAGGGGGCCGGAAGCACCCCGACCAGAAGATGATCCAGGTCAACACGGAAAATATCCTCTTCATCTGCGGTGGCGCATTTGACGGAATCGGACGCCATATTGCCAAAAGACTCAATACCCAGCCACTCGGTTTCAACAAGGTATACGAAGGCAGACAGGTGGATCGTACCAACATGCTTCAATATGTGACTGCACAGGATCTGAAATCCTTTGGCTTGATCCCCGAGCTGATCGGACGATTGCCGGTAGTGACACATTTGGATCCATTGGACAAGGACGCGCTCAAGAGTATCCTGACCGAACCCAAAAACGCCCTTACCAAGCAGTACAAGAAGCTGATGGACATGGAAGGCGTGAAATTGGTATTCGAGGAAAGCGGAATAGACTATATCGTGGAAAAAGCCATGGAATACAACCTTGGTGCCCGCGGACTTCGGTCAATTTGCGAAGCGATCATTACCGATGCGATGTATGAATTGCCTTCGGATGATTCGGTAAAAGAACTCGTCATCGATGCCAAATACGCCCAAGAGCAATTTGACAAATCGAAATTCAAAAAACTTCAAGTCGCTTAACCAAAAGCCTTCGGATTTTTCCGAAGGCTTTTTTATTTATTTCCCACAGCCTCGAAGATCATTCCCGCAGCCGTATCTGACGCAGATTGGTCCCCGATTTTTTCCCGAATTAGGTCATATCCTTGGAGGATATGCGCCTTGTGCTGAATACTGGCCAAAATCAGGTTGAGTTCCTGACTGAGTTGCTTGAGGTTATAATCTGCCTGAATCAGTTCAGTCACCACTTTTTGTTCGGCTATCAGGTTGACAAGTGAAATGAACGGCACCCTGATCAAGCGTTTTGCTATGGCGTAACTAATCGTGCTCGTGCGGTAGACGACCACCTGCGGCACCCGGAAAAGTGCCGTTTCCAAAGTAGCCGTTCCCGAAGTCACCACCGCAGCCGTGGAGTGGTGCAGCAAGTCGTATGTCTGATCAAAGACAACTTTGATGCCCGCGTTCCTCGCTGGTTGATACAGATCTTTCGGCAGATTGGAAACCCCAGCTACGACAAATTGGGCATTGGGGAAATTTTTCACCAAATGCACCATTACATCCATCATGTGCTGCAGCTCCTGCTTTCGGCTGCCCGGCAATAGGGCAATAATCGGGCTGTAGCTCAGCTCGTTTTTTTGGTGAAAAAATGGATGCGGGCTGAATTGGGAAATCTCGTCCAGAAGCGGATTCCCAACATAATGTGCTCTGACACCAAACTTCTCAAAAAATGCCGGCTCAAAAGGAAGAATGCAATACACCTGGTCCGTCAGAGCCTTGATTTTCAGTGCACGCTTTTGGTTCCACGCCCATACTTTTGGCGGGATGTAATAATGCACGGGAATCCCATTTTTCTTGGCAAACGCCGCCATCTTCATATTGAATCCCCCATAGTCAACCAAAATCAACACATCGGGCCGATAGGCCAAGAGATCTTTCTGTACAATCGACAGGTATTTCAGCACCTTTCGAAATCCCAACAACACCTCTACAAAACCCATCACGGCCACATCTTGGTAATGTACCGAAAGCTCCAGACCGGCTTCTTTGGAAAAATCTCCACCCATGCCCCTGAATGCTGCACGGTTGTCGCGTTTTCCGAGGGCTTTAATCAAATTGGAGGCGTGTAAGTCTCCAGACCTTTCTCCCGAAATCAGGTAGTAGCGCATCGATGGGAATTATTTAAGATGAAAATCAGGCCAATAGTGAGCCCGAGGGAAGCTGATTTTTTAAAAAAACTTCACCTGCGGTCCAAAAATAGAAATTATCCCCGACTCATTGCCGAAAGCCTAGCCAAAGAGCGAAAGAAGCGTAAAAAACGAATAGACCACATACCCGCATCGGCAAGCGTCGCGTTTCATTTTTTGAAAATTCTGAGCATTTTTGAGGCCAATCTGAACCATCACAACAAATGGCTGTTTACAGTTTATTAAGCCGAAGCAGTTCAGATTAAAGCCAATTACCATGTCAAACAGCAAAATCAAAGAGTTCTTCAAAGTCGGTGAGGTTGGACACTATTTCATACGGGTGTTCCAAAAACCCGATCCAAACCGCCCCACCAACTTCAACCTACGCATGATGCACGGCATCAATAAGATTTCCATCTTGATGTTTTTGGCAGCAATCATCATCTGGACAGTAAAACGTTGCGCCTAATCCGCTAATTTGCCTGAATTGAAGAAGGGCTTCCCTTTCTCCATTTCCCAATAACTTTATAACCATTAACTTCCCGGGCCATGACGATTACTTTTTTTAGGGAATACTGCCTTGCAAAACCAGGCACCTCAGAGGATACTCCCTTTGATGAAAACACCCTCTGCCTGCGGGTTGGGGGAAAAATCTTCGCGATCCTGGATATAGATCAGTTTGAAAGTGTCAATCTGAAATGTGACCCCGAGTGGGCGGCCGAGCTGCGGGAGCAATTCCCTGGCATCCAACCCGGCTACCACATGAACAAGAAGCATTGGAATACAGTGATGGCAGATGGCTCGGTGTCAGATAAGCTGATTTTGGAACTTACCGACCATTCCTACGACTTGGTCTTCAATAGTCTTCCATCCAAAATAAGAGCATCCTTGACCTGACATGGCATTTTTCGAGATTCAGTCTATCCAAAAGTCTTTCCAGCCAGGCCAACATGTCGTGTCCAATTTCTCCATTAGCCTTCAAAAAGGCCAAATAACGGCCTTGGTGGGGGAAAGCGGATCGGGAAAAAGCACCCTGCTGCGTATACTCGCAGGTCTGGAAAACAGGGACTCAGGAGAAGTGTTCCTTGAAGGAACACGCATCCAGAATCCGAAAGAAAAACTCGTCCCGGGCTATGATGAAATCCAATTAGTATACCAAGATTACCACCTTTACCCAAGTTCAACGGTAGAGGAGAACATCAGTCGCCCATTGCTCCAATATGACAAGGCCTACAAAGCCAGAAGGGTGAAAGAACTCTTAAAATTGCTCGATCTGGAGGCTTTTCGGGACAAACTGCCGCGGCACCTATCCGGTGGACAGCAGCAGAAAGTGGCCATCGCGCGGGCGCTGAGCCTGGAACCGTCAGTATTGTTGTTGGATGAGCCTTTTTCGAGCTTAGATGGAATTCAGCGCAGGGAACTCATCGCCGAGCTCAAGGATATGTTCGGCAACCTGGGTGTGACCGTACTTTTTGTGACCCACGATCTGGATGATGCGCTGCAAATGGCACCGGAGTTGGTCATTATTCAAAAAGGAAAACTGATTCAGCGAGGCAGACCGGAGGAAATATTTGCAAAGCCGAAAAACCTCTATGCCGCCAAACTTTTCAGCCATTTAAATCCAGTTCCTGAAAAAAACAAAACCTACGTTCGGCCCGCAGATGTGCAACTTTTCAAGACGAGTGGCATGCCCGCCAAAGTCGTCGACAAACAATACCTCATCCACTATAACCAACTCACCGTTGCATTGCAAGGTGGTGAAAAGTGGCTTGTGGAAGATAAAAGAAGAATTTTCGACACGGGAGAGCGTGTGTTTTTGAAATGGGAGGAAGCATTGGAATTAATTCTTTTGGGCTAGTACGTTTTGCCACTTTGTATGGCAATAACTTCCTATTTATTAGGGACGATTCGGCCAAAAAAATATTCAAAGGTCAAGTCGAATTTAACCCTTTCTAATGTGCTATTGCCGCGTTAGGCATTGCCTCCCAGCAGAACTGCATCTAATAAAAGTACTAAGGATGGCTTATGGTTTCGCCTTGACTCTTGTAGCTAATCAAGAAGTCGGGACAGAAATCGAAATCATTTGGCCAAAAAATACCCCTTCCTCCCTCATACAATTTCACTTGGTGAAAAAAATTGAGATCTCTCAATCGACTGGACAAGGCATCATCACCAATGAAACTGCTAAAGTCAACCAAGTTCTTCGAGCCATCGCTAAAATAAAACCTGATTTTCCAATCCCCAACGAATTCAAATTTCTCAATTTTAACCATAATTCAATGTTAATCAAGTGGTTCGATCTTTTCTAACTCTTTCCTTAAACGTGCTCTCTCCCAATTTGATTCCAATTCAGCCCTGTGGTCCGATGCCCATTCCATCACCAATAACTTTGCCCTTTTTGGTATAGTTCCGCTCAGCACTTCTAAAGTGTGAATGTCTACTATCGCTTCATGATCTTGATAAATGACATGAAAATGCGGCGGATTATGATCATTGTATAACATTCTAATGATCATCCCATAGAATCCACTGATCTCAGGCATCGATTTTTCTCAAAACAAATATGAAAAACGGAAGTATAATGTGTCGGAAATCCCCAAATATACCTTTCGTATCTATCTGACTTGGCAGCCATTTAATGCTGAAACCCATGATCGCCATGCACATGGCCATGGGCGATTTCTTCCGCAGTTGCGGCCCGCACTTCAAAGACCTCCCCTTCGAAATGTAGGTCAAAACCAACCAAGGGATGATTGAAGTCCAATAACACCTCATCTCCCAAATCCTTCAGCACCTTGGCCTGCAGCGGATAACCGTTCTCGTCCATAAGGGGAAGAAAGTTTCCTTCTTCGAGCATTTCAGGCTCGAAGCCTTGGGCGGCAGTAAATTGGCTTTTTGGAAGCGCCATGATCAGTTCCTCATCTGCGTCACCATAGGCATCGGCAGAACTGATCGTGAAGAGGAATCCTTCTCCCTGTTTTTTTCCAATCAGATATTCCTCAAACTTCTCAGGCAATCCGCTGTTTCCAAACAAAAAGAAGAATGGATCATCCTCGTCGCGTACTTCTACGCTGAAAGGTTCAGATTCTATATCGTCGAGCTCTTTGCTGACTTTCAGGTCGTAGGTGAGCCCCACGACGGTGTTGTGTTTGATTTCCATGCGGCAAAGTTAGGTTATTTTATTGCCCCATTTATCATGATACCCAAAATACCCAGCATACTGGCCACAAATAACAACATGACGAAGCCCCATTTTTTCCTCCATGTGAAATAGACGCTTCCCAGGAAAACGAGGAAAAAGTAAATCCCAAAAATGACCAAAACCCTTTGGTACAATCCAATCGAACCGTGGAAATAAGGGCTCAATGGATGCTCCGGAATGAGCTCTGGGACTTCTCCCAACCACTTTATCGCAATCCATTCCCTCAGGTATGAATAAGCCAATATGCCTGAAGAGGCGATCGCGGCAAATGCGATGAAGAACTTGTTCATGGGGAACGAAATAGAGTAATTGGGTTATTGGTTATTCATTATTGGGTTTTTAGTATCTAATTGAGTCCAAGTCACCTAAAACCTCATATTCCATTCTTGCTTCACCTCAAATCACAATATTGACAATCTTCCCAGGGACGACGATCACTTTTTTTGGAGGATTTCCTTCTGTCCATTTTATTACAGCTGGATCCGCCAAAGCAGCTTGCTCGACTTCTGCCACGGAAAGTGACAGCGAAAGGGAAACCTTGGCCCGCATTTTTCCATTGATCGAAACGGGATATTCGTGGCTGTCCTCTACTAGAAAGGCCTCGTTAAATTTTGGAAACTGGGCGTAAATGATCGACTCCTGATGTCCCAACAAGGACCAAAGCTCTTCTGCAATATGGGGCGCATAGGGAGAAATGATGATCGCCAAAGGCTCCAAAATCTCCCGCTTGTTGCATTTCAAAGCAGTCAACTCATTAACGCAAATCATGAAAGACGCCACGGAGGTATTGAAGGAATGGTTTTCCAGATCTTCTTCAGTCTTTTTGATCGCCTTGTGCAGCGCTTTCAGTTCTTCCTTTGTAGCTTTCTCTTCACTCACCGCAAGGTTGCCTTGTTGATCATGGTAAAGCTTCCAAAGTTTCTTCAGAAACTTCGACACACCGTCTATGCCGTTGGTATTCCAAGGCTTAAATTGTTCCAATGGCCCCAAAAACATCTCGTACATGCGCAGGGTATCAGCACCGTAACGCTCGATGATATCGTCCGGATTGACCACATTGTATTTTGACTTGGACATTTTCTCCACTTCTGCACCGCAGATGTATTTGCCCTCTTCGAGTATAAATTCCGCATCGGCCAAGTCAGGGCGCCAAGCCTTGAATTTCTCCAGATTCAGTTGGTCGTTGTGAACGATATTGACGTCGACGTGCATCGCAGAAGTATCGTACTGATCCCTCAGGCCGTGGGAAACAAAAGTATTGGTGCCTTTTTGGCGATAGACAAAGTTGGAACGGCCTTGGATCATTCCCTGATTGATCATCTTCTGGAAAGGCTCCTCAATGCTGACCACTCCGATATCATATAAGAACTTCGTCCAAAATCTGGAATACAGCAAATGACCCGTGGCATGCTCTGCACCTCCAATATATAGGTCCACGCTACCCCAATATTTCTCTTTTTCAGGGTCGACCATCATACGATCGTTTTGCGGGTCCATGTATCGGAAAAAGTACCAGCTTGATCCCGCCCAACCTGGCATGGTGCTTTTCTCCAAAGGAAATTCACCTTCCGAGGTCTTGTAAACCCAATCTTTTGCCCGACCCAAAGGTGGTTCACCATCCTCGGTAGGCAAATACTTATCCACCTCAGGAAGCACCAAAGGCAAATACTTTTCATCCATCAAATAGGGCAAGCCGTCTCTGAAATAAACAGGAAGTGGCTCACCCCAATAGCGCTGCCTAGTAAAAATCGCATCCCGCATGCGGTATTGGATTTTGCCTTTCCCGATTTTTTTTTCTTCCAAAAAGGCAATGGCCTTATTCATCGCATCCTTCATTTCCATGTTGGAGATGAAACCGGAATTGATGATGGTGCCGCCCTTTCCGGGGAAGGAACCGTTTTCCATACTGCCCTCGATCACTTGTCGGATCTCCAAGCCAAAATGCTTGGCAAAATTATAATCCCGCTCATCATGGGCAGGTACAGCCATGACGGCGCCTGTGCCATATCCTGCCAAAACATAATCCGCCACCCAAATCTGGATCTCCTCACCATTGAATGGATTGATGGCATAAGATCCGGTGAAAGCTCCCGAAATCGTCTTTACATCGGACATACGGTCACGCTCTGAGCGGTTTTTGGCTACTTCCACATACGCTTCGGCGGTGGCCCTTTGGTCCTCCGTAATCAACTCCTGCACATAATCGTGCTCAGGTGCCAAAGCCAAATAGGTCACCCCATAAATCGTATCGATACGGGTGGTGAATACCTTGATCTGCAGATCTTTGCCCTTGACCTGAAATACCATCTCTGCACCAATCGACTTTCCGATCCAGTTGCGCTGCATTTCCTTGATGGGCTCCGACCAATCGACTGTCTCCAATCCTTCCAACAAACGCTCTGCATAAGCCGTGATGCGCATGCTCCACTGCATCATTTTCTTACGCTCGACGGGGTGTCCTCCCCTTTCGGAAAACCCATCCTTTACTTCGTCATTGGAAAGTACGGTACCCAGTGCACGGCACCAATTGACCGTCGTCTCGGCCAAGAAGGACAGGCGGTACTTCAGCAGGATTTCCTGTTGCTGTTTTTCTGAGAAACCGTTCCAATCGGCTGCTGTGAAACTCGGCGTATCTTCGTCACAGACCGCATCGATTCCGGCATTGCCCGAAACGACAAATTTCTCAACAAGAGAGGAAATGCTTTTTGCTTTGTTCTCGGATTTGTCATAGTAGCTGTTGAAAAGCTGCATGAAAATCCACTGCGTCCATTTATAATAAGACGGATCGGATGTGCGCACTTCCTTTGCCCAGTCAAAGGCAAAGCCTATATTCTTGAGCTGTTCGGTGTAGCGCTGAATATTTTGTTCGGTCGTAATCGCTGGATGTTGCCCGGTTTGGATGGCATATTGTTCGGCCGGTAAGCCGAAGGAATCGTAGCCCATCGGGTGCAGGACATTGTATCCCTGCAGACACTTGTACCGCGTGATTATATCTGAAGCAATGTAGCCCAGCGGATGGCCGACATGCAATCCTGCCCCAGAAGGATACGGAAACATGTCCAAGGAGTAAAATTTCGGCTTTTGATGATCTACTTGGGCATTGAAGACTTGGTTTTTCTCCCAATACGCCTGCCATTTTTTCTCTATTTCCTGAAAATTGTAATCCGCCATAATCGAAGCTTTCCGCTGGTTTTTTTAGAATGCTTGCAAAAATAGGAAAATTGGCGGTAAATCGGGCGTATGGGAGAAGTGGGAGATTATGAGCTGGAATCGAGAAAAACTTGCTTGCTGATTTTTATCCTAAGGAGTAAAAGTAACGCGAGTCTCCCGTCTCAAATCTCAAATCAGAACTATTACCAGAATCGGAAGCTCTTTTCGTTGACTCGGTTTCTGAATATCCAGTTGTCCCAGATGTCTTTGGATAGGTAAATTTCAAGGCCAATATTTAGGGACATAAAACCATCAAATCGATTATCCAGCCCGCTACCCCGACGGATGGCGCCACCATTGTCAAGAATCTTTTGGACATCAGGTTCACCATTGTCGCGGATAAAGGAAGGGTTTCTCACCAAAAGCCTCAACCTGTCAGGTCTCGGCCCCTCACCATTGGTACCATAGTCCTCGATTACATCCAAATAAAACTCGCGGATATTGTACGCACTGATATCATCCATATAGTCAGTCAGCGTCCAGCGATAGTTCAGCTCGACGGTCAAGTCGGTATAAACGTTGAGCTTGTATTTCATCCCAATACCAGTGGGGAATACAATGATGTGCTTATTGTATGGATTGTTTTCAACCTGCAGTGGACGCAGATCTACCCAAGTCCCATTGAGCTCTGCCTTGGGATCATTGCTGGAGACTCCGACTCCCGCAAATCCATAAAAATTGAAGAAACTCCTCGTGATGTTATAGACTTTTACAGGTTTCAAATGGAATTCCCCCACCATCGATGCTTCCCAGTTTCGCGCCCTGAAATGCAAGTTTCGCGGGTTTCTGTAACTACGTGGATCCGCGGGAGGATCTTGTCCTGAGATTTGGTAATAGGTAAATTCCGCTCTTGCCCTGATGTAGGTTCCCAAGGTCCTACGAACCGCAAAGTTCACATTCCAATCCGGCTGAATACCTTCATTGTACTTCCAAAGCGAATATAATTCCCCAAAATACTGAGTCGGACCTGCTGCTACGGAGACGGACCACGGGGCATCAAAGCGGTATCGATAGAAACTTTGGGCATGCGATTCGATCACAAAAAATACCAGCAAAACAAAAAAAACAATGCGCTTCATGATTGGAAAGGAATATTCGAATATTGGTGATTCGTAGCGAGATAGGGATTAATCAGCGATAAAGAAATGTAAAATTAATTAAAAATTCAAAGTTTGTGTCTTGGAAAAATCATGGAGATTCCTCCCATTATTCCCAAAAAATCCTCTGTTGCTGCAAAGCTCCAAAGCGATTTCCCACAAAAACACCAAGGAACGGCAGTTTTTTGTAGTTGACCTTCTTCTAACAGAGGAAAAAAAGACGCGTTTTGCCCAAGAGCTATTTTTGAGGCCATCCATGAAATTTGGTTAATTTTGCCGAATGAGTAAGCAGAGAGAAGAATTAGAGCACCGGTTAAAGCTTCGCCATATCAAGCTTTCGGACTATGAGGATATTCGGGAAATCATGTTTTCTGTCTACAAGGACCAAGGCGGTGCTTGGACCAAACAGGAACTCAAAAACCAACTGAAAGTATTCCCCGATGGCCAAATCTGCATCGAGGACAACGGCAAGGTCGTGGCCGCTGCACTGAGTATCATTGTGGATTACGCCCGATTTGGTGACAACCATACCTACGATCAAATCACCGGCTACGGCAAGTTCGACACGCACGACGACGAGGGGGACACGCTCTATGGCACGGATGTTTTTGTTCACCAAGAATACCGTGGATTGCGTTTGGGAAGACGCTTGTACGATGCTCGAAAGGAACTTTGCGAAAATCTCAACCTCCGCTCAATCATTGCCGGCGGCAGGATTCCAGGCTATTTCAGGTACGCGGATCAGATGACTCCCCGCAAGTATATCGACTTGGTTAAAAGCAAGGAGATTTTTGACCCGGTATTGTCTTTTCAGCTTGCCAATGAATTTCACGTCCGAAAGGTGATTACCAAATACCTTCCCGAGGATACCGATTCACGTGCCTATGCGACATTGCTCGAGTGGATCAACATTTATTATGAAAAGGACGAAAAGCTGATTGGAAATAAGAAGTCTATCGTCCGACTCGGCTTGGTGCAGTGGAAAATGCGCCGATTCAATTCCGTGGACGACCTGATGCAGCAAGTAGAGTTTTTTGTGGATACGATCTCTGGTTACAAATCCGATTTCTGTCTTTTGCCGGAGTTTTTCAATGCGCCACTGTTGGCGGAGTTCAATGACATGGATGCCTCGGAAGCCATTCGGAATGTGGCTGACTACACAGACGAGATCGTAAGCCGAATGAGTGACTTGGCACTTTCCTACAACGTCAACATCATCGCCGGCAGCATGCCCGAATATGACGGCAGAAAACTCCGCAACGTGAGCTATCTCTGCCGTCGGGATGGAACCACGGACAAGCAATACAAACTGCACATCACCCCGGACGAACAGTCCTATTGGGGTTTGCAGGGCGGAAATGGAATCAAGGTTTTTGACACGGATGCTGGCAAAATCGGGATCCTGATCTGCTATGACGTCGAGTTTCCTGAATTGGGAAGGATATTGGCAGAGCAACAAATGGACATCCTGTTTGTGCCTTTCTGGACCGACACCAAGAATGCGTTTCTTCGTGTAAATACCTGTGCCAAAGCCAGAGCAGTCGAAAACGAATGCTACGTTGCGATTACCGGATCCGTAGGCAACCTGCCCCGTGTGGAAAACATGGATATTCAATATTCCCAAGCAGCAATCTATTCCCCATCGGATTTTTCATTCCCACATGATGCGACCGTGGCGCAAGCTTCCGAAAACGCCGAAACGACCATTGTGGCTGACGTGGACTTGGATTTGCTTACGAAGCAACGGAAAGCGGGAAGTGTCCGAAACCTCGAGCAGCGGCGACTCGATCTTTACTCTATCCAATGGAAGAAGAAGAAATAGGATTCTGGCTGGAGTTCTGGTAAGAAAAAACCTGAAAAGTGTCGAAAAATTATCGATGAAAGGATAATCCACACGCTAACAAGCCAAGCACCTTATGGGATAAACTTTTATAGGCGTTTGAAGGGGATAAACTAGATTTTTGCGATATTTCCAGCAGTATGCGCGAAAGTTGATTTGCATTTTTTGATCGACATACCCGAGTGATTTTGACTGATTAAATTTTATGAAAAACCTTTTCCTCTCCCTTACTTGGCTGCTTTTGTTCGGGCAAGCATTTGCCCAACAATCCAACGGGCAAAACGGTATTGCCGGCTATATCCGGTCATCTTTGGAAACCTACAGCCCCGAACAGCGGCCGGCTGTGATGGGTACCGAGTTGTACAGTACTGTGGTGATCCATCGGTTTTATGGCGAACGCAATTTTCAGCCGGCATGGATCAAGGACGGCAAAATTCCCGAACTTGCCTACGAAATGCGCTATGAGATCGGACAGTCCAAATTTGATGGATTGAATCCCGTCGACTATCATTTTGCGCCGCTAAACGACTATTTTTCAAGATTTGAAGCCGCCAAAAAACAAGGCAAAACTTTGCCGGAAAACGAGTTAGCTGCCGTGGATGTCCTCCTGACAGATGCCTTTATCATGATGGGATCGCACTTGAGTCTGGGCAAAGTCGATCCGGAAAACCTCAAGACTTCGTGGAACATCCAGCGAAATGCACCTGAACTAGTTTTGGACAGAAGGCTGGAAGAGGCCTTGAATGGCGGCGGCATACGGAAGTCACTCCAAGCTCTCTATCCTTCATTTGTCATCTATCGAAAAATGCGGGAAGGGCTGCGTGAATTGTACGACGATATGGAGCGATTTGAAAAACGGCCTTTTGCCCAATGGAAGCCGCTCAAGACCGACAAATCCATCAAGCCCGATGAAAGCAACCCCATGATGCCCGAGATTAGGAAGCGATTGTATTTCTGGGGATACGTGGACGCCTACGAAACCGTGGAGGACAAGGTCTACGATGCAGAACTCGTCGTGGGAATCAAAAAACTCCAGCGCAGACACGGGATGGAACCCGACGGCGTGATTGGGCAAGGAACCATTCAAGCGCTTAACCAGACACCGGAAATGCTGATCCGAACCGCTGCGGTAAATTTGGAGCGGCTGAGATGGCTGCCTGATACGATCAAAGATTCAGAGCTGATTCTCGTCAACACCGCCAATTTCCAGCTGGACTTCCTCCACAATAGGGACACCGTCTTCACGTCCAAGGTAATCGTCGGCAAGAGCTACCATGCCACGCCCCAGTTCAGCGCAGAAATGTCCTATATCGTCTTCAGCCCGACTTGGACGGTACCTACCTCTATCACGAGAACAGAGATAATCCCTGCGGTAAAGAAAAACCGCAACTATCTCGCCAGCAAGAACATGAAATTGCTGAATTCTTCTGGAGGAATAGTAGACCCCGCATCCATCGATTGGGCAAAGGTCAATCCAAAAACGTTCCCCTATACAGTACGCCAAGAACCCGGCGAATCCAATTCCCTGGGCTTGGCAAAATTCATGTTTCCCAACAAGCACAGCGTCTATATCCACGACACACCATCCAGAAGTTTGTTTGAAAGGGAAGACCGGGCACTTAGCCATGGCTGCATTAGGATTCAGCGCCCATTTGATTTTGCAAAATTCCTGCTTTCACACGACCCAACCTGGACGGATGAACGCATCCGACAAGCCATGCGCCAACCAAAAGAAGTCACTGTAACGCTCAACAGGAAAATACCTGTCGCTATCATCTACATGACCTATTGGGCCAATGGCGGCGGGGAAATGTTTTTTAGAAGTGATATTTACGGACGTGATGCCGAGATAGCCAAAGCACTGAAAGAATCGAAGGGAATCAAATCAGGCATTTAGAAACTTTGATTTGCTGAGGTAGTTGGAATCTTTTCCAAAAATAAAGAGAAGCGATTGGTCTTTGATTAGGTCTATCACTTCTTTGGCTAGCTCTTCTGGCAAAGCGGGACAACCCAGGCTTCTTCCCAATCTTCCCGTCTGCTTGATAAACTGCTCCCGCGCATAGTCCGCACCGTGGATGACAATGGCACGCTCCCGGGCTTTGTCATTGAAGCCTTGTTCCAATCCATCCAAACGGAGCGAATAACCGTGTTTGCCTTGGTAAGTTTCACCGGTGAGATAGAATCCGAGGCTGCTCATATAGGACGAACTCACATTGGAGAAACGCTCTGCAATAAGGTCCCCGGAATTTCTCCCATGTGACACGACTCCGTGGTGCAGGAATTTGCCTTCTTCCATATCGATAACCCACATCCGCTTCTCTGTGGAGGGAAGGGTGAAGTCAATCACCGTGAGCGGCTTTCCTTTGGGGAGTTTGCCTTCATCCTGCAATTTCAGATATCCCTTGATGCCAAAAGCCAGCACATCGCGGTTTGGAATGTCCTTATCTTGATTGGCGGAGTTGCTACTGATCATCTCGATGAAATGGTCTTCAAACGAGATTTCCCTCAAAATCGAGGATGGGGAACTGTTTACGTTGACCAAAGTCAACAGGCTGCTACCGAGCAGTAGGGAGATGGCGAGGGTGATTCTTCTCATTACTGGGCTGATATTCTATTAGATTACAAATGAAAAACGATTTTCCTGTTAACGCAAACGAGCTGCCAATTAATTCCACGATTGCAGAAATTATTGTCCCAAAGTACCATCTTTGTCTTTCACATCCTAAATGGAACTGTTTGGAGGGGCCGAGTTGTTAGCAATTTGCCTTTTGGCAATAGGACAAACTATCGCCATAATTTGGATTGATTATCAATGGTTTGGAAATTTTGTTTAAAGATTTTATAATTAAATTAAACAAAATCAAAAGAACCTCGGTTAGTAAAGGAAATGAAAATAGCGGTCTACAGAAAAGAACATTTTAACGCAGCCCATAGGCTCCATAATCCCGATTGGAGTGATGAGCAAAACAAAGCGGTATTTGGAAAATGTAACAACCCCAATTTTCACGGACACAATTACGAGTTGATTGTGAAGCTTCTCGGACCGGTTGACCCACAGACAGGATATGTCTTTGATATGAAAATATTGAGCGATCTCATCAAAGAGAACGTATTGGATAAATTCGACCACAAAAACTTAAATCTGGATACCGATGAATTCAAAAAACTCAACCCAACTGCGGAAAACATTGCAGTGGTTATTTGGAATATTTTAAGGAAAAAAATTGACAACAAATACGAATTAACGATTCGACTATATGAAACAGAAAGAAACTTTGTTGAATACGATGGGAATTGATTTTTCCCATTCCATCGACGAAATCGGCGACGAACATGTCGGAACCTCCATCGATACACCGCTGCGCGAAGATGCCTTCGAGATGGATGATGACCTTAAGATTGAACTGATCGAAAAGCACTTCAGGGAAATCATGTACGTTTTGGGCTTGGACTTGACGGATGATAGCCTCAAAGGCACTCCAAAAAGGGTGGCCAAAATGTATGTAAAAGAGATTTTCAGCGGCTTGAACCCAAAAAACAAGCCTGATGCGAAACTTTTTGAAAACAAATACAAATACAATGAAATGCTCGTGGAAAAGGATATCACTTTCTTTTCAAATTGCGAGCACCACTTTGTACCCATCTATGGCAAAGCACATGTAGCCTATATTTCCAATGGCAATGTGATCGGTCTTTCAAAAATCAACCGAATCGTTCAGTACTACTCCAAGCGCCCACAGGTACAGGAGAGATTGACGATGCAGATTGGCAACGAACTGAAAGAAGCTTTGGGAACAGAAGATGTGGCAGTGGTATTGGATGCACACCACATGTGCGTATCTACACGCGGCGTACAGGATGTCAACAGTTCGACGGTGACTTCATTCTACTCCGGAAAATTTGAAAGAGACGAAAATGCAAGGGCTGAATTCATGAAATACATCAGCTTGTAAACATAAATTGAAGACTGAACCAACGAAAAACCGGACAAAAGTCCGGTTTTTTTATTTCTAGGAGCAGGTATAGGCAAATCCGGTCATTTGCATGTCATCGAGAACATTTTCTTTTGCCCTTACTCCAAACAAAATCCACACTTTTTGATTTTGTAAAAAAGTCAAACCAAATGGATCAAAAAAACATCGTCGTCATCGGTGGTAACACAGGAATCGGGAAATCCCTTGTCGAAATACTGGAGCGGAAAGGCGCCAGGGTGTACGCTTATTCTCGCACATCCCCGGATCGAATTTTGGACGTGCGGGACACGTTTGACAGCATTCCTGATTTGCCGGAGACGATCGACGGCTTGGTCTATTGTCCGGGCACAATCAACCTGAAACCCTTCCATCGCCTCACAATAGCCGATTTTCAGCAGGATTATGAAGTCAACGTCCTGGGTGCCGTCAAAGTCCTACAGGCCTCCCTCAAAGGACTGAAAAAATCCCCCTCAGCGTCGGTCGTGATGTTTTCGACAGTGGCGGTGCAGATGGGACTCGGCTTCCATGCTTCCATTGCCAGTGCCAAAGGCGCAGTGGAAGGATTGGTCAGGTCATTGGCGGCAGAATGGGCCCCCAACAAAATCCGGGTGAATGCGATCGCACCGTCATTGACCGATACGCCATTGGCCATGCAACTTCTTGGAAGCGATGAAAAAAAGGAAGCATCCAACAAGAGGCATCCACTTGGAAGATACGGGAAACCGGAGGAAGTGGCGGCAGCGGCCGCGTTTTTACTTTCGGATGAATCGGGCTGGATGACGGGACAGATTATTCACATAGACGGAGGAATGTCTTCTGTAAAGACGATCTGATAGGATAGTTTGAACAATTCAAAGGGTTTGATGGTATTATGGTTGGGTATTTCCCCTGAGTAAAAAAGTACGAGAATTATGAGGACTCCACCGGAATCATTTTTGATTTTCAAGGAAGAACTGGAAAAAGCGAGGCTCGAGAAAGAGCGGCTCAAACGGGAGTATGAAGCCAAACTGGTAGAACTGAATCGTGAGTTGGGCAGGCTGAAAGAACAGATTCAATCGCAACAGGAATTGATTAGGACAACTTTGGAATACGCCATTCGTTTGGAAGAGAACATTGGTAACTTCAAAAATGAAGTCACCAATGGCAGCAATTTAAAAAACCGCTCATTTCACTAAATCCATCCACCCGATTAGAATGATTATGACAGCCAATGCCATTGACACCAACAATTTCGATTTGGTGATTGACGAGAGATACGCCAAGGTCTATGCGAATCAAGAAAAAGGGATGATTATCTGCGAGCTACTGACCGATTATGTGCCGATAGAAGATTTCAAGCTCGTTTTTCATCAAATCACCGATATCGCCCGTTCCGGAAAATACAATAAGTTCATATTCGACAAGCGTGCCCTGCGTGCATTCCACCAGCCTACCATGGAGTGGTATTTTCTGGATTGGAAAAAAGAAGTCCTGCAACTCGGTATCAACAAGCACCGCAAAATCCTTCCGCCCGAAAAATGGTTTGAGAAGATGGTGATGATAGCCAAGGAGCAAATCACACAAAACAACCCCGATAACATCATCCATCTCTTGGACATCAAGTATTGCGACTCCATCGAAGAAGCGATTCTGATATGATGCGTCATTTTGACAAGAAGTCCATCCTCGAAGCTGATTCCTCTTACCGGAGGGATTTGATCAATTGCCTTTCGGGTTACAAAAGCCTCAACCTTATCGGAACCAAAAGCCAAGCGGGGATCACCAACTTGGCACCATTTTCACAGGTATTTCATATCGGCGCCACGCCACCATTGGTGGGAATACTGTTTAGACCACACACCGTCGAGCGGCACACGCTGCAAAATATCCTGGACACAGGATTTTTCACCTTGAACCATGTCTCAGAAGCATTTTACAAACAGGCCCACCAAACGGCCGCAAGGTTTGAAGGCTCCGAATTTGAGGGAACTGGTTTGGAAGAAGAGTACCTTGACGATTTCTTCGCTCCCTTTGTCAAATTGAGCAAAGTGAAGCTTGCCTGTCAACTTGTAGAGCAGCAAACCTTGGCCATCAATGGCACCGTACTGGTGATCGGTAGCATAGAGCACATTTGGCTGGACGAAACAGGCCTTCGGGCTGATGGTTCATTGGACCTGAACGCGCTGGGTACCGTGACGGTATCAGGCTTGGACGAGTACCACGTTGGGAAAAAATTGGCTAGATTGAGCTATCCCAAAGTCGGAAAGCCTGTCCAAGAAATATGAAACTCCTTGAGTTGAGCCCATCGGGCTTGTATTGTCCACCTGCCGACGCCTTCATCGATCCTTGGCGGCCGGTTAAAAAGGCAATCATCACCCATGCCCACTCCGACCATGCCCGCTGGGGTATGAAGCATTATTTGGCTCACCAAGATTCCGCCGAAGTCCTCAAACTGCGCCTGGGCCAAGACATTTCCCTTCAGACCATTCCATACGAAAAATCCATCGAGATCAACGGCGTGCGCATTTCCCTGCATCCGGCGGGGCATATTCCCGGTTCGGCCCAAGTCCGACTGGAACACCGAGGAAAAGTCGCGGTAGTAAGTGGGGACTACAAGATCGAAGCCGATGGACTTTCTAAAGCCTTTGAGCCTGTCACCTGCCACGAGTTTGTATCGGAATGTACTTTTGGATTGCCCATTTACAAATGGGAAAAGCAGTCTCTGATTTTTGAAAGGATCAATACCTGGTGGAAACAGAATGCCGAAAATGGCCTAAACTCAGTTCTTTTTGCCTATTCACTTGGCAAAGCCCAACGCATCCTCAATCACTTGGAAACTTCCATTGGGCCGGTATTCGTGCATGGCTCCATCTGGCAGACCAACCAAGCCCTGATCGCCAACGGGCTCCAGGTGCTTGACTCACCCAAAGCGGAAGCCGATACCCTAAAAGCAAAGATGAAGGGAGCGATGATCATAGCCCCGCCCTCTGCGATGGGTAGTCCTTGGATGAAAAAGTTCAATCCCTACCGTACGGGTATCTGCTCGGGCTGGATGAATGTCCGCGGGGCAAGGCGCAGGAGGGCTGCCGATATCGGTTTTGTACTTTCGGACCATGCCGATTGGGAGGGACTGATTGCAGCCATCAAAGGCACTCAGGCGGAGAAAGTGTACTTGACCCATGGAAGCACGGCCGTGTTTGCCAGGTATTTGGAAGAAAGCGAAGGCATCCACGCGGTCGAATTGAGAACCCTTTTCCAAGGAGAAAATGGGGATTTGGGGGATAGTTGAATGGTTTTTAACTTGTAGGACAAATCCAAACTCCTATGAGAAATCTGATCCTGATTCTTCTGATCCTATTTGCCTGCCAGCCAAAAAAAGATAATGGAAAGGAACATATCCGCACGGTTTCGGGAGAAACACCAGCAAGTGAAATGGGCATGTCATTGATCCATGAGCATGTTTTGGTGGATTTCATCGGTGCAGATTCCACGGGATACCATCGCTGGAACAGAGCGGAGGTGGTTGCGCGGGTGATGCCTTTTTTGGAAGCAGCGAAAGCCCGCGGCGTCAAAACCATCGTGGAATGTACCCCTGCTTACTTGGGCAGAGACCCGCTCCTATTGAAGGAACTCTCGGAAAAATCAGGAATCCAATTTTTGACCAATACGGGCTACTATGGCGCCGTTGGGGAAAAGTATCTACCAAAGATTGTCGAAGAAGCTACATCGGATGAACTGGCAGCCATTTGGATCGGGGAAGCCAAGGATGGCATAGAAAACACAGGAATTAAGCCTGGATTTATTAAAATCTCCGTCAATGAGGGAAGCACTTTGAACGCATTGGATGAAAAATTGGTGCGGGCGGCCGCCCTTACCCACCAAGCCACGGGATTATTGATCGTCTCGCATACCGGACCATGGGCGACTGCCAAAGCCCAAATCGAGATTTTGCAATCGATGAATGTGGATCTCGGACATTTTGTGTGGGTACATGCACAAAACGAGAAGGACTTTGCCAGCTACGACACCGCCCATGATTTGGGAGTCTGGATCAGTTTGGATGGCATCGCCTGGGATGTTCCCGGACATCTGGAAAGGCTCAGATATTGTAAAGAAAAGGGGTTTCTCGACAGGGTCTTGGTCTCGCATGACGCGGGCTGGTACCGTCCGGGCGAGCCCGATGGCGGGGATTTCAAGGGCTATACCGCGTTGTTTGATGAATTGATTCCACAATTGAAATCGGCTGGCTTCACGGAATCAGATATTGATCTCTTGCTAGTCAAAAACCCGCGGGTGGCGTTTTCTTTGGAGTGAGGGGAAAAATATTGAAATAACAGCTCCTTTGGTCAAAAAAATCTCATTTTCTGGTTCCGAACACTTCTTCTTTGCTTACCAAATTCTGCTCATCTTCCGATTCGTCGAATGCCAAAAGTACTTCCTGTTTTTGCTCTTCTGTCAGTTGCCCCCAAAATTGGCTTCCTTCGCCAAACTCCCTTTTTTTGAGAAAGTCGTATAAAGTCCGCAATAGCGGCTCACTCTCAATCCCATCAATAATCTTGTGAATGTTGGATTTCAATTCAGTAGTGCTCATTTTCAATGTTATCTAGTCGGTACAATTTATTGAGATTTCCTGAAAGTGTTTTGTGGAGTCAAACTTAAAAAAACCTAAGGCCTTATCTCACTACCCTCCTAGGCCCAAGAAAAATATCCGCTTCAAAATTCAAATATACCGTTGTATTCTGCCGGGAAAGCTCAAGAAAATCAGCAACTATCTTTCATTGCACCTTCCTTCATTTTCACTCAATACGAGCCTCCTCTTTTGCTTAGCAGAGGCACTTCCCTTAGAATTTTCTCCCTTGCTGTCATCCTCAAGTGATGTATGGTTTCTGGCTTAATACATCTGCTCGGCTTCAAATTTCAACCCTCTATCTCTTCCAATTCATCTTTTAACTTCCCGATGAAGTAAATCAAATAAATCGACAAGAAATTCACTCCAACAAACAGGAGATCTTGGTCATGGTTAATATTGAACTTGAAAGTTGACAACGAAAGGGCAAATGAAATTTCCGAATCTCCTGTTAGATCAATGGAAATACCCAACAATATACCTGACACGAGTTTGAAGGCATAACCCATAAAAGCGAAACTGATCGATTGCAAAACTTGGTTGATGGTTGAAAGTCTGAACCCTGCATTTAGATTTCCCTTGAGCAACTGCTGGCCACAATAAACCGAAAATGAATAAAGACAACCGGCAAGAAGAAAAATCAGTATAACCGGACCTGTAATGGTCACGGTCTTTGCTAAAAGCCAAATCGTCATTCCAATTCCAAAAATGCCACCCATGATCTGATAGTAAGCAAGGCCCTTAATCTTTGTTTGTATTCCCTTTGATAAGTTTTTTTGCATGATGATTTGAGATGAAGGGAAGTGAAAATTACCTTACAACAGAACTCAACCAATTCGAAAGGTGATTTAAGACGAATCATTTGCAAAACTCCCTCCAAAATCCCTTGTGATCAGTTGGAAATATCGTATTAGTTCATTTCAAATCCAAATCAAACACAGAGGTACCACCAAAAAAGCAAATTTGCCGATCGAAAAGACAATCGATGTAAGAGATTCCTCCTTCGTCGGAATGACGAGGAAAAGCCCACAGCAAAGAGGAACACTGGCTGAAGTCTTTGGATTCCTCCTCCGTCGGAATGATCCAGCGGCGTAACCTTCCAACTTTCTAACCTTAAAACCTTATCAACCCATAACAAACCCCACCCCAATTTTTCAATTCTTAATCTTCCAATTTTCCAATCACTCCAAAATAATCTTCTGATTTCCTTTTCCTGTTCTAAGCGCCCGATGTACCTTTGCGCATGGCAGAACAAATCCTGATTCTTGACTTCGGTTCCCAATACACCCAACTGATCGCCCGCAGGGTGAGGGAACTCAATGTTTATTGCGAAATCCATCCCTTCAATAAAATCCCGGAAATCACGCCCGATGTCAAAGGCGTTATCCTTTCGGGAAGTCCCTGTTCGGTCAGGGATGCAGGTTCCCCGGACTTGGATCTGGACGCCATCCGCCGCAAACTCCCGCTTTTGGGTGTCTGCTATGGTGCGCAACTTCTTGCCCACAAGTACGGCGGCGAAGTACTGCCCTCCGAAATCCGCGAGTATGGCCGCGCCAACCTCGACCATGTGGACCTGCATTACGACTTGCTCAAGGAAATGACGCATGGCTCGCAGGTGTGGATGTCGCATGGCGATACGATCAAGACGCTACCAGCAGGATTTGACATTATTGCAAGCACCGCCTCTGTGAAGGTGGCTGCTTTTAAGGTGCAGGGTGAGACAACCTACGGCATCCAATTCCACCCGGAAGTCACCCACTCGCTGGAAGGCAAAAACCTCCTTCGCAACTTTGTGGTACATATCTGCGGCTGTTCGCAGGATTGGACTTCGGATACTTTTATTGATAGCACGATCGATGCGCTCCGTACCAAGTTGGGCAAGGACAAGGTCGTGATGGGGCTATCGGGAGGGGTGGATTCCTCCGTCGCCGCAACTTTGATCCACCGTGCGATCGGCGATCAACTTACCTGTGTGTTTGTCGATAACGGGCTTTTGCGCAAAAATGAGTTCGAAGAAGTACTGGATTCCTATAAGCATTTGGGATTGAATGTCATCGGCGTAGATGCCAAGCAGCGTTTTTATGAGGCTTTGGCTGGGCTTACGGATCCCGAAGCAAAAAGAAAGGCGATCGGTCGGGTATTTATCGAGGTATTCGACGACGAGGCCCACAAGATCGAAGGCGTCAAGTGGCTAGGTCAAGGCACTATTTATCCTGACGTGATCGAATCAGTGTCTGTCAAGGGCCCATCCGCTACGATCAAATCCCACCACAATGTGGGCGGCTTGCCGGATTTCATGAAGTTGTCCGTGGTCGAGCCGCTGAATACCCTGTTCAAGGACGAGGTGCGGGAAGTAGGTCGCGCATTGGAAATTCCCGAAGCAATCATTGGCAGGCATCCGTTTCCCGGACCTGGATTGGCAATCCGTATTTTGGGTGACATCACGGCTGAAAAAGTCAAAACCCTTCAAGAAGTGGATCATATTTTTATCCAAGGACTCAAGGAGCACGGCCTCTACGACAAAGTCTGGCAGGCAGGAGCCATTCTCCTTCCGATCCAATCCGTAGGAGTCATGGGAGACGAAAGGACGTATGAAAGAGTCGTGGCCTTACGCGCAGTTGGTTCTGTGGACGGGATGACGGCAGATTGGATCCATTTGCCATACGAGTTTCTCGGCAAAATGTCCAACGAGATCATCAACCGTGTCAAGGGCGTCAATCGCGTCGTCTACGATATTTCTTCCAAGCCACCGGCTACGATTGAGTGGGAATAGGGGAGTGAATAGTTAATAGTCCATAGTCTATAGCGGAACGTATTGGTTATTGAGTTATTGGTTATTAGGTTGATAGTCGATAGACCATAGTCCATTGCTGCGATTCCCGATTCTCTGCTCTTGCGTCTTGATTCTTGCGTCTTGTGTCTCAGTAAATTGGTTATTGGGTAAATAGTCGATAGACCATAGTCCATAGCTACGATTCTCGATCCTCTGCTCTTGCTTCTTGTATCTTGCTTCTTGTGTCTTGCCTCTTGCGTCTTGTGTCTAAAGACTCCGTTTTAGCCTCTCCAACAAAAACCTCGCAGCCTTTTGCATAAACCGCACTTCTCCTTTACTTTTAGCACATGAGAAAAAGGCAGATCATCGTCCCCGTATTTTTTGTAGGCTGCATCGTGCTGATATTGGCTTTGGGGCTGAGGCATCACCATTGGCTGATTTCGGGTTGCTTGGGGATGTTGTTCGTATTCTACTGCCGGGAATACTGGAAACTCGTCGTACGTGGGACTGGAGGTGAGCTTTTTCTCCGCAGGCAAAAGAAGCCCTTTCATTGGTGGACTTTGGCCTTGGCTGTAGGTGCGACTTTGTTTTTTCTTTTCTTCAAAGTGATCCCCAAATGGGGCTTGGTCTTGGTATGGCTGATATTCCTGTATGAAGTTTTCATCATTGCCGTCATCCACTACAAGCGTCCGATCACTTTGGTTTTGGATGGCTACCAACTCAAATTCAGGGACGTGCTGATTACCCACAGAAATATTTCCGGCTTGACAAATATCGAGCACGACGAATCCAAGGGCAGCGTCCTGCTTTCATTCAAGGATCAGGGAAGAATTTTGATTCAGAAGACGGATTACCTGGAGCATGAATTGGAAGACCTGCTGATGCTCTGCCAAGAGCGCTCAGAGGCGCAAATTTCCTACGCGACACCGCTTTCCTAGGCGCAATTCTCCCCTCCCCTCGGCTCGATTTCCCTTTCATTTTTTGGAATATTGTTGCAGTTTTGCACAAACCTTTTCGCCATGGCTGTATTGCTCCGATCGCTCAGACTTGTAGATGCCCAACAGATTCATTCCCCAAAAAATTATGTATTTACAGGCAGCGAAATTGTAGAGGAGCAGGCGGCAGGTGGCGTCCATTGCAAGGAGACAATCGACTGTTCGGCATATCTCGGTTCACAAGGATGGATCGACCTGCGCTGTGCATCCGGCGATCCTGGCGAAGAATACCGGGAATCCTTGGAATCCCTCGGAAAGACCCTTCCAGCAAGCGGCTTCACCAAAGCGGTGTTGATGCCCAACACCAGGCCTGCCATCCAAACCAAAAACGAGATAGAGTACCTCCGCAGCAAGGCTTCAGGTTGGTTACCCGACCTTTTGATACAGGCGGCGGCGACCAAGGATTGCTTGGGTGAGGATTTTACAGACATTCTTGACTTGCATCAGGCAGGCGCCATGGTCTTCGGAGATGGTACCCATCCCATTTCCAATCCTGACCGGCTACTCAAAATCCTCCAATACCTCCAAAAATTTGACGGAATTCTGTTTGACCAAAGCTACGATCCGCTGTTGGCGCTTTTTGGACAGATGCACGAGGGCATCGCCTCCACCATGATCGGCATGAAGGGTATTCCCAATCTATCAGAAGAAACAGCAGTCCACCGAAATTTGGAGATTCTCAAATATGCGGGTGGAAGACTTCATATCCAGACCGTAAGCACGCCGGGAGCTGTAGAGAGCATTCGAAAGGCCAAAGCGGCTGGACTGAGAGTGACTGCGGACGTTTCACTTTACCAGTTGTTGTTTTCGGATGAAGACCTTTCGGATTTTGATACCCACCTCAAGGTGATGCCACCGTTCAGGGGTGCCGAGGAGCGTGCGGCCCTCATTGCCGGTCTCAAGGACGGCACCATCGACGCGATCGTTTCCAACCATCAGCCGCAAGACTTTGACGCCAAACATCTGGAATTTGACTTGGCGGCATTTGGCATGATCGGATTGCAGACATTTTTGCCGGGGTTGGTGGAGTTGGAAAAAGAACTGGGCTGGCCCTTGTTGATCAAAAAAATCACGGATGGACCTGCCAAGGTATTGGGATTGGGAGCTCGATTCGACAGCCTAACGGTATTTGACCCGAAAGAAAGCTGGACCTATGATGGGAAAAGCAATCTTTCGCTTTCCGCGAACTCCCCTTGGCTTGGCAAAACCCTCCAAGGAAAAATCAAATTGGTGATCAACAAACAAAAGCTTGCCAAATTCTAAATGAAAAAATATTGGGAGGCGAGTTACCGCTTTGGGCTAATCGGGGGGATTTTTTCGGTGTTGGCATTTTTGGTGTTCCATTGGATGGGATTGGATCCGACCAATCTCAGCATGTTGTTTGGATACGTCATGATTCCTGTGTTTGTCTTTTTGGGAATAAGGTTTTTCAAAAAATACGTCAACCAAGATTGGCTAAGCTTCGCAGAAGGGATGACCATTGGATTTTTGATATACACGCTTTTTGCGTTTATCACCGCAATGGGGATTTGGATCATTTTATCCTTTAATTCGACACTTTTTGCTGAGCTGAAGGATAAAAAACTGGGTATTTTGGAGAGCAATAAGGACATGATCGTTTCCCAGTTGGGACAGGAATCATTCGGGACGACTTTGGCCAAGGTCCAGGAAATGGTGCCTTGGGACATTGCGTTGAATGATTTTATCTGGAAAATGATCCCCGGATTGTTCTTTACGATCATTATTTCAATAATTTTAAGGAGAACCAACAACTAACTGAATTATGGAAAATCAACAAACACCAGTCAAAGCAGGCCTCAATGCAGGATTGATTCTCGGAATCGTTTCTGTGGTCCTCACGTTTCTCATTTACTTCATTAGCCCGGAGAGTCTCGCTTCATTCTCCACCGGAATGGTCATCCTAGCCATTTTTCTAGGGGCCTTAATTTATTTGGGCATCCAGTATAGAAAGTCCATCGGAGGATTCATGGATTTTGGAACTGGGTTTAAGTTCGCGTTCATTGCGCTAATCATTGCCGGCCTAATTGGAATTGTAGGCAATTTCCTGCTTTACAATGTGGTTGACCCTGAGCTTCCGGGAGTATTGGTGGAGGCACAACTCGAAACAACCATGGCGATGATGGAGCGTTTTGGTGCTGCGGATGCGATGACTCCCGAACAGATGGATGAAATCAGAAACTCAGCCGCCTCCAATTTTACCCTCCTCGGCCAGTTGAAAGGATTCGGTTTTGCCCTGATTTTCTACGGTATAGTAGCATTGATCGTAGCCGCCATCATCAAAAAAAGAGACAAGTCGCTAGACTATTGATATGATCCAGATTTCTGTCGTCATCCCCGTGTACAACGAGGAAGAATCATTGGCCGAGCTGCACAATTGGATCGTGCGGGTCATGGAAGGCCATGCTTTTTCCTACGAAATCATACTCGTGGATGACGGCAGCAATGATGGTTCTTGGCGACAGATCGAAAAGCTCGCCGACCTCAATCCCTATGTCAAGGGCGTGCGTTTTGGCAGAAATTACGGTAAGTCTGCTGCCCTCGACATGGGCTTTTCGAAGGCCGAAGGCGACGTGGTGATCACGATGGATTCCGACCTTCAGGACAGTCCCGACGAAATCCCCGAATTGTACGATATGATCGTGAAAGAGGGCTGGGAAGTGGTATCTGGCTGGAAGAAAAAACGCCACGATCCGATTTCCAAGACCTTGCCTTCCAAATTTTTCAATGGCATCACGCGAATGATTTCGGGTATCAAGCTGCACGATTTCAATTGTGGATTGAAGGCCTACGACAAAAAGGTAGTCAAAAACATCCACCTCTACGGCGAAATGCACCGCTACATTCCGCTCATTGCGAAGTGGAGCGGGTTTACGAGGATCACGGAAAAGGTAGTAGAGCATCGTCCGCGGAAATACGGCAAGACCAAGTTTGGCCTGGAGCGTTTCCTTTATGGATTCCTGGACTTGATCTCCGTTTCCTTTGTCAACCGCTACAAGAAGCGTCCGATGCACTTTTTTGGCACGCTCGGGACCTTGTCATTCCTGTCGGGTTTTGTCATCACGGTTTGGTTGATTTCTGAAAAAATCTATGGACTATCCAGAGGCCTCAAAGTCCGTGACATCACCGCGCAGCCACTTTTCTTTTTGGCACTCGTGGCGCTCATTGTGGGCGTTCAGTTGTTTTTGACGGGATTTTTGGCTGAAATGATGATCTCCAACACCAGCCGCAAATTGGACTACAACATCGACAAGGAGCTAAACTTCAGGGGCTGATGGAGTTTTCGGTGATCGTTCCGGTCTATAACCGCCCCATGGAAATCCGGGACTTGCTCCAAAGTCTCCGTCAACAGCTTTTTCGCGACTTCGAGGTGATTATCGTTGAAGACGGTTCCGACGCCACTTGCGAGTCGATTGTCGATTCCTACCGCGACAGCCTTTCGCTGCAATACCTCTACATCCCCAACCAAGGGCAGGGCTTTGCCCGCAACGAGGGAATGAAACTCGCCAAAGCCGGCTATTTCGTGTTCTTTGACTCGGACTGCATCATTCCTGCCAACTATTTTCAAGACCTGAAACAGGCGATAGCAAGTAGAAATTTGGACGCCCATGGCGGCCCCGACGCGGCGGCTTGGGATTTTTCACCGATGCAAAAAGCCATGGATTTTGCGATGACCTCCTTCTGGACGACAGGTGGCATCCGTGGCAAACTCCGGAATCCGGCCAAGTACCAGGCAAGGGGATACAATATGGGTTTTTCGAGAAAGGTTTGGGAATCGGTCGGTGGATTTGCCGATCCCAATCGCGCCGAAGACATCGAGCTCAGCATGCGGATCAAAAAGGCGGGGTTTCGACTGGAACTCGTCGAGGAGATTTTTGTCTATCACAAACGCAAAAACACCCTGTCGAGCTTTGCCAAGCAGGGTTTTTCTTTTGGACGCAACCGGGTGCATGTTTCGCGGTTTCATCCGGGAGCGATCAATGCAGTACATCTTTTGCCGCTGCTTTTTGTGCTTTTTTTGGCCAGTATGCTGGTGACGCCCTTTGTTGACCCACTGCTGTTTCTGATTCAGTTTTTGCTGCTGCTTGCTTGGTCCGCCGCGGTGATTACCTCCGCGCTGGAACGACACAAAAGCCCAATGGTCGCTGGGCTCGCCTGGGTCTGCTCGACGGTCCAACTGAGCGCCTACGGTTTGGGCCTTGGTCTGGAATTGCTGAAAAAGCGGATGAAGGGCTAGCCTTTGGTGCAATAAAAAATAATCTCGTCCGGGGGAAGTGCATGCTTTGCCACGGTCGCGGCGTCAAGGGTTTTCACAAAATCATTTTCATCAATTGCCAATCCAGATTTCCGCAAGCGCGCTGCATAGTCTTTGCCATATTTGCGAACGTGGTCCCGCTGTCCAAAAAGCCTTTCGCGCTCAGCCGGATCGGTGATGGTTTTGTCCTCAATTGTTTTTTCCAATGGATACACGGGCGATTGGATAATCCCCCAACCGTTAGGTTTGAGGACGCGGTTGATTTCACGGCAGGCTTGGATATCATCGTCGACATGCTCGAGGACATGGTTGCAGAATACCACGTCGAAGGTATTGTCCGCAAAAGGGATCGCATGTACGTCCATCTTCACTTTTGCCAAGGGTGATTCGATATCGGCGGTGACATAATCCAAGTTTTTCATCGCTTCCATGCGGTCGATAAAGCAAAGCTCGGGGGCGATGTGTAGGACTTTCAGGTCTGCTTGGAAGAAGTTGGTTTTCTTTTGTAAAAAAAGCCACATCAATCGGTGGCGCTCCAATGCCAAGCAATGGGGACAAAGGGCATTTTCACGGGCTACCCGACCATAAGGAAGAAACCTGCGATAGGAATGGCTGCATACGTTGCATTGGACGGTATCGCCGCGGTAAAATACCGCCATCACCCGCAGAAAGAAATGGGAAACCAACTGCAGGTATTTCCTTGGGATAAATCGGATCACAAAGCTGATCAAGGACTTCATAGGAGATCAATGAGCCCGCAAATTAGCAATACATTTTTTCTTTGGCGGAAAAAATAACAAAAATGCCTAACTGATTCGTTTGATTTGGTTTTTTGGCTACTTTAGCTTGTGAGATCAACTTTGTTTTGATATGAAAACCTATCGACTGCTGCTTGTTTTGTTGCTTTTTTCTATTGAGGGGCTGGCCCAGGAAAAGGCCTTATACGAAATGGGCAGCACCTTCGAGGACAAACTCCTGCAGATAGAGCTGGCGATGTTGACCTCCAAGCAGGAAGCCGCGCAAGCAAAGGTCAATCTCGAAACAAGCTCCTTGCGCTTGAAATCAAACCTCGGCCTCAATGAGTCGGCCGAGATTACCTTGCTCAGTCCCCAAGAATATCCAGTCTTCCCGGTTGATGTGGACAAAGCAATCTCGCTGGCATTTGAAAACAGGGCCGAGGCATTGGGATTCGAAAGGAGAAAACTGGAAGCGGATGCACAGGTAGCCGAAGCCAAGGGAGAACGCATGCAAATGAACTTGGCAGCCAGCTATGGCCTTAACAATGCCGCACTGACTTGGGCGGATATTTACAGAAATCCCGACAATCAAGCCCTCGTCAACCTCGCGCTGTCTGTCCCAGTGTTGGATTGGGGCCGCAACAAAGCCCGTATGTCACTGGCACAAGCCAATAAGAAACTGGTGGAATATGAAGTCGCGCAAGAGGTCATCAATTTTGAGCAGGAGATCTTCACCAAAGTCAAAAATTTCGAAATGCTGGAAGAGCGGCTCTCCGTGAGCAAGCTTTCTTCCGAAGTGGCCCAAAAAAGATACGACCTTGCCGTCAAGCGCTATCAGACTGGCAATGTCTCCCTCACTGACCTCAATATCGTCCAACAGGAAAAAGACAGCAGCAAGCGATTGTATGTCGGCTCATTGAGGGACTATTGGCTGGCCTACTTTGAGTTGCGGCAATTGACACTGTATGATTTTGAGTCAGGCCAATTGCTCTATATTCCGGAAGTGGAAGACACCAAGCCCTAGTTACCTGAATTTGGCTGATCGGGACTTTGCTGTTTTGGGAGGCGTCCCGATTTTTTGAGTGCCTCATAGATGATCCATTCGATCTGCCCATTGGCGGATCGAAACTCATCTTCTGCCCATTTCTCGACAGCCTGCATGAGCTTTTCGTCTATTCTCAAGGCAAAAGGTTTCTTAGCCGCCATGGTTTCGGAATTTAAAGGCGTCAAACTCTTGGATTATCCTCGCTGCTTCCTGTGGCTTTTGGGTACCGAGCTTAAAGCTTTTGTCCTTGGTGCGAACAAGCAGGCCTTGGTTTCCCCGAACATTGTACAACCAATATTCAAAATTGGTGCGGATTCCCCAGCCTCCATATTCCTTCAGAGAATTGAATGTTTTCAACTCTATAGATTGGATGTCACTCCAGTGATAGGTTCTCCAGCGCCAAATAAACGGCAGATAACGGTATTGCAGCCTGCCATTGCCAATTCTCGTTTGCAGCCTTAGGGTGTAGAGAATACCCATGGCCAACAGGACAACCACCACGCCAATGCCAATGCTACTCAGTTGCGAAGGGTCAATGCTCTCTTGGCTCAGCAAGGGCCAAAGCACAACTGTCAACACTCCAAACAGGAGGAGCCAAAGCCACCATTGGGTAATTCTTTGGGTTTCTTTGAAAATATAATTTGCCATTGGACAAGCGAGCTTAGGTAGTTGATTCTGATTTCCAAAGGTCCAGGACAGCTTCCATCTCGCGCGGTTTTCGGGTACTGAAGGCATACTTTTTCCCGTCCGCATCCAGTTCCAGTACCCAATCTGTAGAGAAAATAAATGCTTTGGTTTTCGGTGAAACACGCGGCCCCACTCCTCCAAACTCCATCATACCATCAATTTTCCTAACCTTGGGGTTTTGGATACTTTCTATGGGAATAAATTTCCATTTATTAACAAATGGGAAACTCCTGAATTTCAAACCGCTTCGATCCAAATGAACCTCAAGGCTGAGACTGACAATAAACCAAGTCACAAGTCCGAGAATGAAAAGGAAAATGGCAACCGGAAGAAAGCCATCCTCGCCAAACTTTCCCGTCCACCAAAAGACCAACATGAGGATAAGCGTGGGAACCTCCACCATCAAGATGACATAGACGATGAAGGAATCCCGCAGACTCTGTTGCTCATTAAAAACCATAGCCTATTGATTGAGTGTACCTACATTCAGCACAGGACTTGCGGAGCGATCGGAGCAAAGCACCACCATCAGGTTGCTGACCATGGCCGCCTTTTTGTCTTCCTCAAAGTCAATGATGCCCTTGATCTTGAGGTCTTCGATGGCCATTTCAACCATGCCTACGGCGCCGTCCACAATCGTCCTGCGCGCTGCAACAATAGCCGTGGCCTGTTGTCTTTGGAGCATGGCTGAGGCAATCTCGGAAGCGTACGCAAGGTGGGAAATACGCGCTTCGATGACCTTGATACCTGCATGGTTGAGGCGCTCGGTGATCTCAGCCTCGAGCGAATGGTTCACTTCCTCCACGCCCGACCGCAATGTCACCTCCGCATGCTCGTGCTCAAAATCATCGTAAGGGTACAATCCAGCCATTTTCCGCACGGCGGCATCGGTCTGTAAGTGGACAAAATTCTCATAATCCTCCACATCAAACGTCGCCTTGAACGTATCCTGCACCTGCCATACAACGATCGTACCGACCATGACCGGGTTACCGATTTTGTCGTTGACCTTCAGCGGCTTGTTTTCAAAGTTGCGGACACGGAGCGAAATCTTCTTTTTCGACATAAAGGGATTGACCCAGAAAAAGCCGTTATCCTTCACGGTACCCTTGTAAGCACCAAAAAGCAGCAGCACCATGGACTTGTTGGGTTCGACGATAAAGAAACCTGGTAGCGTGAGTATCAGTGACAATCCGAGGATCGCTCCCAGCAAATGCCATTCATTGATAAATGCAAAAGCCGTGGCAGGAATCAGCGCTATCGCGACCAATACCATCAAGTAGCCAGATAGGGGTTTGGTTATTTTTTCCATATTGATTTGATATTATTTTGATATCATTGCAATATACATGGTTTGTTGGAAAAAGGTTGTGAATCGTCTGGTTTTTTTTCAGGGTTTGGCCGAAGCAGTCCACATTTCGAGATTATGGATTTAGATTTGGTTATATTTGTTTAAATCCCAACTCAATGAAAGCTATAGAAATCAAGGCTAAGACTGATAAGAACGGAAATCTTTTGATCTCAGAAAAACTGAATATCTCCAATCGAGAGGTACGTGTTTTGATTTTGGTCGACGAAGAAGAAATCGATGAAAAGTACTGGCTAGGCGCAGTCGCGACAAATCCCGCTTTCAATTTTTTGAATGAGCCTGAGGAGGACATTTATACTACCAAACATGGAACGCCCTTTGACGACTCGGAATAGCATTGTTTTAGTTCCTTTTCCTTTTGATGATTTTTCGGCAACAAAAGTCAGACCCGCGCTTTGTTTGACTGACAGCATTGGTGATTTCGATCATGTTGTCATTGCATTTATTTCTAGTAAAGTGCCGAATGAATTGGAGGAAACTGAAGTTTTGATAGCCATAGATTCAGTAGATTTTTTCGATACCGGACTTTTGGTCAGCTCGGTTTTGAAACTTCATCGCCTTGTGACGGTCCCCAAAGCTTTGATTCAAAGAAGACTTGGCTTCGTGGGAGACAACTTGGAGAAAGAAATAGCAAAAAAATTGAAATCCTTGTTCCATTTGGAATAGCTAATCCAACAGCACAAAAATTAACTGCGCGGGAGAAAAAATTCGAGAATTTGGACACTCCTGCTTGTTGGATTAGACAAAAAAACCGCGCAATACTATTGAGCGGTTCCATTTCTTGCTTCTCGGTTCTTGAATATAGCTTCTTAAGTCAGCATCGCACCATCCACCTGCAGCACCTGACCTGAAATGTAGGAACTCATATCAGATCCCAAGAATACACAGGCATTGGCTACTTCTTCGGCTTGGCCGCCACGCTTCATCGGAATCGCATCCCGCCAGCCCTGTACGACTTTTTCATCCAAGACACCAGTCATTTCCGTTTCGATAAATCCCGGCGCGACCGCATTGCTGCGAATATTTCTGGATCCCAGTTCCAAGGCAACGGATTTGGTGAAACCGATAATCCCGGCTTTGGAGGCGGCATAGTTGGCCTGTCCGGCGTTGCCTTTGATACCGACGACGGAGGTGATGTTGATGATCGAGCCGGCCTTGGCCTTCATCATGGGACGGGTTGCGGCTTTGACCGTATTGAAGCAGGACTTCAGGTTGACGTTGATGACTTCATCCCAAGCCTCCTCGGTCATGCGCATCAGGAGGTTGTCCCGGGTGATGCCCGCATTGTTGACCAAGATATCCAATCCGCCGAATTCAGTAACCACGGCATTGACCAATTCCTCAGCGGCCTTGAAGTTTGATGCATCAGAGCGATAGCCTTTGGCTTTGATGCCAAAAGCTGCCAGTTCATTTTCCAAAGCTTGGCCTTTCTCGACGCTCGAAAGGTAGGTAAATGCCACATTGGCGCCTTCTTTGGCATATTGGATGGCAATCGCCCTGCCGATTCCCTTGGATGCCCCGGTGATAAGGGCTGTTTTTCCTGTTAATAATCCCATTTTCAAAGTTTGAAAGTGAATAAAGACCAAAGATAGTTTTTCTCGCAGAGAGCGCAAAGGTGCAAAGAGCGCCCAATCCTCCAATTCCAGATTATTTCAAAAATATCGTGGCACGCTTCACACCTATACCTAAGTATTGCTTGCCGTCTTTGCGTGAAGCCATTCACCATCGGGATTTTTTTCTCTCCCCAAAAGCCCTAATTTTGCCAAGCAATTTTGAAAATTAAACCTCAAAAGATATGTCTTCAACTAAATACGATGTGATTGTTTTGGGTAGTGGTCCGGGAGGATATGTGGCTGCCATCAGGGCTACCCAATTGGGTTTGAAAACCGCCGTGGTGGAAGCTGCGGAATTGGGCGGAATCTGCCTCAACTGGGGCTGTATCCCTACTAAGGCCTTGATCAAAAGTGCGCAGGTGTTTGAGTACATCAACCATTCCGAAGACTACGGCATCAAAGTCAAAGGAGCGGAAGTGGACTTCCCGGGCATCGTCAAGCGTAGCCGCGAAGTGGCTGGCGGTATGTCCAAAGGCATCCAATTTTTGTTGAAGAAAAACAAAATCGACCAACTCCTTGGTTGGGGAAAAGTACAGCCAGGCAAGAAAGTGGAAGTGGAAGACAAAGACGGCAAAAAGACCGTCTATGCCGCCGACCATATCATCATTGCTACGGGCGGCAGGGCTCGCGAGCTTCCCGCACTCAAGATCGATAATGAGAAAATCGTAGGCTACCGAAAAGCCATGGTCCTCGAAAAGCAGCCCGCCAGGATGGTCGTAGTAGGTTCCGGAGCGATCGGCGTTGAGTTTGCCTACGTCTATGCATCGCTTGGAACAGAGGTGACGATCGTCGAATTCCTCGACCGCATCGTGCCCAACGAAGACGAGGAAGTTTCCAAGGCTTTGGAAAAAATCTACAAAAAAAACGGCATCAAGATCATGACCTCCACCGAAGTCACCTCAGTCGATACCAAAGGAAAAGGCTGCAAGGTGACCGTGAAGGATAAGAAAGGCGCGGAATCTGTCATCGAATGCGATATCGTACTTTCCGCAGTCGGTGTGGTTTCCAACGTGGAAAACATCGGCTTGGAAGACGTAGGTATCCTTGTTGACAGAGGCAAGATCAAGACAGACGAATACTACCGCACCAATATGCCTGGCTACTATGCGATCGGAGACGTGACGACAGGACCTGCCTTGGCGCACGTGGCATCCGCGGAAGGTATTATTTGCGTCGAAAAAATCGCCGGCCACCACCCCGAGCCTTTGGACTACAACAATATCCCCGGCTGTACTTATTGCATTCCGGAAATTGCCTCAGTAGGTTATACAGAAGCTAAAGCAAAAGAAGCCGGCTACGAGGTGAAAGTGGGTAAATTCCCCTTCTCCGCCTCAGGCAAGGCCTCAGCAGCTGGTGCAAAGGACGGTTTTGTCAAACTGATCTTTGACGCGAAATACGGTGAATTGCTCGGCGGACACATGATCGGTGCAAACGTGACGGAGATGATCGCAGAAATCGTCGCGATCCGCAAACTGGAAACCACGGGCCACGAATTGATCAAGACGGTCCACCCGCACCCAACCATGTCGGAAGCCATCATGGAGGCTGCAGCGGCCGCCTATGACGAGGTGATCCACCTGTAATTCTTCTAAGACCAACAGCCATCAAAACACAAGGCCAAACAATCGGCCTTGTGTTTTTCTTTTTCAGCCAGGCTTCATCAGGTCTCTCCAGAATTGGCACCTTGTAAGCGATGAAGATCCTTTGGGTATTTCTAAACAAAAGAATGCCTACCTTTCAGAAACTGGCCTGCACATTTGTCAATCATCAAGACGAAGAAAATGGAACTGCAAATCTCCACTCCCGCCCTACTCTTTTCTGCCATCACGCTGATGATGTTGGCCTTTACCAACCGGTTTTTGGCGATCGCAAACCTCATCCGCGGGCTTCACAAGAAATACCTCGAAAACCCGCAGGAAGACATCATCATCAGCCAAATCCGAAACCTCAAACTCCGCCTCAGCATGATCAAATACATGCAGCTTTGCGGGGTATTGAGTTTTCTGCTGTGCGTAGTCTGCATGTTTTTGATCTTTACCGGAAGGCAGGAAGCAGCCAATCAGGTATTTATAGTGAGCATGCTTACCCTATTGGTTTCACTTGGCATTTCCCTGATGGAGATATTCATATCCACCAAGGCACTCAACCTGGAGTTGGGCGACATGGAAAAACTCTTCGAAAAGCGAAAATCAGGACTGGACTTTTGGTTCAAAAAAGACAAAGAGGAATAGGCTATCAAAGGGGGCCTGATCATTTCCCAAGCCCTCTGATAAGGATTCCATTGAAATTCCCTCCAATTCTTCCCATATTTCCCAGACAGACCTGCTATTTTCCAAAAACACAACTCCTCTAGGCTGGTCTCAAATCTCACGTCTCATGTCTCATGTCTCTACCCATTATTGACCTCCGCTCCGACACCTTGACCAAGCCTACCCCTGCGATGCTGGAAGCCATGTTTTCGGCCCCGGTGGGCGACGATGTTTTTGGGGAAGACCCGACCGTCAATGCCCTGGAACAGAAGCTTGCCGATATGTTTGGCATGGAAGCAGGACTTTTTTGCCCCTCGGGCACCATGACCAATCAGATTGCGATTCGCCTGCACACAGGGCCACAGCAGGAGGTGATTTGCCATGAGTATTCGCATATCTACCTCTATGAGGCGGGCGGTATCATGGCCAATTCCCGTGCCTCGGTCAAGTTGCTGCCGGGGGCTTATGGCAAAATCACCGCCACCGACATCGCTGCAGCCATCAGCCTCGACGATGTCCACGCCTGTGAGACGAGTTTGATTTCCTTGGAAAATACCATGAACAAAGGCGGTGGCAGCATCTATACCTTGGAGGAAGTCAGGCCTATCCGGCAACTTTGCCTGCAACACGGCATCAAGCTGCACCTGGATGGGGCAAGACTCTTCAATGCCTTGGTCGTTAGCGGTGAAAGCACCCAAGCCTGGGGGGGCGAATTTGACACGATTTCGATTTGCCTGAGCAAAGGACTAGGCTGTCCTGTCGGCTCGGTCTTGTTGGGCAGCAAAAGCGATATCAAACGCGCCCGCAAAATCCGCAAATCCTTCGGTGGCGGCATGCGGCAGGCAGGATTTTTGGCCGCAGCTGGTATCTATGCCCTCGACCACCATATCGACCGCCTAGCCGAAGACCATGCGCGGGCGCGCGAGGTGGGGCGGATTTTGGAAAATCACCCCCTCGTCGCGGAAGTATTGCCCGTCCCGACCAATATCGTAATCGCGCGGCTGCAAGGAATCACCCCTGCCGACCTGCTCCAAAAACTCGAAACTCAGGGCATCAAAGCCGTCCGCTTCGGCAAGGATTTGGTACGATTCGTCACCCATTTGGACTTTGGGGATGCACATTTGATTGAATTTGAAGCGAGGATGGGGAAGATTGTGTAAATACCTCTTGATTTTTACTTCGACCAAGGAGGATATGCCGCCTTTGTGTTGTTGGGCGGGCTATCGGTCTATGCCGGTATCTTTATCGTCAATGACCTCAACAACAAGACCCGCGGCTCCTACAACCGGAACATCATCAAGGCACTTGGCGGGAAAGCAATTCCGATCCTGCTGACCGTGCTATCGACCTGCTTTGGCTTGGTACCATTTATTATGGAAGGGCAAAATGAGATTTTTTGGTTTTCCCTCGCGATCGGTACCATTGGAGGATTGGTGTTCAGTTTGGTCGGGGTGTTTGTGGTGCTTCCGGTGCTGTTGTGGAAGAGGGGCAAAAAAGGTTCTTCGGCCCAAACCCTGCAATGATTTAATAATGGTACCTACACTGAAGGATATAGATCGAGTCGTTTTCGACCCGATAAACCAATCGATGTTCCAAGTCGACACGCCTTGACCACCATCCCGCGAGATTGTATTTCAGTGGTTCAGGCTTACCCGCCCCTTGAAACGGACTTCGCTCCACTTCCTTGATCAAAGAGTTTATCTTTCTCAGGACTTTCTTGTCGGTTTCTTGCCAATACAAATAATCCTCCCACCCGGTACTTAAAAAGATTATTTTCATTTTAGAAAAAAAATTATTCGAGAAGCCGCTTTTCCTCACCGAGACCCTTTTCAAACTCCTCAATTCCCTTCAACAGACGTGCAGCGTTTTCGGGGCTTTTCAGTAGGTAAAAGGTCTCTTGCATGCTTTCATAGTCCGATTTGGACATGACGACTACATCTTCACCATTTGACCTGGTGACAAAAAGCGGTCGATGATCTGAAAACACCTTATCCAAAAAGGTCCTTAGATTTTGCCTGAAGTTGGTATAATTGGTAATTTCCATGGGATTTGTTTTTGCGAAGGTAGTAAAACTTTAAATATGTACAAAAACCTGTACGGTTCTTCTGGCGAGGCGCCAGTCGGAACACAATGCGGAAGAGACAAAACAAAAAAAGCCCGCATCGCTGCGAGCTTTTCGTACCCAGGGCCGGAGTCGAACCGGCACGAGTGTAACCTCATTGGTGTTTGAGACCAACGCGTCTACCGATTCCGCCACCTGGGCATGGTACGCACCTGCCTACCGCAGGCGGGTCTGATCTGATCAGACTTGGTTTTTCCGTCGCTTTTCGAACGGGATGCAAATATGGACAAAGATTTAATTCCCCGCAAGGGCAATCAAGGCAGTTCCTCGATTTTTTTGGCACTGAAAGCCATGGGTTTTGCAGCAAACAAAGTCTTAGTATAGCCCCAAACCGTTTTAAATAATTCAGAATCACGGTATTGGTTGAGAGCTTCCTCCGATTCCCAATGGCTGTAGGTGATAAAAATATTTTTGTGGTGCTCATCCTGCCACAGCTCCAGATACCGACATCCGGGAAAATTTCTGATTTTCTCCTTGTTTGATTTGAAATTTTGCAGGAAATCATTTACCCGATCTTGCTGGAAAGTCATCCGTACCACACGTAAGATCATGCTGTCGGGCTATCAAAATGAATAAACACGGGGCTATCATGCCGAAGCCCCAACAGATCCGCTCCATGGCCTTGGTTGATACCTATTTCGAGCAAATCAACGCTGTTAAAAAACGCGAAGCAATCCCCCGCCTCCACATTGTCGTAGGTTTGGTGCAGGGTTTGAAGGCTTTCACGTCCAAATTCCAAGGAAAACTTTCCCGGATTGAGTTTTTCGAAAACATCCCTAGTGATGTTGGTGATCAGGTTTCCGTAATTGTCCACTCTGATTACATGCCCGATGATTTGCTTGCGACTGGCTTTGAATTGCCGTGGGATCATCTTTTTCAGTTGTGGAAGCGGGCTACCAAAGTCATGCAGATCCATCCCGGAGGCAACTTTGGCTGCAATCGGGGCCAAAACGTCCTTGACGGGAAATGTACTTGCCCTCACGTGGGCTTCCGAAAACCGAACCACAATCCCGGGATCGACATCCGAAAGTAGGCTCAACACGCCATTGTTTGGACCGAGGAAGATATGTTCATCGAGTTTGATCCCCACATAGCCATCGGTATTTGCACTTGTGCTGTTCATCGCCAAGAGGTGCACTGTACCCTTCGGAAATTCCTTGTATACTGACTTGAGTACAAAGGCCGCGTGGGCAAGATCGTAGGGGTCTATCTGGTGACTGATGTCCACGACGTTTAATTGCGGATTGATGGACAAAATCCTTGCTTTGACCGCCGGCACATAAAAATCCCCAAGTCCAAAATCCGAGGTGAATGTGATCAGCGCCATGGAAGCAAGTCTGTTAAAATTTTGTATTTTTGCGATAGGTGTGAACAAAAATAGGAATTTTATCCTTTCACCTTCATCAGGCTTCACAATTCAACTCCAACAGATTGGTAGAAAAGGTCATAACTTTAGAAAATATTCCGCTTCTCGATTTTTTGGGCACCGAGAATGAAAACATCCGCCAGGTGGCAGCTGCTTTTCCCCAATGCAAAGTGGTGTCGCGAGGCAATGAAATCCGAATCCAAGGACGAGCTCCCGAAATTCTCCGGATCAACGACGTAATCAATATGCTGCTGCAGCACGTGCACCGTTTTGGGCATATTACCCCAGACCAGATCAAGGAATATATCAATCTTGAAAACGCACCCTTTATCGAGAGCCAAAATGATGATGTAATTCTTTTTGGCAACAAAGGATTGGTCATCAAACCAAAATCCGCCAATCAGAAAAAACTGGTAGATGCGGCCTTCAAAAACGACTTGGTTTTTGCTTTGGGTCCAGCAGGTACAGGCAAGACCTACATTGCGGTGGCATTGGCTGTGAGGGCTTTGAAAAATAGGGAGGTAAAGCGCATCATCATCACCCGGCCGGCCGTGGAAGCAGGAGAAAACCTTGGATTTCTCCCGGGTGATCTGCAGGAAAAACTTGACCCATACTTGAGGCCGATTTATGATGCCCTTTCGGATATGGTGCCACCCGAAAAACTGAAGTTTTACCAAGAAACCCGCGTCATTGAAATCGCTCCCTTGGCCTACATGCGCGGCAGAACGCTTCATGATGCTTTTGTGCTCTTGGATGAGGCTCAAAACACTACAAGTGAGCAGATCAAAATGTTTTTGACCCGGATGGGCCCTAATTCAAAAGTGATCATCACCGGCGACCAAACACAGGTTGACCTACCCAAAAGACAAAAATCCGGGTTGCGCGAATCCCTCCATGTCCTCCGTGATGTCAAAGGAATAGGAATCGTCAACCTCAGCGGAAAAGACGTCATCCGACACAAACTGGTCAAATCCATCATCGAAGCGTATGATAGGCATGATGCCCAAAAAGATGAAAAACGAGAAAACAATCCAAGTCCAGAAAATCAATAACCCGGAGCAATTGCAGACAGCATTTTCAATCCGGGAAGTAGTCTTTGTCATCGAGCAGGAAGTAGATCCAAGCGAAGAGTATGATGAATTTGAGGATATTTCGGTGCATTTTCTGGCGACTGTAGATGGGAAGCCGGCAGGTACGGCCCGATGGAGGTTTACGGACAAAGGCGTGAAGCTGGAAAGGTTTGCAGTCCTGAAGCCGATGAGGGGAATTGGGGTTGGCTATGCGTTGGTAAAGGCAGTGGTCGAGGATATCGCGGAGCACCCAGAAAGTAAAGGCAAGAAACTGTATATGCATGCACAATTGGACGCCATGCCACTTTATGCGAAGTTCGGGTTCCAAAAAGTTGGCGAAATGTTTGAGGAATGTAACATCCAGCATTACAAAATGGAGTTATATTTGTGAGTTAGACTTAGTTTTAAAAAAGATTCCGTATGAAAAAAATTGTTTTAGGATTGCTCTTTTTCCTGGCGTTTCAATTCACGACACGGGCACAGGCCCTCGAAGACCCAAAAGGGGAAGTTAGACTTAACTTTCTGAATTTAATACTGCTGGGTTCGGTCGAACTTGGGTATGAGTACTTCACCAACCATGACCAATCTATTGGTGTTGAATTGCATCTCAACGACCGATTTGGATACTTCTTTACAGATGATAATCAAGACTTCTCTGCAACGTCCCTCCTGTTTTCCTATAATTTTTATTTCGCTGGCAACGAAGCAGGGAAACTCTACATTTCACCCTATTTCAAATATCGATTTGGGGAATTCACAGAGGTGGTAAACACTAACACAGTGACCACCAGCATGAACGGGGCATCTATCGGACTTATCGGCGGATACCGTTGGAATTACAACAATTTTGCCTTTGGTCCATTTGCAGGAATCGGTAGAGGATTCAACCAAACCGTCAATGACCGATTCTCCGCTGTGGAATTCAAGGCAGGATTTAACGTCGGCTACAGATTCTAAGCCGTTTGAAACGCTTAATGTCTTTTAAGAAGGGGCCCACAAGCCCCTTTTTGTGTTTTTGTGCATAGATTCAGAGAAAAGGATTGCCACATGGCTTTTTCTGAATTTCCATTTGTTCGTTATACCCTGTTCACGATTCTTGGGATTTGCAGCTACCCGATTTTTTGGGAAACAGAGCTGCTTTGGTTGATTTTGGCAGTATCGGTCCTTTATCTGGCATATGGCATTTTGGTGATCAACAACAAACTAAGACGAAGATTCCGATTCCGCATACTGATTCCGGCATTGGCTTATGCTCAGCTCTTTGTGGTCGGAATTTTGGCTTGCCATCTTAACGACATTCGTCTGGATGAAAAAAATCTGATCAACCATTCAGGGGAACTGTCCTATTTTATCGGAACTACCCTCGAATGGGACGAACCTAAGGCAAGGTCAAAAATGAATAGGGTGAAATTAAGTCATGGGTTTGGCCAAGTGGGCGGCGAGCTCCAAGGTGAAATCGTGGTATATCATCAAGCGGATTTGCTGCTACGACCGGGACAAGTCGTCCTGCTAGCCGGCAGCCCCAGACCAATAGCCACTCCCGCAAACCCGGGCCAATTTGATTACCAAGCATTCATGTTGATGCAGGGGGTCTCGCATACCCACTATGCCGGAAAAAACATTGGCATATTGGGAGAAGTCCAGAGCCAGCCGATTTTGGATTTTTTCTCCTCGGTACGGAGGGCAATGCTAGGGCAGATTGAAAACCACATCAGTGAACCCTCCTCAGCACAAATTGCCAAGGCCCTGCTGCTTGGTTATAAAAAGCAAATGGATCCTGAAATCAGCCAAGCCTACTCGGCTACGGGAGCGATGCACATTTTGGCAGTTTCGGGTCTTCATGTGGGGATCATTTACGGTTTCTTTTTTCTGTTTGTGAAGCCCAATCGGCTCAAATGGCGGGCCAGAGTAGCATATCTTTCGCTTATCATCTTGTTAATCTGGAGCTATGCTTGTATCACGGGCCTTTCCCCATCCGTACTCCGTGCCGCGACGATGTTTACCTTTATTGCTTTCGCACAAATGCAGTCCAGAAGCCCTTCCATTTTCAATCCGATCGCATTGTCCGCAATGATCTTGCTACTTTTTGATCCCTTTTTGCTTTTTGCGGTTGGTTTCCAATTGTCCTATTTGGCACTGCTGGGTATCCTGCTGATCCAGCCGCTTTTGGTCCGGATCTGGCTTCCGCCCTATCGCTGGCTGGAATACTGTTGGCAAATCAGTACTGTCGGGATCGCTGCACAGCTTGCCACGTTTCCCGTATCGGCTTACTACTTCCACCAATTTCCAAGCTACTTTATCCTCTCCAACCTTGTGGCGATTCCAGCTGCTTTCCTGATCATGGCAGTGGGCATTCCTTTCTTGTTGTTGTCTTCTGTGCCGATTGTTTCCTCGGTTTTGGCTTGGCTAACAGACTGGCTGATCCGCGCGATGAACTTCCTCATATTCTGGATGGGATCATTCCCTTGGGCAAGTGTCCAAGACATACATTTCGAGCTATGGGAGATTGGGCTTTACGCAACGACCATCGCCACGGGTATCTTTCTTTGGAATTTTCCGAAAAGAGCTACTGCCTGGGCCTTTGTCTGCCTTTTGGGAATTATGGGAGGTGCACGAGTCGTCAATCTCTTTGTCAGAAGCCAAAACAATGAAGTCACCTGGTACGCACTTCAAAAAGGAAAAGCCATCGACATCAGTGTTTCCGGCCAACTTTGGACCTGGGACACCGGCGATGCCAAGGAAATCGAATTCAACGTCAAACCCAACAGAAGCCGAACCAGCAGCGGCACTGTGTATCCCCTTTTGAGCTTTGAAAAAGATGGAAAATCATACCTCTTGGGCCCAAATGGCATGGGAATGATTGAACCTAGTCCCGATGTTGTGCGGAAAAAGAACATAATTTTCGCTTGGGAAAATGGCGCTTGGGTCCCGTTTCGGGCAGACTCGGGAACAAAACCCCACGCTGCCCTCAAGGCCCAACTTTGAGGCTAGTTTTGGTGGTAAGCGATGAGTCCTCTATCTTACCTTTGCTTTTGAAAACGCTCATTTGGACCCATGGAACAGCAACCAGTTTTGATCAAGATCGACAAGCGCATCGGCTATATCACCCTCAATCGACCGGAAAAACGCAATGCCCTCAATGAAGAAATGGTCGATTCGATCAAAGTGGCATTAAACATGTTCGAAAAGGACGAAAGCGTCAAAGTCATCATCCTGAGGGCAGAGGGAAAAGCATTTTGTGCTGGGGCAGATTTGGCTTATTTGCAGCAATTGCAGGAGAACTCCTACGAAGACAATCTTGCCGACAGCCGAAGCCTGAAGGATTTGTTCCAAAAAATCTACACCTATCCCAAAATCATCATCGCCCAAGTTCAGGGTCATGCCCTTGCGGGCGGCTGTGGATTGGCTTCAGCCTGCGATTTTTCCTTTGCGGTCCCCGAAGCCAAATTTGGCTACACCGAAGTGAGGATCGGTTTTATCCCCGCGATCGTATTGGTTCTTCTGCTCCGCAAATTAGGAGAAGGAAAAGCAAAACAGCTGTTGTTGTCCGGCGAGACCATCACCGCAGCAGAAGCCAGGGAAATGGGCCTGATCAATTGGATTGTCGAAGAATCCAACCTATCCGCTACCGTGGAAGCATTTGCCCAAAATCTGATCACCCAAAACTCCGGCGAAGCCATGGCCCTCACCAAGGAAATGATCGGTCGGGTACAGGACCGTGACCTAGAAGATGCATTGGAGTACGCCGCATCCATGAATGCCAAGGCGCGGGGTTCCGAGGATTGCCAAAAGGGTATCGCCGCATTTCTGAACAAGCAACCGATCCAATGGTAAGTTGAAAGAACAAGCCCTCCATATTCTCCAGTCCGTTTTTGGCTATCCGGAGTTCCGGCCCGGGCAGTTGGACATCGTGCTTTCGGTATTGGAGGGAAAAGACACCTTGGCCCTATTGCCCACCGGCGGCGGAAAGTCGATCTGTTTTCAGGTGCCTGCTTTGGCCAAAGAGGGAATTTGTTTGGTTATCAGCCCGCTGATTGCCCTAATGAAAGACCAAGTGGACAATCTGAAAAAGCGACGAATATTGGCAGCAGCGATCTATTCGGGGATGGGCAAACGGGAAATCGACACCATCCTGGACAATTGCATTTATGGAAACTACAAATTTCTGTACGTTTCCCCCGAACGTCTAAAGACCGAGATTTTCATCGAGCGCTTCAAGAAGATGAAGGTCAACCTCATTGCTGTCGACGAGGCACATTGCATTTCCCAATGGGGCTACGACTTTCGCCCACCCTATCTCGAAATAGCAGAAATACGGGCACACCATCCCGCCGTCCCCTGCTTGGCGCTGACAGCATCCGCCACGCTGATGGTAAAACAGGATATCATCGACAGGCTCAAACTACAAAAGCCCTCTGTTTTTGTAAGATCATTTACGCGAAAAAACCTCAGCTACGCCGTCCGTATGGCGGAAAACAAACTCGAGAAAGCCATTGAAATCCTCCGAAAAATCCCCGGATCGGCGATCGTATACGTCCGCAGCAGAAAGGGTACCAAGGAAATCGCAACCACCTTGCAGCAGATGGGTATTTCGGCGACTTTTTACCATGCAGGCCTCGACAATGCCAGCCGTGAAGAACGGCAAGCGACGTGGAAAGCCAACAAAGTCCGCGTCATGGTGGCCACAAATGCTTTTGGGATGGGGATCGACAAGCCCGATGTACGCATGGTGATCCACATCGATATTCCCGAAAATTTGGAAAATTACTACCAAGAAGCGGGGCGTGCCGGCAGAGACGAAAAAAAGGCCTATGCAGTACTGTTGACCAACAAACAGGACCTGGAAGTCCTGGACGAACGGGCACAAAAAGCCTACCCGCCCATAGAATACCTCAGACGCGTCTACCAATCCCTTGCAAACCACTACCGAATGGCCGTAGGCAGCGGCGAAATGGCGAGTTTCGATTTTGACCTTCCCCAATTTGCGGACCAATACAAACTGGAGCCCGTGACGACTTACAACGCCCTGAAAGTCCTGCAGGAAAATGACTTCGTGGAACTTTCCGAGAGTTTTTTTGCCCCTTCTACCATCCACTTTTTGGTCAATCAAAGCAAGCTCTACGAATTCCAAATCAGCAATGAAAAGCTCGATCCCTTGATCAAAACCCTGTTGAGAACCTTTGGCGGTGAACTATTTGTCGAATACATCTCCATCCAGGAATCCAAACTCGCCAAATACGCCGGAATCCCCGAATCAGAGTTGGTCAAACAACTCAAATACCTTGACCAAGTAGGAATTTTGGCCTATCACCCAAGAAAAGACACTCCGCAAATCACCTTCCTGACACCAAGGTACGATGCAGGAAAGCTGCCACTCGATGTGGCCTGGATCGAATCAAGGAAGAAAAACCACTTGGACAAAGCCAAGGCCATGCAGGACTACGTCGCCAACTTGGTCCTTTGCAGGTCCCTGCAAATCGCGGCCTATTTTGGGGAAGAAAACGATAAAGCCTGTGGCATCTGTGACGTCTGCCTATCCAAAAAATCCAAAACGGCCCTGCAGCAGGAAAAGATCAGGAAAAGAATTCTCGAAACCTTGGGCATGGGAAAGGTGTTTACCTTACACAATGTCTCCGAAGTATGTGGCATCAAACCCGACGCGCTGATAGGTACGCTGCTGAGGGAGTTGGAGGATGAAGGAATTGTGGCTACGCTGCCCGACGGGACAATCAAAATTCAACATTGATGGCTTCATTTATCGAGGATCTGTTCAGTAAACTGTTTCCGAAAAAGTCCCTGCCGTTTTCCCACAAAGAAAACTTCAACCAAAGCACGCCAGATTCCGAGGAATTGGAAAATTGGCTGAAGGGCGATGAAGCAAAGGATTTATTGGGAATGATTTCCAAAAACTACCATTTCAAAAAATCCGGAATCCAAGCCCATCCTGAAATCCATATTCTCAACTCGCCTTACGCCAACGGATTTGCTGTCAGTTTTGAAAATCCGCTGACTTCCAAAACTTTTTCCCAACTTTTCTTTGCTTTTGGACTGCGAATGTTAGATTTGGGATACCATCGCGTCAGTCTTGACCGGAAGATGGAGGAAATCAACGAACAGGTCAAGACCACCGAAAAACAGTACTTCAAACCGCCTTTGTCAAGTGCTGATTTTTCCCAGAAAATTGACCAACTCTATGGAAACGTCAGCATAGAAAAGGTCAGCATCAACGATAAACCCAGCTTTTTGAAGGTTTTGGTAACTGTCTACTCAGATCACCTGTACCAAAAAGCCAAACCATTTGACGAGTTTATCGACGCACTATTCCAACACTAATCCACTATGGACCGCAAATCACTTAGAGAATCACTCGAAAACTACCGAACGCCTTTTGAGGAAGAAGCTTCTTTCCTGGAAGATTTCATCCAATTGACTTATGACGAGAAGGCCTACCTTCGGGAAAGACTGCAAGGCCACTTCACCGCCTCTGCTTGGATTGTGAACAAAACCAGAACTCATACGCTCCTGACGCTTCACCGCAAACTGAATCGCTGGCTGCAGTTGGGTGGACATGCGGATGGTAACGAAAACCTGCTTGAAGTCGCCATGTTGGAAGCCCAAGAGGAAAGTGGCCTCAGTTCGCTCAGGTTTGTGGATCGACGGATTTTTGACATCGACAGACACATGATACCCCAGCGAGGTGATGTACCCGAGCATTTTCACTACGATGTTCGGTTTTTGATCGAAGCCGAGAGTGATGAGCCCTTGCAGATTTCTTCCGAAAGCATGGATTTGGCTTGGATGCCATTTGATGCAGTAGAGGACTTGGTCGGTAACAGTCCTTCCATCCTGCGTATGCTGGAAAAAACCAGCAAATCAGAAATCCTCATGTAGTTGGTACAATCCATGAAAAAATATTCCCCAGAAGAGGTTCAGGCCTCTTTTTCTTTTTCGGTCCCCATCCAAGTCCGTCTGTCGGACATCGATGGCTACATGCATGTCAACAATGGTATTTATTTCAACTATTTGGAACACGCCCGGGCAATGTACCTGTACCAAGCCTGTGGTTGGGATGTGATGGATATCGGGACCGTACTAGCAAATATCCAAATCAATTACCGGAAGCCAATCCACGCCGAAGACAGTCCGATTGTCTTCGTGACCTGCACGGAGATTGGGCGAAGTTCATTCGTATTGGAACAGGTAATTATGGGGAAAGATAAGGAAGGAAATCAAGTGGTCTTCGCAGCGTCGACGACGACTATGGTTGCCGTGGATATGAAGACCATGCGCCCAGTTCCTGTCCCGGAAGCTTACGCCGCCAAATTGCGGTCCAGCTAATTTTCCTATCTTTGCGCAAAAATCCCCATACCGTGCGCAAATCCGTCTTATTTGTTTTCCTTTTTGCGATGATCTTCGCTTGCAGTCCTTCCGAACAGGAGCTGATGGACGAGGGCATCAAGCTTTTGGAAGCCTCCGAACTCGAGAAGTCAATAGAGTTTTTTGATCGAGTCCTAGAGAAAAACGCCAACAATACGACTGCGCTCAACGCCAAAGGTGTGGCACTTTACCAATTGAAAAAATACGATGCTGCGATCGAAGCATTCACACTTTCCATATCTGCCGACAGCACATCCTACAAACCTTTCTTCAACCGTGGCAACGCCTACCTTGAAAAAAAATCATTCAAGGAAGCCGTGATGGATTACAACCAAGCCAACGGACTGGATCCGAGCGTACTCGATGTCAACTACAACCGCGGGCTCGCACTTCTCGGCATGGAATCCTACGAAGACGCCATCTTTGATTTTGACCAAGTGATCCAACAAGACCCGAATCGCGCTTTGGCTCATTTCAACAAAGCCAAGGCACTATTGGGCAACAACGACCCCGTGGCCGCCGCCAACTCGCTCGTGGCGACCGTAAACCTGGACAAGCAAAATGGCCCTGCATACTACCTGCTTGGTGTCACGCAGATGAGCGCGTTTGGGCAAAAGGAAGAAGGCTGCGCCAACCTGAAAATGGCATTGAGCTTGGGCTTCTCCGAGGCCAAAACTTGGATCGATGATTTTTGCAAAGAATAATGGCTCAAATCGGCACGGATATAGAAAAGGCAAAAGCTTTGCTCGAATCGGGGGAGTTAGTCGCGATCCCGACAGAAACGGTATACGGACTGGCTGGCAACGCATTGAATCCTGATGCGGTTGCCAAAATTTTCTCCGTGAAAAACCGCCCGAGTTTCGACCCCCTGATTATCCATACTGACAGCCTCGAGAAAGTCCGCAAATTCACACTCGATATTCCAGCGCCACTGGACAGATTGGCAGCACATTTTTGGCCGGGACCTTTGACGCTTCTTTTGCCAAAAAAACCCATTGTGCCCGATCTCGTCACGAGCGGCTTGGATACCGTGGCCGTCAGAATTCCGCAACATCCACTTACGCTGCGCCTGTTGGAAACACTTGATTTTCCCTTAGCTGCCCCAAGCGCAAATCCCTTCGGCTATATCAGCCCGACCACGGCAGCACACGTGCAAGACCAATTGGGTGACAAAATCCCCTACATTCTAGACGGCGGACCCAGCCAAGTCGGTCTGGAAAGTACGATTGTAGGCTTGGAGAATGGTGAAGTTATTGTTTATCGCTTGGGGGGATTGGAAGTTGCAGCCATTGAGACAATAGTCGGTCCAGTCAAAATCATGGCCCACTCCAGCAGCAACCCAAAATCCCCAGGAATGCTGAAAAGCCATTATGCTCCAAAGGCTTCTTTTATTTTGGGGGATTTGGAAAAATTGGTGCCGATTTACCAAAAAAACGGAATGCCATTTGGTATTCTTTCATTCTCGAGGAAGTTCCAAGACATCCCCGAGCCGTTCCAAAAGCAACTGAGCGAAAAGGGTGATCTTGCTGAGGCGGCGAAAAATCTTTTTGCCCACATGAGGGCTTTGGATAGCGTGGATGTTTACGTAATTTTAGCGGAGCTTTTGCCGGACGATGGTTTGGGGAAAGCGATCAACGATCGATTGAAAAGGGCTGCGGCGGGGGAAGACTAGCTATGTTTGTACGAAGTACCATGTACAATGTACCAAGAATTTCCCCTTCGCAATTGGACAGAGTCATGAAAATCTAAGGCACTAACTATGGACCATGGACTATTGACTATTGACCACGGACTCCCCAATAACTCAATAACCTATAACCAATTTACCAATTCCGCTTTCAACCTTTTAAACATTATAAACCATGAGTCAACGCATCAAGAGTGTGGCGCAGATCAATTTTAAGGGAAAAAGAGCCCTCATTCGGGTGGATTTCAACGTTCCTTTGGACGAGAATCTTCAAGTATCGGATGATACCCGGATTTCCGCAGCCACGCCAACCATCCAGAAAATCCTCCAGGACGGAGGTTCGGTCATTTTGATGTCCCATTTGGGCAGGCCAAAGGACGGCCCTACCGACAAGTATTCCCTTCGGCATGTCATCAGCAACCTTGAAAAACTGGTGGGCACCAAAGTCAAATTTGCCACGGATTGCATCGGAGAAGACGCCAAGTCTTTGGCAGCCGGACTGCAGCCTGGAGAGGTACTTTTGCTGGAAAACCTGCGATTTTACAAGGAGGAAGAAAAAGGTGATGAGGCCTTTGCGGAGAAACTTTCCAAACTCGGAGATATCTACGTCAATGATGCGTTTGGTACTGCCCACCGTGCGCACGCATCCACGGCTGTTATCGCGAAATATTTTGATACCAAAGCCACAGGCTACCTGATGCTTTCCGAATTGGAAAATGCAGACAAAGTCCTTGAGCATCCAGAAAGACCTTACACCGCCATCATGGGCGGCGCGAAGATTTCCGACAAGATTTTGATCATCGAGCGCCTCCTGGACAAGGTGGACAACCTCATCATCGGCGGTGGTATGTCCTACACATTCTCCAAGGCACAAGGCGGGACGATTGGGGATTCACTTTGTGAGGCAGATAAACTCGATTACGTATTGGAATTGATGGCAAAAGCCAAAGCGAAAGGTGTAAACCTGATTTTGCCATTGGATACCGTGATTTCCACCAAGTTTGCCAACGATGCAGAGCAAGGATTGGCCAAAGCAGGACAAATCCCGGACGGCTGGATGGGCTTGGATATCGGACCGGAGACCAGGAAGCTTTTCGCCGATGTGGTCAAAGCCTCCAAAACCATTCTTTGGAATGGCCCCATGGGGGTATTCGAAATGTCGAGTTTCGTACACGGCACGATCGCCGTGGCGGAGGCTATTGCCGAAGCAACAGAAAAAGGCGCCTTTTCCCTCATCGGTGGCGGCGACTCCGCAGCAGCAGTCAACAAGTTTGGATTTGGGGAAAAAGTATCCTATGTATCGACAGGTGGTGGTGCTTTGCTCGAGCACATGGAAGGCAAAGTCCTCCCCGGTGTAGCAGCTTTGGCTGAATAAAAAATTTGGAAAGTTCATAAACAAAAAAGGACCGGGAGATCGGTCCTTTTTCGTTTTTAAGAATCTTAAATAAGCTGGGGCTTCTTGTATAAATACCTCAACTCGGGAGATACTGCTTGATATACATTGTTCTTTCAACCAATACCTTCTTTTTTCCTTTAAAAAGCATATCGATGTGATCCTCATACCCTGTGTTTTCATTGTAGATTATCGATAGCATCAAGGTGGGATTTGATAGGTCGGGGTTGAAATCCAAGACAGACAGAATTTGAGGAGGAATATCCAAAATCTTAAAGTTACGTTCCTTTGAGAGTACCTCCCAATAAATCCTCCTGTACCCAGGTAGGCCAGGATTTATCTTGAACTCAAAATTCTGTTGCTGATATGTAAATGCCGTCGGTTGAATGATTTGAAAGTCTGTTAATTTTTTGCTGCCAACCTCTATCTCCCAATCATACATCAATTCGATCTTTTCTGGTGCTTTGTTCCAGTTTTCATAGCTATAACTTTTTACTGTAGCGCCGGGTGCCAGACCCTCCATTTTGATTCTCCCTCCTATATACCAATAGAAATACTCAAATGCCTTCGGAAAAGGAATTGTTATCGTGCTTGTTGTTTCTTCACCATTATGGATTAGAAAAGACTTCCTGAAGTCAGATTCACCCATTTTTTCCAGTGCATACACCGAACTTACTATCGAACCTTCTTTTGGTGGGTCGACTTTCAAAACCCTATCAAGAGGTCCAGAGTATTGGGGAGGGTACTCTTGTTGGTCCCCTTTGTGTTCAAGTTCCCATGTACTATTTGGGTCAATTCCCGTATAGGTTATAAACGAATGGTTCATATTCCAGACAGACCATGCGAAGGTGACATTTACGAGTTCATTTTTCGGTAAAACAAACTCAGTTATAGAATTGACAGATGATTGTTTGAAATCGACCAAGCTGCCGTCCATCTTGTGAATCATGATCCAGAATTTCCCATTACCAAAAACAGCATAGTTCTTGTTAATAAACTTAAATACAGTTTCATTTGGTCCGATTACGGGGCCCTGTTCTTTAGGTTCATCTTCTTTCGGTTTTTCAGGGATAGGCTCTTCCTTTTTTGGATCTTCCAGTATAGGGTCCTCAATCGCGGGCTCTTCAGTGGATTGGCAAGAAAGAACAAGTGCAAAGAAAAAAATGAGTAGAATCTTTATTGTAAAACTTTTCATAATCTAATTGTTTATCCAAATTAAGACAAAACTAGGTTATGAGTCAACTAATAATGTCTATATATTTTTGGATATTTTTACCTCATCGTTTAATGTTAAGGAAGGCATGTTCCAAATTGACTTTTTCGCTTGTTGACCTCTTAACTTACCCACAACACGTATTCTTTCACTCTTTCCCATGTTCCCTGATTATTCAGATACAACACAATTTCTTCCTTCGCACATAAAGGTCCACAGAAATTGTAATGCTGGATTAAAGCATACTTTCCTTCTGTATCGAAAACCGGTTTTGAAAACTGGTGAAAGCTGTTCGGTAACTCAGCTGGCAATTCATTTTCAATTTGGGACACCACTTCCTCCCAAGCAGAATGTATTTCAGAGATCTCTCTTGGAGTAAGGCAATTGTACTTCGGTAGTTTTTCAGAATCCCAAAGCCAGGTTTTGGATACAATTCCCTCAAGAAGCTCTTTCCGTTTGGAACTAGGCAGTATTGACTCATCGACCGATCGTAAAAAGGCATTAAACTCGCTATGGAGCTTTCTTGTATTGATCTGAAGATGTGGAAGAGTTTCGCTTTCGGCAATTTCGGGCATTATCGCCATCAGAAAATCATAAGCCATCTTATCATCGATTACTTCATACCTAGCATGCGTGAGGACTTCAAAAGCCTCATCGTCAAGGCGACTCTCCCAAAAATTCCCATATACAAAAACAGCCGCAGCGATCAGAACCATGAAAACAGCACCGATAAGCGGAAAATTATTTCCCATAGGTAAACTACGACTCCTTGTTTTTCTTTTCATTGATTTGATTCTAGTGCTTTATCACCTAAATATCATCAATTTGAATCTTTATTGAAATATTGACTTAAAACCTTTCGGAAAAATCGTTGGCTTCATAACATGTTAAATATTTCTAACTTTTAACTCAGCGAGCATTGTAATTTGTTATGTATTTCTAACTTTGTGTTAGAAATTATTAACACACAATCATGAGAAAAACGATCCTATTGTTGTTTGTGGCCTTTTTGGTCATTGGAACATCGCTCATCTGGTATTTGAACCAAGAGAATACAACTGGTTCAGAAACGATTGAATGGCTGCATTTCACTATTATTTTGATCGTTGTCGCCTTCGCCCTGTTTGTGGCGATCCAAAGGTATCGCAGTCTCCAAAGAGGCCAACCGGCAGAAGATGAAATGTCCAAGAAGCTCCTGCAGAAAACAGCAGCTCTTTCCTACTACATTTCACTCTATTGGTGGGTAGCCTTGCTTTTCATCAAGGATAGGGTCGAATTCGACACCGAACAGTTGATGGGGTCAGGTATCTTGGGAATGGCGCTAATCTTTGCAGTGGTGGCCGTTTTCCTTCATTTTAAAGGTCTTGGGGATGAATAATCGGATCAAGGAGTTTCGGGCAAAGTTCAACCTTACCCAAGACGAATTGGCCAAAAGAGTCAATGTCCGTCGTGAGACGATCGTCTTTTTGGAAAAAAACAAGTACAACCCTTCTTTGAAGTTGGCCTTTGACCTCGCCAAGGTATTTCAGGTCACTATCGAAGAAATATTTATTGATGACTAATGGAAAATACCCCAAACAAACACGAAAAACTGTCACTCTTTATCTCCCTCGGAATGCTCCTTGGAATTGTCGTAGGAGTGATGGTTGGCATTTGGCTGCATGACTTCGCTTTGAGCCTTTCGTTGGGTGTGGGCCTTGGAATCGCAGTGGGTGCACTCGCCTTCTTGTTGTATCCCAAACGAGACCGCCGAACTTAAAGGCGTCAATTGCGTGATCATCCAGGCAGACATAATTAGTGACCTATGTATTTGAAAATAACCGAAATTGTTACCTTTGACTTATACAAAGATGTGTCGATGAAGAAGTTTCTGTTTTTCGTATTGGTGATTGCTTTGGGTTCTTGCTCGGACATAGACGAGATCAGCGAACCCTGTATCGTCAAGTTGAACGACGGTTCCTCGATCGTGATAGAAACCGATATCCGTATAAATCAACGCACTGGCACCATTACCTATCGCAATGCGGACGGAGACTTGAGGTCCATTTTCCAGGAAGACTATGAAGACTATCGCTGTGGCGCCAATTAAGCACAATAAGCGATTTGAAAAATAAAAAAAGGCGGGAGTTCCCGCCTTTTCTATTTTGTTTGCCCCGGCCTTTTGAATTTTTCGGTCCGGGAATCATTGATAACTCCATTCCAATTGAGTCCAAAACCAAAATCATACGTGTTGCCCGCCTCGTCCACATGGCAGACCATATCATGCGGCACGTCTTCCATTTGGACTTCCACGGTAAACATGTCTGCAGGCATCTGTATAGGCAATAAGGCACTTGGCTCAGCTTTTCCCGTAAGAATATCCATTACAGCCTGATCCTGTACCCCAAAGTGGAGCAGAATGCCATCGACGGATTTTTCAAATTCATTGAAAACCATGCTATTCCCGGCAGTCACCACCACGATGACCGGCTTGCCGGCCATTGCTTTTCGGGTTTCCAAAATGATTTCCAACTCTTTCTGGTTAGCTGTAATTGCTGTTTTACCCTTGTAAGATCTATTGGTAACGGTTGGCGCGATTACAGGATCGCCTGCCGCGATACTTTGTTCACGGGCGTCCTTCGCAAGATAGGGTCCATATTGCAAGCTGATCGGCACGTAGCCATTTCCACCCGATTCGCGGTCTGAGGGCTCATATCCTGTCCCCGGCATCGGTGCTGATACAAAAACAATCCCCACCTCAGCCGCTTCCGGGCTATCCACCACTTCGAAATATTTGCTGGCAATTCCTAAGTTGATAGGGTCTACCCATTTTTCCTCGGATTTGACACCCCACCAGTTTGTCGTGGACGGAATAAATTTCTTGGACAAATAGACTTTGGTTTTCTCTTTCAGCGGCAATACCTGCGCCTTGTTTTTCAACATCACGATCGACTTCAACTGTGCTTGGTAACCTTCCTCCATGAAACCCGGATTCCCGACCGTTTCTTTGGTTTTTGCGGGATCGAGGTATGGGTTTTCAAATAGTCCGGTTTGGAAAATATTGCGCAGCAATCTTACGCCCGATTGCTCAAAGCGCTTCCGCATCCATTCTTCCCCATGTTCCTTCACGCCCATTTGGTAGGCCTCCAACACAGGTTTGATGTCATTATTTCCACCAAACTGATCTCCCCCAGCCATCAGTACCTGGTAGTGCCTTTCGGCAATGGTCTTTGTTTCCATACCCCATGGCTTGCCCCTGAATACTTCCGGAGTGGGACCTTCGTCGCCGGTGACGCCCCAATCAGTACACACCACACCATCGTAGCCATACTTCTCGCGAAGCAAATCTGTGATGAGGTATTTGCTGTAGGCATTTGCCACATTTTCGTTATTGACCAAATCCTGCCCGTAGGAAATTGTATAGTAAGGCATGACCGCAGATGCGGACTTTGTTTTGCCTGAAAGCTTAAATGCCCCCTCGGTAAACGGCATCAGGTGGTAATCAAACAATCCACCCGGATAGACGCCAAACTTGCCATAGGCAAAATGCGCATCACGCCCACCTTCCCCTGTGCCACCTCCAGGCCAATGTTTCACCATGGCGTTGACGCTGTGGAAGCCCCAGCCTGATTGGATTTCGTTTTCACCACCAGAGGTTTGAAAACCATCCACGTACGCACGCGCCATCTCAGTAGAGAGTTTCGGGTCTTCCCCAAAAGTGCCTCTCACCCGATTCCAACGTGGATCCGTTCCCAAATCAATTTGGGGAGAAAGTGCAGTCGTCAGACCCAAAGCCCGATATTCGATCGATGCCACTTCTCCGAACCGCTGCACCAAAGCAGGGTCAAAGGTTGCTGCAAGACCAAGGGATTCCGGCCACATGGAGATTGTACCTCCCGCGCCAGCGTTGTATTCGGCGCTCGCGACTGCACCGTGCCGCGGATCAGAGGAATTATTGGCGGGAATTCCAAAACCGATTCCTTCGACGAAAGCTTGGGCCTCATTGTTCCATTTGGCTGCGACCTCGGGGCTTTCTACACGGGTAATCAAGACATGGCGCAGGTTATCGGTTTCGAGAAATTTCTTTTGCTGATCGCTGAGCGAATGGCTAGGGAGACCACTCTCGGCAAGGGGTTTGCCCCCATAAGTGCCCGCACCGAATCCAGCCGGATTGGCTGGGATGGACTGGTGGGAACTGTACAGCATGAGCCCAGCTATTTGCTCAACAGATAGCTTGGACGCCAAATCCTTGGCACGCTCGTCAACCGTCAGCCGCCAATCCTCATACGGATCAAGCGAACCATTTTTGTTGAGATCTTTGAATTTCAGCCCACCTTCGTCCAGAATGCTGATTCCCCAGGCTTTGGAGTAGCCCAATGTAGGACCCTTGGATTGCTTGAGGATGACGATCTGCTCATCAATCGCCGTTTCCGTTACCTCGTTTTTTTCACAGGAGAAAAACATACTGGCTGCAAACAGCAATAGTACTGTGGAGATTTGATTCTTTTTCATAACCGTATTTTGAAGTAATCTTGACTTTCAAATAGAAAAAACAAAAGTTGGATGGAGGGGATAATCCTGCCCTAGCCCGATTTGCCGCATTGCTCTAGGCAAAGACCGGATAATCTTTCTCCAATTTCGGTCGATTTTTCCCGAATACATATCAAAGATACCCCAAATTGTAAAAAATACACAATGAGTTTTTTTTCTGCTTTGAAAAGCCAATTTTTGGAAAATATTTCCCTGAATGCCAGTCCTAAGGAGTATTTTCCATTGCTGTGAATCTGAACTAATTATAAACCACAATTCCTTATCTTCCCCGAAATTCTACAACCTATGATGACCAAAAAGTACCTGACAAGGTCTTTGATGACGGCCTTGGCTTTAGTGTTAGTATTTGCTTCCTGTAACAAGAGGAGCGGCAATCCAAAAGTTTTGGTATTTAGCAAGACGGCTGGGTTTTACCATGAATCCATCCCGGATGGCATCGCGGCCATCATGAAGATGGGGGCAGAAAACGGCTTTGAAGTGGATACTACCACCAATGCAGAGCTAATCAATGAGGAAAACCTCCAGCAATATTCCGCAGTAATCTGGCTCAGCACGACTGGAGATGTGCTCAATCATTACCAAGAGGCGGATTTTGAGAGATATATCCAAGCGGGAGGTGGCTTTGTCGGTATACATGCCGCGAGCGATACCGAATACGAATGGGGATGGTACAACCGATTGGTTGGCGGGTATTTTTCCTACCATCCAGGAATCGGCGATACGCATCCCAATGTCCAAGACGGCAAGCTGAACGTCACAGATCGAAAGCACCAAACAACCCGCTTCCTGCCGGAAATTTGGAACAGAAGGGACGAGTGGTACCATTTCAAAAAATTGAATCCAGACGTCAACGTGCTGATGGACATAGACGAATCCAGCTATCAGCATACGAAACCAATGGGCTTCCACCCAATGGCATGGTACCACGAGTATGATGGCGGACGTGCCTTCTATACCGCAGGTGGCCATACCAAAGAATCCTACCAAGAGGAGCTTTTTTTGCAGCATGTATTGGAGGGGATAAAATATGCCATTGGGGACAACAAAAAGTTAGACTACTCAAAGGCCAAGACACAAAGAGTTCCCGAAGAAAATAGGTTTGAGAAAACAACATTGGTACTGGGCGAATTCACCGAGCCCACGGAAATGACCATCCTCCCCAATTTGGACATCTTGATAGCACAGAGAAGGGGTGAAATACTGTTGTATAAAAATGGTGACTCCACCGTTCGTGAGGTGGCCAAGCTTGATGTCTACTGGAAAACCGACATTGCCGGCGTAAACGCCGAGGAAGGTGTGATGGGTCTCCAAAAAGATCCGAATTATGCCAAGAACGGCTGGGTCTATGCTTTTTACAGTCCTACAGGCGACAAGGAAATCAACAGGCTGTCTCGATTCAAATTCCAAAATGACACTTGGGATATGGCCTCGGAGCAAATCATTTTGGAGCTATATTCACAAAGAAATATCTGCTGTCATACAGGTGGCTCCATCGCTTTTGACAAGGACGGCTTACTTTATCTTTCTACAGGCGACAACTCTACGCCGTTTGACCAACCCAACAGCAAATTTGTAAACAGAGGATATTCACCAGTTGACAACAGGGCTGGAATGGAGCAATACGATGCCAGAAGAAGCTCCGGAAACGCCAATGATCTGAGGGGAAAAATCCTCCGCATCAAAGTCAATGAAGATGGAAGTTATGAAATCCCCGACGGAAACCTGTATCCAAAAGGCACTGAAGGCACACGACCGGAAATCTACGTCCAAGGACTCCGAAACCCGTACAGAATCTCCGTTGACCAAAAGACAAACTTCCTCTATTGGGGCGAAGTTGGACCGGATGCCAGCAATGACAGCCTCCAAACACGTGGTCCGCGAGGCTACGATGAAGTAAACCAAGCGAGAAAAGCAGGTCATTTCGGCTGGCCGTACACCATTGGCAACAACTTCGCCTATGCCCAGTACAACTACGAAACCGGAAAAGCCGACCTTTTCTTTGATCCAGCCAAGCCAGTCAATAACTCGAAAAACAACACGGGCATCAAGGAATTGCCTGCCGTCGAGCCGGCATTTATCTATTACCCATATGCGAAATCCAATGAATTCCCCCAACTGGGAACAGGAGGACGAAACGCAATGGCAGGTCCGGTTTATTATGGAGACATGTTCCCGAAAGATACACGCTATCCGGCCTTTTATGATGGGAAATTGTTCATTTACGATTGGGTAAGGGGTTGGATCAAAGCCGTGACCATGACCCCATCAGGTGACTATGACAAGATGGAGCCTTTCATGTCGACGACGAAGTTCAACGCACTGATGGACATGGAAGTGGGTCCTGACGGCAAGATTTACATCTTGGAATATGGCAATGGCTGGTTCACCAAGAATCCTGATGCCGCACTTTCCAGAATCGACTTCAATGCTGGAAACAGGACGCCTGTTGTTAAGTCAATCACAACTGACAAAACCTCCGGTGCATTGCCTTTCAAAGTCAGGTTCACGGTAGATGCTGCCGATCCGGAAAAAGATCCGCTTACGTTCATTTGGGATTTGGGAAATGGAGAAACGGTCACAACGAATGAACCGGTATTGGAACACACCTTCAATAAAATAGGGGACTATGACGTACGTGTAGCGGTAAGCGACCCTGGTAAATTGACGGCCAAAAGCGGTATTGCTTCGGTCTATGCGGGCAATATTGCTCCTGAAGTCACCATTGCGGTAAAGGGCAACCAGTCCTTTTATTTCCCTGGGAAAAAAGTAGCCTACGAAATCACGGTCAAGGATCCAGATGATGCCGATGCAGGCAAAGACCTTTCCTCGCTTTTTGTAACCGCCAATTACATTTCAGGATTTGATCAGGCCGAAGCCGCAAAAGGGCATTTGGTCATGAGCGAAGCAATGGCCGGAAAGAGCATTATAAGCTCATTGACCTGCAAAACCTGCCACAAAGAAGACGAAGCATCGATCGGTCCTGCCTACACGGAAGTGGCCAGAAGGTATAGAAGAAATCCCGAAGCTTCGGCTTATCTGATCAACAAGATACAAAAGGGCGGAAGCGGCGTATGGGGAGAAACAGCCATGCCGGCCAATCCGGATTTGAAAAATGATGATGCACGCAAAGTCGTCGCTTATATCCTTTCGCTCGGCCGCAGACAAGAGGATGTGCCGACCCTTCCTGCATCCGGGACCGTAGATCCGACGCTTGGGAAGCAGCCTTCCAACAACGGTGCATTTGTACTCTCGGCCAGCTTTACCGACCGTGGTGGCGAAAACATCAAGCCACTCGTGGGCAGCAGTTCACTTGCATTGAGGCATCCTGTTGTCGGCATGGACCAAGCCCGCGAACTCAATGGCTATACGACCATGGTATTCAACGGGCAAACCTTGGCCTTGATTCCAAGCAGCGAAGCTTCCTTTGCCTTCAAAGGAATCGATCTAACGGATATTGGATCGCTGATGCTGATGGGGGGTGCACAAGAACCGACCAAAGACGGCTTTATCGTAGAAGTGAGACTTGATTCACCGACCGGAACCAAGATCGGCGAGTCGGTATTCCAAGTCCAAGGACAAGCCCAAGGTGGATTTATCTTTGGTATGGGCATGGTGGGAATCACACCTGTCACAGACGGTAAAAAGCATGATGTCTATTTTGTGACACGTCCAAAAGCAGGTGAAGAACCCAATGCGGCGATCTTCTCCGTAGAGTTCAAAGCCAAGTAATCATTCCGAATGATATGTAAAAAACCCCAAGCCCTGATGAGGGCTTGGGGTTTTTGTTTTGGGGAAAACTTGGTTTCAACTTCTTGAGATACAACGGTGTAACTTTTCTTTCACCTAATAACAGTGATTATTCTATTATGAGCTATTTTAGCTTTAGTTATACCCGCCAATACGAGTTGTACAGCACCTGCGAATTCCGAGCTGGTGAGGCGTTATTGACAGAAGCCCTTTGGCGAGACAGTTTAGTTGGCGTTGATTTCTTGGTTTTTGGCTTCTGATAAGAACCTATGAATTCTGAATAAATGAAATAGAAATATGGCAAGAAACAAGATACTTGAGGTAAAGGGAACGGAGATCACAATTTACACAGGTGATACTGAAGACTACTTGTCGCTTACAGATATTGCTCGTTATAAGGATGTTATCAATACGGATGATATTATCAAAAACTGGCTGCGGAACCGAAATACTATTGAATTGCTGGGCTTTTGGGAACAATTATATAATCCGAATTTTAAACCCGTCGAATTCGACGGGTTTAGAAAACAAGCTGGCCTCAACAGCTTTGTATTGACCCCTAAGCGATGGATCGAAACCACCAATGCCATTGGAATTATTTCAAAGTCAGGGCGGTATGGCGGTACGTTTGCACACAAAGACATCGCATTTGAGTTTGCCTCATGGATATCCATAGAGTTCAAACTATACATGATCAAGGAGTTCCAGCGCCTCAAAGAAGAAGAAAGCAAGCGCCAAAAACTTGACTGGAACCTGCAACGTACCCTCGCAATAGTCAATTACACGATTCACACCGATGCGATCAAGGAAAAACTAATCCCCGATAAGCTCACTTCCAAGCAAATCTCATTGGTTTACGCCTCTGAAGCAGACTTGCTTAACATGGCTCTTTTTGGGAAAACCGCTGCCGAATGGCGAGCTGGAAATCCAGATTCCAAGGGAAACATGCGGGATGATGCCACACTCGAACAGCTTGTGGTTCTGTCAAATTTAGAAAGTATCAATGCCCTGATGATTCGGCAGGGACTTGTTCAATCAGATCGTTTGGAACAATTGAACCAAATTGCCATTACCCAGATGACTTCTCTGGTCAATAACGGAAACCTGAAAAGACTCAAATAACTGCTGGAAGAAAAACCGTTTAGGCCAACACCTGTTTAATCTTCAAGTTGATTTGTTCTAGATTCCTGCGGATGATCTCACGTGCCAAAGCGTCTGCGGGAGAAAGTGGGGGTGCCAAATGGGGCTCGCAGACCTGGAAATGGTAGAGGCTTTCCTTGATTCCGGCGATATAGCCTGAGTGTTTGGGATGGACTGCGAATATCCGCTGGGAAATCTCCTGCACCAAGGGCTGCATTTGGTTGACGCGCTCTACAAAACCCTTCTTGGCAGCTTCATACAATTTGACATACAACTTCGGGAAAATATTCCCCCCGGCATTCATACCTCCGTCCGCACCTGCCATCACCACTTGTGACATCAATTCATCAGGTCCCATCATCACGGAGAAATTTGGAAATTCCCGCTTCACATACATCAGTTTCTGAAAATATACCCCATTGCCCGAACTGTCCTTGATGCCGATGATATTGGAATGTTTTGCCAGCTTCATCACAGTATCCATTTCGAGGTTGCACTTGGTCATCGCTGGGAAATTGTAGAGGAAAACCGGTAGCGGGCTTTGGTCGGCCAGTTTGATGAAATATTTGTACAAATCCTCCTGATCCAGCGGATAAAAGTAGGGCGGTGCTGCCACGATAGCAGTTGCCCCATTTTCCTTCGCCTGCCTTGCCAGCTTCAGGCTGATATCAAAACAGCTGTGGGTCACACCCACCAAAACCGCCGTATGCCCCGCTGCTTCTGTGCAGGTAATCTCGATCAAATCCTTTTTCGTCGAAGGCTTCAGGCTCGTGGCCTCACCTGTAGTCCCCAGGATAAAAATCCCCTGCACACCACCATCCATCATGTGATGTACCAGCCTTTCGGTACCTTTCTTATCGATTTCGACATGTGAAAGCAGTGGCGTGGCCATGGGGACAATGATTCCCTCGAGTCGCATTTCGTTGATTTCCATTTTTCAGAATATTGGTCGTGCAATATAAGGCAAAGCAGCAAAAAACATGAATCAATCCGCTATTCGCAGACTATCGTTTTGCGGCTTGCATCAAATCCTCGATCTCTTCAGCCTCCACGGGAATATTTCCCATCAGGTCAAAATACCCCGACTCTTGGATCAAAATGTTGTTTTCCAACCGAACGCCCATGTTTTCCTCAGGAATGTAGATTCCCGGTTCCACGGTGAAAACCATCCCCACTTTGATCGGTTCGTGCATCGTACCCACGTCATGTACATCCAACCCTAAATGATGCGAAGTTCCATGCATAAAGTATTTCTTATACGCAGGCCATTTCGGGTCCTGGTTTTTGATATCTGTCTGATCGATTAGGCCCAGCCCCAAAAGCTCCGACTGCATGATCAGCCCTACTTCTTTGTGATAATCCTGTATCGTCACGCCAGGCCTCAACATGGCGGACGCTTCCCTTTTTACCCTCAATACAGCGTCATACACCGCACGTTGACGGGTACTGAATCGGCCATTGACCGGAATCGTCCGGGTCATGTCGGCATTGTAGTTGCCATACTCGGCAGCGACGTCCAGCAAAAGTAGATCACCGTCCAAGCAGGTATCCTTGTTTTCGATGTAATGCAGGACGCAGGCGTTCCGTCCAGTTGCAATGATGGGCTCGTAAGCGAAACCCTTGCTTCTGTTTCTTACAAACTCATGGATCAACTCCGCCTCGATTTCATATTCTGTCACGCCGGGCTTTACAAATGACAAGAGCCTTCTGAATCCCTTTTCGGTGATATCGCAGGCAATCTGCATTTGGGCAACCTCTTCGGCCTCCTTGACAGCACGAAGTTCATGCATCAAAGGCGCCACCCGGCGGTATTGATGGAGCGGGAACCTCTCCTTGCAGTACCGAATAAAGCGCGCGTCCCGAGTCTCCACATGGATATCGGCACGCAGATGCTCGTTGCTATTGAGGAAAACTTGCTCGCTGAGCGCCATCACCGTATGTAGCGTCTTGTCAAAATCCTTCAACCATTTGATGTTTTGAATTCCTGAGGCTTCCAAGGCTTCTTCCATGGTGTATTTGTGCCCTTCCCAAATGGCGATATGCTCGCTTGTCTCACGGAGAAAAAGGACCTCACGCATGGCAGGATCAGTAAAATCCGGGCAAACAAGCAAAATCGTCTCTTCCTGATCGATTCCCGAAAGGTAAAAAAGGTCATTGTTTTGCCTGAAACGCATCGTGCCATCCGCATTGGTCGGCATGATGTCATTGGCATGGAAGATGCAAAGCGACTTTGGTGGAAGCTTCTTTACTAGCTTTTCTCTGTTTTTGATGTAAAACGAGGAAGGTAGAGGTTGGTATTTCATAGGGTTTTGGAAATTTTCACGATAAATCAATCACTTATAGAACCTTGAACAGGCAATAAAGACAAATCCATTTGCGGCTTAGATCGTCAAGACAAAAAACACCAAAGCAACCGCCAAAACCACAATCATTTTCTTGGCCTTGTCCTGAATCTCTTCGGGATTTTTTCGCTTGCGCAGGACCATCACAGCGATACTCAACCCAAACATCTGAAACAGCAGGCCCACGCCTTGAAGAGGAACCAACGATGCCTGCAAAAACTGAAAATAGGCGTTTACGATTGGAATCAAGCAAAGAACAATGCCGGTGATGCCAAACAAAAACGAGCGCTTCAATAGAATACTGTTGTCTTTATCGCTCCAACTCATGACTTTTTGATTGAATTTTTTCGTTGCTGGAGGTAAGCCTCCATTTCCTTTAATGACAGCGCGTTGAAAGTCATATCCCTGGTCAAGCCGCCTTTTCGTCCTGCGATAACTCCGTATCGCATATCCGCGTATCCCTCCATTTCATGCGCGTCTGGATTGATGGAAAGCTTGACGCCCTTGTCCATTGCCTCTTGGACCCACCTCCAGTCCAAATCCAGCCTCCAAGGATTGGCATTGATCTCGATCACGACTCCGTGGCCGGCACAGGCCTGAATAATCGCCTTGTGGTCGATTGGATAACCGCCCCGACGCAGCAATAATCTTCCCGTCGGATGCCCTAGGATGGTCGTGTACTGACTTTCTATTGCTTTCAACAGGCGCTGGGTTGCTTTTTTGACATCCATATTGAGGCTGGAATGCACTGAAGCAACGACAAAATCAAAAGTCGAAAGCACGTCCTCCGGATAATCCAAGCTGCCATCGATGAGGATATCACTTTCGATGCCCTTGAAAATTCGGAAAGGTGCCAGTTCTTGATTGAGCAAATCGATCTCGCGGTGCTGCTGCTGTACCCGCTCGATCTCCAATCCACCTGCGTAAAACGCGGTCCGCGAATGGTCCGAAATTCCCAAGTACTCATATCCCAAATCCCGGCAATGCTCGGCCATCTGACGCAGTGTATGCTTGCCATCACTGTAGGTCGAGTGGTTGTGGAGGATACCCTTTAGGTCTTGGTCAGTAACAAGAAGATCTATCTTGCCTGATTTTGCTAGATCAAACTCCACCAGACCCTCACGAAGCTCCGCCGGAATCAACGGAAGCCCCGCTTTTTCATATGCTTCTGCTTCCGAATAGTAATGTGGTTCCTCCCGGATGATTTCGACAAGGGATTTTTCTCCCTGCACATGGTGAAGCATATGGGCTTTTGCCGAAGTCCTAACTATTTTTTGCAATATCAAATCGGCTGGATCGGAAAAGTGGAACACCATTCTCACTTCGGGGGAAGTAAGCTTTCCGCGCCATGTGAATGGGCTCGAGATTTTGCGGTCTCGTTCCAGTGAAGATATTTTCCCAAGCGCGTGCAGTACCTGCTTCCTGTCATCGGTCGCAATGAGCCACTCTACCTGATCGATGATTTCCAGTTTCCTTCCATACTCGCCTACAGGAACCATATCCGCGACCAAGGTATTCTTCTTGATTTCGTTCACCAATTCGTCCATGTATGCTTCCAAATCCGCATACAGCCACTTTCCTTGGTTGGCTTCCTTGAACTGCAGTGATTGGATAATGCTTTCCTGTGTTTTTTCGCCAAAGCCTTTGATTTTCGCAACTTGCCCAGATTGGCAGGCTTCCATCAGTTCATGCGTAGAGGTGATGTTGAGTTCCTCCCAAAGTGCCTTCACCTTCTTGGGCCCCAGGCCTTTGATTTCAAGGACTTCCAAAATCCCGCTGGGGGTTTTGGCCAAAAGTTCGTCCAATCCGGGAAAACTTCCCGTCGCCTGCAAAGAAACAATCGAATCAGCGATGCTTTTGCCGATTCCAGGCAGGTTTTGAAGCTCTTGTGGACTTTTGCCTTCAATTTCAATTTCACCTCTGTCGATATTGTTGACGGCAGATTGTAGGCTGCGTATCTTGAAGGGATTTTCATCATGAAGCTCCATCAGCTTGATGGTCAGCTTCAGTTGGCGTAAGATGTGATTTGCGTCCAAAATAATTTGAATCTTTGCTCCTGACTAGGACAAATGTCAACAATAAATGTTTTATAATAAAGCGCGAAGCCTTAACTTAAACATTCTAAACAAAAGGCGATGATGAATTATTGGCTGGTTAAATCCGAACCTTCAGAATACGGATGGGAAGACCTGGTTGCAAAACAGGAAGACATTTGGGACGGCATCCGCAACTTCCAGGCAAGAAACTACCTGAAGGAAATGCGCCTTGGGGATCAAGTCCTATTTTACCATAGTGGGAAAAACAAAGAAATCGTAGGTGTGGCGGAAGTCTCATCCGAAGCATTCCCTGATGCCAAAGATACCGAAAACCAAGGCTGGGTCGCAGTACGCCTTAAGGCTTCGAAAGCATTGTCCAAGCCTGTGAGTCTCGAAATCATCAAGGCCGACGACAGATTGGGCAGCCTTCCTTTGCTAAGGCAATCACGGCTTTCGGTCATGCCGGTAGAGAAAAACGTATTCGATCTGATCATCAAAATGGGGTCATGAAAAAAATCATCCCGCTTTTTGTCTTATTTCTATTCGCCTTGGAATCCCAAGCCCAGGTGATGTTTGTGAACCGTTTTGAAATTGAGAGTAAATTTCAGGACAACAATTTTACCATTGTCAAGCGTCCGGGAGGTTTGGTGGGTTTTCGGGTGCAGCCGGACAAGGGTTTCAACCTCAAATCGAAGTTACAGTATTTTTTGACGGACTACGAATTGGCTTCGGACACCTTTCGGGAAATCGCAGTCAAGGACTTTTACGACCTTTTGGGCTATGATTTGGAAGGGGATTTTCTCTATATCCTACTGCAAAAAGGAGAAGCCATCAGCGATAGGTATATGATCGAAATCGACCTCGAAAACGATCTTGCCAAGGAAATCGATTTGACCAACATCTATACGCTTGAATTAAAGGAGTTTTTTGTTGTCAATCGCAACGCCGTGTTCATGGGGCTCTCAGATCTCAGGCCGGTGGTGCAAATTCTCGACATCGAAGCCAACAATGTGTTTACGGTTCAGGGAATCTATTTCAAAGACACCAATATCCTCCAAATCAAAAAAGAGAGTGAGCTGGGGACGATTGATGTATTGGTAAGCCGCCGTGATAGGCTTAAAAACAAACAGTTGGTACTCAATACCTATGACGAGCAAGGCAATAAAGTCAGGGAGGTCGTGATCGATCAACTACAAGACCCCGCATTCGAGTTGGTAGAAGGTCTGATGACCCCTATCGAACAATACCAGCAATCCCTTGTGGGTACCTATGGCTATCGCAAACGGGAAGCCTATCAAGGTATCTACCAAGCCTTTATCAATGAATTTGGCGAATACGATATCCGATACTACACCTTGGAGAACTTCCCCAATTTTTTCAATTACCTCAATGAAAAACAACGGGAAAAGAAACTGGTCGAGTTGGAAAGGTCTTTTTCAAAAGGAAAGATCCCTTCCATCAAGCCGGTTTTCTCCGCCAGGGAAGTCATCCCGACAGGCAATGGGTACCTAATTTACAGCGACCACTTTCTTGCCAACAATCCCCGATACATACCAAGGGACGGTGTGTATGCAAACGAATCCTACCGCAACAACATGAATCGGATGTACATGGACGGCATGGGCTACATGCCCGGATATGGGATGCCCGGCTATCCATTCAATCGATATGGAACCACTGGCTGGCAACAAGGAGAGTACAAGTTTGTGTCTGCGCATATGCTTTACTTATCCAAGGAAGGGGAAGTTATCTGGGACAATGCATTGGATCTTAACAACAGGCTCCTTTCCTACTCAAGCAAATACGGAGAAATCAGTTTTGACGGAGAAAAACTCCACTACCTCTATCTGGATGGGCTAAACATCTACCTAAGCTATATCAAAAACGGGGAAAAGGTTTTTGAAAACCAATCCTATGAAATCAAGCTTCTCAAGGAAGAGGAGCGGCTTCGCGAAACACAGGAAAATAGCCTAAATCTAACTTGGTGGTTTATGGATTATTTCCTACTGTCAGGCAAGCAGAAGGTAAGGTATGTGGGAGAAGACGGCAAGGAAGCCATCAAGGAGGTTTTTTTCCTGACAAAAATCAAAGTCGACGGAGATCAATTCGACCCCGAGGCGGAGGAAACTGATAAATAAGAACCTACTCATCTTTCCAATTAGCTGACTTGCATCACCAATCCAACATCCAAACAATGCAACTTTGGTTGGCAACGGCATGAGATGGAAACTTTTGCCCATGAATCATACGAGGCGTCTGAATAATTTCTATTTTGGTATCGCTAACTCCTACACTGGCACCCATGAAAACATTCTCAAAGTATTTCTTTGGCTTTTGGTTTTTTGCCTTTCTGCTCTTTGCCTATTGGCAAATCAACGATCCCGATCCGGAAATCTGGGTTACACTCTACATCGGCGCGGCGATTTTCTCAGGCTTGGCCTTTAGGGGAAAATATCCTTTGATACCCTTAGCGGTTGTCATTTTGGTATGCCTTGCGGGGGCAATTTACTTTTACCCCGACTCGGTATCCGAATGGGTAAATTATGAGCTAGAAAACAAGGACCTCACCATGAAAACCCAAGAATCCGAGGAAGCCCGGGAAACATTCGGTTTTCTAATCATCGCAGTCGTATTGTCAGTCGCCGCTTTTATGGGCTGGCGAAAAGGTAAATGAATCAACACATCTTCTTAAATCCATGAAAACCATCAAACTCTTATCGCTCACATTACTTGCCTTCCTTTGTTTGGAGGCTGGCGCACAGGATATGCGCTATTTTGAAATGCGCACCTACACTGCACATGAGGGAAAAAGACCCGATTTGGTCAAGCGTTTCCAAGACCATACCCTGAGGCTTTTTGCAAAAGCAGGGATTGAAAATATCGGGTATTTCATCCCCACCGATCCCAACGACAACCGGCTGGTTTTTATTTTGGCCTATCCACATCAGGCGATGCGTGACATGCTTTGGGAAAAATTCGCCACCGATCCCGAATGGCTGGAAGTAAGGGCTGCGAGCGAAGCCAACGGTCCATTGGTCGCCAAAGTCGAGCAAACATTTTTGGAGATTGCAGATGACCTCAATCCGGAAATCGTCCGTGATACCAACGAGGGTAACCGGGTATTTGAACTGAGAACCTACACAATGTTTCCCGGGAAAATCGATGCCATCCACGCCAGATTCCGCGATTATACCCGCGAACTTTTCCAAAAACACGGTATGATCAACGTGATGTATTGGTACACGGTGGAAGCGGATGAATCCGTTCAGCCAAAATTGGTGTACCTATTGGCGCACAAAAGCGAGAAGGCTGGGAAGGATTCCTTCGCAAAATTCGGCAAGGATCCGGTTTGGATCACCGTGCGTGACGCTTCCGAGCAAAACGGCAAAATCGTGGAAAAAGTCGAATCACTTTACTTGCAGCCACTCCCTTTCTCTCCTATGAAATAAAGCATCCGAGACTATCTACGCAGATAAGCTGGCATTCAATCAAATTAAGTGTCTATAAAACAAAAAAAGGGGCCTTTTGGCCCCCTTTTTTGTTCTGGAAAATTTGAAAATCAAGCTTCTGCCTGAACATATTCTTCCACCGGAATACAGCTACATACCAAATTCCTGTCTCCATAGGCTGAATCTATCCGCCGGACAGAAGGCCAGAATTTGTTTGCTTTGACGTAAGACAGCGGATAAACGGCCTTTTCCCTGCTGTATGGCAAGGACCAAGCATCTGAAAGTGCCAAAACAGCCGTATGTGGAGCGTTTTTCAACACATTGTTTTCACGGTCCGCCTGACCATCATAAACTTCTTGGATTTCGGCACGAATGGCAATCATCGCGTCACAGAACCTGTCAAGTTCAGCCATGGTTTCGGACTCAGTCGGCTCGATCATCAGCGTACCTGCGACAGGGAAGGAAACCGTTGGCGCGTGGAAGCCATAATCCATTAGTCGCTTGGCAATATCTTCCACCTCGATGCCAACCTCTTTGAATGCCCTACAATCCAAGATCATCTCATGCGCGGCACGTCCTTGGGTGCCGGTATAAAGTATTGGATAGTGGCTCTCCAATCTCGCCTTGATGTAATTGGCGTTCAAAATCGCAATCTTGGTCGCATTGGTCAAGCCATCTCCACCCATCATCGCGATATAGGCATAGGAAATAGGCAAGATACTCGCAGATCCAAAAGGCGCCGCAGAAATTGCGGTAATCGCTTCAGTACCGCCAGTTTGGACGATTGGGTTTCCTGGAAGGAAAGGTACCAAGTGTTTCGCAACACAAATCGGACCCATACCTGGACCTCCACCGCCGTGAGGAATGCAGAAGGTCTTGTGCAGGTTGAGGTGACACACATCCGCACCGATGATACCGGGACTTGTCAAACCTACCTGGGCATTCATATTGGCCCCGTCCATATACACTTGACCTCCGTTGTCATGGATGATTTGACAGATTTCCTGAATGGCTTCCTCGAATACCCCATGTGTGGATGGATAAGTGACCATGAGGCAAGAAAGATCAGCTTTGTGCTCTTCCGCCTTGGCTTTCAAATCCGCTACATCAATATTTCCTCGTTCATCACATTTCACCAAAACCACTTTCATACCGGCCATTACCGCAGACGCGGGATTGGTACCATGGGCAGAGGTTGGGATAAGGGCTACATTTCTGTGGTGATCGCCGCGGCTCATGTGGTAAGCCCGGATAACCATCAGGCCGGCATACTCTCCTTGAGCACCTGAATTTGGCTGAAGGGACGTATCCGCAAAACCCGTGATCTCGCTGAGCCATCTCCTGAGGTTTTGGAAGAGTTCGAAGTATCCGGCTGCTTGGTCCTGTGGCGCAAATGGATGCATTTGTCCAAATTCAGGCCAAGTCACCGGAATCATTTCCGTCGTGGCATTCAGTTTCATCGTGCATGAACCCAATGAGATCATAGAATGCACCAATGACAAATCTTTGTTTTCCAAGCGCTTGATATAGCGCAACATCTCGTGCTCGGAGTGGTATTGGTTGAAAACGGGATGTGTCAAGTATGGCGACTTCCTGTTCAAGTTTTCGGGAAGATTCAATTCTAATCCTTCCACCAAGTTTTCCCAATCGATTTGGGCTTTTTCAGTTGTTGACTTAGAAAAGATATCCACGATCGCCTTTACGTCGCTAATGGTTTTGGCTTGGTCAAATGATAGGAAAACAAAGCCTGGCTCATAGCGGAAATTCATCTCTGAAGACAGCGCAAATGCTTTGATTTTTGATTGCTGTACCGCATCGGTCTTTATTTGGATTGTATCAAAGAAATGCGCATTTACTTGCTCAAAGCCATATTTGCGAAGGGCTTTGGCCGTCAACTGCGCCAATCCATGCGTCCTTGCTGCGATTTCCTTTAGACTTTTTGGGCCATGATAGACAGCATACATTCCGGCCATCACCGCCAAAAGTACCTGAGCGGTACAGATATTGGAAGTTGCCTTTTCGCGCTTGATATGTTGCTCGCGTGTCTGAAGAGCCATCCTGTAGGCTTTGTTGCCATCCTTGTCGACAGAAACACCAATAATCCTTCCCGGAACTTGGCGCTTGTATGCGTCACGGGTAGCAAAAAATGCCGCATGCGGACCACCATAGCCCATTGGCACTCCAAAACGCTGACTGGTTCCGACCACTACATCTGCACCGAATTCACCCGGAGGTGTCAACAATGTCAAGCTCAACAAGTCGGTCGCAAAGGCAGTCAACACGTGGCTTTCTTTCGCCGATGCCACCAAGGCGCTGTGGTCCACCACCTCTCCATCGGCGTTTGGATATTGAAGTAAGATTCCAAATAAATCCGGGTTGGTCAAATCCAGTTTGGAAAGCGACGCAATCTCCAATTCGATCCCGATAGGCGCAGCACGTGTGATCAGCAGATCCTTTGTTTGTGGAAACACCTTCTCATCCACAAAAAACCTGTGTGCGTTCTTTTTTTCCTTCGGCTTGGACGCGTACAACATCGTCATCGCTTCGGCGGCTGCGGTAGCTTCATCGAGCAAAGAAGCGTTGGCCATTTCCATACCTGTCAGGTCCATCACCATTGTTTGGTAATTGATCAAGGCTTCTAAGCGTCCTTGCGCGATTTCTGCCTGATAGGGTGTGTATGCGGTATACCATCCTGGGTTTTCGAGGATACTCCTCAAAATCACCCCGGGAACAATCGTATCATAATATCCCAAACCGATAAAGGATTTGAAAATCCGGTTTTTGGAAGCGAGCTTCTTAAACTCCCTCAAGAAAGATGCTTCAGTCTTGGCTTTTGGCAGATCCATAGGCCTGCCCAATTGGATGGATTTCGGTATTGTTTGGTCGATCAATTCGTCCAAGGACGCCGCGCCGATCTTTTCGAGCATGATGGCGATCTCAGAGGCGGATGGCCCATTGTGCCTGCTCTCGAACTTGGTGGAGGGATTAAGACTGATTTTCATAGGGAGGAAAATTGGATAGGATTTGGGTTATATTCTCCTGATTTTTTGAATGTGCAAAGGTAGAAATTATTGGAAGACAAAGCCCGCAACGAGCCGAAGAAATCTACCTACCTAACACCGAAAATGACGGACGGTTTCAGAGAATAAGGAATATTTTTCTATGTTTAACGGCTTAAAAATGACAACCCTCAACGATAACTTATGAAAAAGAGATGGATGCTGGTAGCCATGCTTATCTTGGGCATTAGCCTCACAGGTAGCGCACAGGATGCCACGGCACTGAAGTACGCAGCGACGATCAATGCGCAGGATTTGGAAAAACACCTCACTTATCTAGCCTCGGACGAACTCGAAGGTAGGGACACGGGTGAAAAGGGCCAGAAACTTGCTGCTGAATACCTCGCAAATTTCTACCAAAACCTCGGGCTGATGGGTCCGGTGGATGGCACCTATTTCCAAAAATTCAACCTTGCGTCGACTTCTTTCCCGGAAATAAGCTTGACCGTGGGCAAACAAAAACTTGTCAACAATGAGGACTTCGTGTTTCTCGGAGATGGATCGATGAAAAAGGCGGCAAAGGCAGACTTGGTATTCCTTGGCTTGGCTTCCGAAGAGAACCTGAAAAAAGTTGACGTGAAGGGTAAGCTTGTGGGTCTTTGGGCTATCGGCGCACGGGCACAAAACGTAGTGTCCGATATCATGAAAGCCGGAGCCGTAGGCGTAGTGGTAGTCACGATGGAAGGACAAGCAAACTTTGACCGACTTGCCGGCAGATACAAGTCACTTAGCAGTCGCGGACGGTTGGGTTTTGAAGAACCTACCAAGCAAGAGCCGGTTTTTCTGGTTTCCAGTGATAAAATGGCGGCATTGTTCGCCACGCCTGTGGAAGTATTAAAGGAAGCCGCAAAAAACAACCCCGAATCGATCAAAGCCCAAAAGGCTTCCTACTTCGTAAAAAAGGAAACCAAGCTCGTCCCAACCGAAAACGTGATGGCTTATTTGGAGGGAACGGACAAAAAGGATGAAATACTCGTCATCTCCTCGCACTACGACCATGTCGGTATCAACAGCAAAGGAGAAATCAACAACGGCGCGGACGATGACGGCTCGGGTACGGTATCTGTGATGGAAATCGCCGAGGCATTTGCCTTGGCAGCAAAAGATGGAAAAAAACCTAGAAGAAGTATCCTTTTTCTTAACGTAACCGGTGAGGAAAAAGGACTTCTGGGATCAGAATACTATTCAAACAATCCGATTTTCCCCTTGGCAAACACGGTCAACAATATCAACATCGACATGGTTGGCAGGATTGATTACGAATACCAAAATGCTCCAAACAAGGACTATGTCTATGTGATTGGTTCCGAGATGCTTTCTTCACACTTGAAAGTCATCAACGAATACAACAACATCACCTATACCAACCTCATCCTTGATTATCGGTATGATGCAGAGGATGATCCAAACAGGTTCTATTACCGCTCCGATCACTATAACTTCGCGAAGCACAATATTCCTGTGATCTTCTTCTTCAATGGCGTGCACGACGATTACCACCAGCCCACCGACACAGTAGACAAGATAGAGTTCCCCCTCATGACCAAGAGGGCCAAACTCATTTTCCATACGGCCTGGGATCTGTCCAACCGGGAAAATCGCACGCCTGTAGACGGGACCAATACCCGCACGGAGCGTTAACCGAAACAACAATAGCCATGAGGTCATCTATTTTAATTGCCGCCCTGCTCCTGCCATTCAGCCTTTTTGCCCAAAAACAAAAAGTATGGCTGGACTCCGATACCGGCAATGAAATGGATGACCTCTATGCCATCGTGCGCTTGTTGAAAGCGGAAAGTATCGAAGTCGTCGGCTTAAGTTCCGCGCATTTCAACAATCCGGATCTATTGGTTTTTGAAAAGTGGAATGCCTACGATACCAAAAATCTGCGTACGCTCGAAGACAGTCAAAGACTGAACGAGGAAATCCTTGCTGCCATGGGTCTCAGCCAGCTTCCGCATCCCAAAGGAGCCGATAGGCAGATTGGCCGGGCTTGGGGCGGACAGGAACCCCGGGATTCCCCGGCTGCCCGAGCCATCATAGCTCTGGTAAAATCCCTTCCCGATGGCGAGAAACTCGATGTCCTGACCTTGGGTGCGCTGACCAACATCGCCTCGGCGATCATTCTTGCTCCGGAAATCTTACCTAAGATTCGGGTCTATTCACTCGGCGCTAAATACAACCTCGGCACCCGTGCCTGGAGCAAAAATGAGTTCAATATCCGCAATGACCTCAATGCGTTTGATTACTTGTTGGATCTGCAGGGACTCGATTTCACTGTCATGCCCCTGGAAACGGCATTCCCGCTTCAATATGATCGTGACGACACCTACGCGCGCCTAAATGAAAAAATACCCGTAGAGCATATTCTGGAAAACCGCTGGAGAGAACAAAATCCCCAAGACAAAACCCGCGTCATGTGGGACTTGGCCCTAGTGCAAGCCTATCTATTGCCCCAATATGCCGAGGTCCTTACAGTCAACAGCCCGCCGGAGAACAAAACGATCACGGTAAAAATCTTTTCCAAAATCAATAAAGAAGCCCTCGTCGACGATTTTTGGATCAGTTTGAGGAAGTGAATTAATGACTCTCGAGATTAAGGTTTGCCGGGTAACCGATCAAGACAATTTTTTTACAGCAGCCTCAAACGCCTATCCCATCCGCCCGAGCAATTGAATCCGGTGTGAATCCAATTTGATGAAGATGAAAAGCAATATGGTAAAGGACCACAGGGAAGACCCACCATAGCTGAAAAAGGGAAGCGGAATTCCAACAACAGGAAACAGGCCAATCGTCATGGCGATATTGATCATAAAATGGAAAAACAATATTGAGACCACACAATAGCCATAAACACGCGAAAAACGGTTTTTCTGCCGCTCGGCCAACATAACCAAGCGCATCAACAATCCACAGAAAAGCCCAATCACCACCAAACTCCCAACCCAGCCGAACTCTTCGCCCAGCGTGCAGAAGATAAAGTCCGTATGTTGCTCGGGCACAAAGTCAAACTTGGTCTGCGTCCCTTCCAAATAACCCTTGCCCAAAAATCCACCGGACCCGATTGCAATTTTGGATTGTGTCACGTTCCACCCGACTCCCAAGGGATCGATATTGGGGTTGAACAAGACCATGATACGGTTCTGTTGATGCTCTGGAAGTTTGGAAACAACGTAATCCAAGCTGTAAGTATAGCCTACAATCAGTAAGCCCAAAACCACCAAACCCACAATCCGCGTCCATCTTTTCTTTCCCAACAAAATCAAGACAGCAATCACTACACCCACCCCAATGGCCAGATAGAGGTTGTTTTCAATTCCTAGTGCCAAAAGTGAAATTGCCACAAATGTCAGCCCCAATACATAATACCACTGCGGCATTCCCTCTCGATAAAGCATAATAAAAAAAGCCGAGAATACCATTGCAGTTCCTGTATCCGGCTGAAGCATGATAAATAGGGCCGGGAGGAAAATGATAAACATGACCTGTAGTTGGTATTTGGGCTGCGAGAGATCTATGCTGGGGCGTTCCATGAATTTCGCCAAGGCCAAGGCGGTCGTGAATTTGGCAAACTCAGACGGCTGGATCCGAAATGCGCCAAATCCAATCGATAGTGTTTGGCCATTCACTTCCTTTCCGATAAACGGCGTCACCAAGAGTAAAACGAGAAACACCAGGTACAAAATCCAGGACAAGTTTTCAAAAAGTCGGTAATCCGCAACCATAATCAACAAAATGATCAATACGGCGGTACCGATCCTCACTAATTGTTGTCCGGAATTGATGGACAAGTCGAAAATGCTTTTGACGTTTTGCTCGTCATACACGGCCGCATAAATATTGAACCACCCTATAATCACCAGGGCAGCATAGATCGCGATTGTGATCCAATCGATCTTGTTGATATAAAGGTCGTCCTGTCTCAAAGCTTACATGAATTTTCCAGCCAGCACATATTCTTCCAGTGCCAGCCTTGTGATTGACCCTCTGATGTATTTTTCGATCATTAAGCTTGCGGTTGAAGCAGCGGCGCGGCCTCCCCAGCCAGCGTTCTCGACATAGACTGCGATGGCGATTTTCGGATCATCCTTGGGTGCAAAGGCAATGAATACGGAGTGGTCTTCTCCCTGCGGGTTTTGGGCTGTACCTGTTTTACCTGCGATCTGGATATCCGAGATTGCAGCCCTGGCTGCGGTTCCGTAAATGGCCTCAGCCATTGCATCCTGAATCAGGTCAAAATGGTGGGCATCTACACCCACGTCCATTTTTGTACGAAATTGAACTGGGATTTTCTCATAATCCCCATCAACAGCCTTGATAAGGTGGGGTGGGTAATAGTACCCTTTATTGGCAAAAATCGCCGCAAGATTGGCCATTTGAAGTGGGGTCACGAGCATCTCACCCTGTCCGATCGAAAGTGAATAGATTGTCGAATACTTCCATCTCCCTTCTCCATAAACACGGTCATAATATTTGCTTGAGGGAATGGATCCGCCTTTTTCATTTTTCATATCGATACCAAGCGGACCACCCAACCCAAACTTCAATACAGACTCTCGCCAAGCATTTAAGCCAATTTCTGTATCCTTGAAAGTGTTGGTGGAAACCTCCCGGTTGATCATCATCCTGTAGGCCTGATGGTAGTAGGGATTGCAGGAATTTCGGATAGCTCCAAAAAGATTGACTGGATTGGGGTGGTTGTGGCAAGCCACCAAAGACCTATTGCAACCAAATGTTGTGTTGGGTGTAAGTACCCCCATTTGCAAACCGATCAGCGATTGGACAATCTTAAAGATTGATCCAGGAGGATACATCGCCATGATCGGTCTATTAAATAGCGGCTTATCCTGATCTCTATTGAGCAAAAGGTAGTTGGCTCCAAACTGGGCACCTGTAAGTAAATTGGGATCATAAGTTGGTGCCGATATCATAGCTAGGATTTCGCCTGTCTTCGGCTCAATTGCCACAACCGATCCACGCTTGCCAGCCATCAACATTTCGCCGTATTGCTGCAAATCGAGGTCCAACGTCGATGTAAGGTTTTTCCCAGCAACGGAAGCTGTATCGAATTCTCCGTTTTTGAACGGCCCTTTGTCGACTCCCCGCACGTTGACAAGCTTGTACTTCACGCCCTTGACCCCACGGAGTTCATTTTCATAATATCCCTCTATTCCACTGAGGCCCACATAGTCTCCTTGACGGTAGTACTTGGTTGTATCCTTCTCAAGCTGCGGACCTGATATCTCTCCTATGTACCCCAAAGCATTGGCGGCACTGGCTTGTGGATAGGAGCGCACTGACCTGGTCATGACAAACAAGCCAGGGTAGTCAATCAAATAATCCTGTATCCTCGCAAAATCGGTCGTCGAAATCTGTTTGATTAGCGGCGAAGGCTTGACTGGTGAGTATTTTCTCGCGGCTGTATAGGTTTCCTTGAGGTATTCCTTGCTTATTTTGAAGATTTCGCAAAATCGCGTGGTGTCTTTGACCTGAAATTCCCTCGGAATTACCATCAAGTCAAAAATGGGATAGTTATAAACCAAGATTTTTCCATTCCGGTCATACACCAATCCCCGATAAGGGTGGTCTACCACTCGCTGGATCGCATTGCTTTCTGCTTTTTTCAAAAAACTATCATCCGCCACTTGGATCAAAAAAAGCTTGGTCAAAAGCACCAAACCAACAATGGCAATCACAATGATGATGACAAGCGGTCTTTGGTCGTTCATTAAATTCCCCTCCTTCTCCGGTAAAACAACAGTTGAACAATTATACTCATTATAGTAACAAAAATAACGCTTGCAATAATTTTTTGCAGCGAATCAAAAAACAAACCTGTGCCTAGGCTTTCTACATAAAAAAACACCAAATGGTGGATCAAAACCAAAGGTAGGCTATAGGATAGAAACCACTGCAGGCCCATATTTACTACCGTCGGCTGCATGTCTTCGTCAAAAGTCCCAGAAGATACCAGCATACGTAGCCAGCGGCTCCGTACAAAACCCACTACCAACAACGCCGAGGTATGGATCCCCATCGTGTCATAAAACATGTCAACCCCCAGTCCCAGCACAAAGGAAATCAGGAGCGAAGGGATTGTCTTTACCTCCATCGGCAGCAGGATGATGAACATCAGATAAAGGAAACAGAATGCCACACCAAAAAGGACAAGGTTCTTGAGAATCAGCACCTGTGCCAAAAAATACAGGATACCTGCAACTGCCAATGATATGATCCTGATACTAGTCATTTGGCAAACCGCTAGATTGATACAAGGAATCAAGCTCCGCTTGTTGGAGGTTTTCTACAAGGTACACGTAGGAAATTCTGGAAAAATCGGTGGATAATTTGATGGTGATGTCCAGATAATTGGTATCTGTACCCGGCTTTACCTCCGTAACAGCACCAATCGGAATACCCGCTGGAAATACCGCGTTGTAGCCTGATGTCACTACCAAATCTCCTTCTTTGACCACCACATGCCGAGGTACGTACATCAGCTTTGCAAACCCGGGATCACCACCATCCCATTTGGTCGAACCGAAAACATCATTGGTTGTGATCTTGGAGGAAATCAAAAGCTCCGAATGCAAAAGGGAAATGATCGTAGCATAATTGCGGCTGACATCCCTGACCCTTCCTACCACGCCTTCTTCATTAAACACGCCCATCCCGGGCTTGATCCCGTGATTGGAGCCTTTGTTGATGGTCAAGTGGTTTTGGGTGAGGTTCAGCGAGTTATTGATGACCTTTGCTCCGCGAAAGGAGAAATTCGCCTCCAAGGCGGAATCCAAAGCGATATACGCACTATCAGCCGGCCTTCGGAGAGACTCCAGCTCTGTGAGAAGAACAGCATTTTTCTCCACCAGTCCTTTGTTGACGGATGCGAGGGAAAAATATTCCAAGATATCACTTTGGGTACTAAGTATGTTGCCGACAATTTGGTTGGAACTATTAAAAACGGCGGAGCCTTGTTGGGAATTGTTAGAGGCAATCAGCCAAATCGCGACTGCTTCCAACGCAACAAACAACAAAAAGGCCCTTATCTTATAGAGAAAAAGAAAAATCCGCTGCATCCACCTATCAACTCATCAACACGGTTCGGAAATTATTGATATTCTTCAAGGCGGTTCCTGTTCCCCTTACTACTGCCCTTAGCGGATCCTCGGCAATATGGATCGGAAGCTTGGTCTTCTGATGGAGTCTTTTATCCAATCCCTTGAGCAGGGCTCCGCCCCCAGTGAGGTGGATACCGTTGTCATAGATATCTGCCGACAGTTCCGGTGGAGCAATTTCGAGTGCTTTCAAGACCGCTTCTTCGATTTTGGACACTGATTTATCCAATGCGAAAGCAATTTCGGAATAAGATACCTTGATTACTTTTGGAATCCCGGTCATCAAGTCCCTACCGCGAATCTCATAGTCCTCTGGAGCGTCGTCCAATTCAGTCAATGCAGATCCAATCGCAATTTTCACTTTCTCGGCAGAGCGCTCACCAATCAAAAGGTTATGCTGCCGTCTCATATAATCCAGAATATCTTTCGTGAATGTATCACCTGCCACCCTGATGGATTGGTCAGCGACGATCCCTGACAGGGCAATCAGTGCGATTTCCGTTGTACCACCACCAATATCCACAATCATGGAGCCCATCGGCTTTTCGATATCTATCCCAATTCCAATGGCAGCGGCAATCGGCTCATAGATCATGTATACTTCCTTCGCGCCTGCATGTTCTGCGGAGTCGCGTACCGCACGTTTCTCCACCTCGGTGATGCCAGATGGTATGCAGATTACCATCCGGTGGGATTTTGGAAACATTCCTTTTTTGTGCCCAGGGATCATCTTGATCATTCCCCGGATCATCTGCTCCGCTGCATAAAAATCCGCAATCACCCCATCCTTCAATGGCCTGATGGTCTTTATGTTCTCATGGGTCTTCTCGTGCATGTTCATCGCGTCTTTTCCAACCGCGAGGACCCTGTTTGAGGTCCTGTCTATCGCAATGATCGAAGGCTCGTCCACGACGATTTTGTCCTTGTGTATGATCAGTGTATTAGCGGTACCTAAGTCTATAGCGATGTCACTTGAGAAAAAATCAAATAAAGCCATTGTGTTTTATTGAGGAGTTGTTGATAGATAATTGTGTTAAATTTAACAATGTTGGGGACAACATATTATGCGGGCGGACAAAATTATCATGGAAATCTCAAATTAATACAAGTTTCCGGCTTTTTTTTAATTCGATAAAATTATTACATTTGCAACGTTTTACCATACTCAGCGGAGGGGACGTCGGTCCCCTCTTTTGTTTCATAGCCGAAAAAACGCCATGAGCCTGAAGAACACATTAGAGGAAATCGTAGCAAAGCACCTTCCGGATGACAACCACTTTGTAGTGGACATTGTCGTCGCCGGAATCGGCAATAAATCCCAAGTCAGAATCCTGATCGATTCGGATGAGGGAGTCAGTATTGATGCCTGCGCCAGGGTAAGCCGTGCGGTAGGAGACGAAATCGAAGCCAAGGATTTGATGCCGGAGGCTTTTGTACTTGAAGTATCCTCACCAGGATTGGACCACCCACTTTCTTCAAGGAGGCAATACCTCAAAAATGTCGGAAGAAAGCTCAAGGTCAGCCTGTCGGATGGCAAAGATATCGAGGGCCAACTGTCAGAGGTCGGCAGCACGGACATCAAGATCCTTACCAAAGTAAAGGAAAAAGGCAAAAAGGCACAGGAAGTGATACTCGCCATTCCTTTCGAACAAATCAAGAAATCAATTGTGTTAGTCTCATTCAAATAAAAAACATGGACGCTAAAGTGCTCATAGAGTCGTTTGCAGAATTTGCAAAGTCTAAAAATGTGGATCGACCTACCATGATCCGAATCCTGGAAGATGTATTTAGGGCGATGATTCGAAAGAAATTCGAAACAGACGAAAACTTCGACGTCACCATCAATGCCGACAAGGGAGACCTCGAAATCCTCCGCATCCGGGAAATCGTCGACGATAATTCGGAAGATATTTGGGATTTCGACAAAATCAGCCTGACCGACGCCCGAAAAATAGAACCTGATTTTGAGGTGGGGGAAGAAGTGTATGAGAAAATCGAATTAGAAGAATTCGGACGCAGGGCCGTGCAGATGGCCCGTCAAACTTTGATCCAAAAAATCAAGGACCTTGAGAAGGACTTGCTTTTCAACCAATATGAGGATTTGGTAGGTGAAATCATATCGGCAGAGGTTTACCAAATCCTTGGCCGGGAAGTCCTCTTGATCGACGGTGAAGGCAACGAATTGATCCTTCCAAAGAGTGAACAGATTTCCAAAGACCGATTCCGCAAAGGCGACAGCGTTCGAGCCATCGTCCACAAAGTAGAGATGGTCAACGGCAATCCACGTATCATCCTTTCCAGAACGTCGCCGATTTTCTTGGAAAGATTGTTTGAAAATGAGGTCCCTGAGGTGTTCGACGGCCTGATCACCATCAGAAAAATCGTGAGGGAACCAGGAGAAAGAGCAAAAGTCGCCGTAGAATCCTATGATGACCGGATCGATCCAGTGGGCGCGTGCGTTGGCATGAAAGGAAGCAGGATTCACGCAATTGTCCGCGAACTCCAAAACGAGAACATCGACGTCATCAACTACACTGACAACCTTGAGCTATATGTGGCAAGGGCACTGAGTCCAGCCAAAGTGACTTCGCTCCAAATTGATAGAGAAAACAAGAGAATCTCCGTTTACCTCAAGCCTGACCAAGTTTCGATGGCAATCGGTAAGGGTGGATTCAATATCCGTTTGGCTTCACGATTGGTCGGATACGAAATCGATGTTTTCAGGGAATTGAGCGATTACGAAGAAGAGGATGTGGATTTGGAAGAATTCGCAGACGAGATCGACGGATGGGTAATCGACGAATTGAAGAAGACCGGATTGGATACTGCGAAGAGTGTTTTGTCACTTACCAAAGAAGACCTTATTCGCAGAACTGAACTGGAAGAAGAGACGATCGACGAAGTGTTTAGAATATTGAAACAGGAATTTGAGCAATAACCAAAGCCTCAATAACCCAATAAATGGCCTATATTTGCCAACAGATTTAGAAAGTGCACAAAATATTTTATGTCAGAAGATAGAACACAGCGACTTGGGCAAGTAGCCAGAAAACTCAACGTAGGGATTTCTACGGTAGTTGATTTTCTGACTAAAAAAGGCTTTGAAGTCGAAAACAATCCAAACTTCAAAATCATCGGGGAGCAAATCGACCTGTTGGCCAAGGAGTTTAAATCCTCTGCACTCGAAAAGGAGGAGGCCTCGCATCTTTCCATTGGGAAGAGGCACCATGAGACCTTTACCATCGAGGCGGAATCCGAAGCCAAGGAGGAGAAAAAGCAGGAGCCGGTTATTGAAACCAAAAAACCCGAACCTGCTAAGCCTGTCGTGATCGCTAAGGAAGAACCGAGCGCGGACAAAGTATCGGTGGAAGCACCCGTACTTCCCGGAATCAAGGTTTTGGGGAAAATCGACCTAAACGCTCCAAAGCCCGCTCCAAAGAAAGAGGAAGGAAAGCCCCAAGCGATCGAGGAACCGAAGGCGACCCCAGTATCTGAACAGCCATCTGTCCCCGCACCACAGGCTGCGAAGCCCCAAGTAGCGGAAGAAACGGTCACTCAACCGCAAGCTGCCACTCCATCTGACCTAAAAGAAACTTCTAAATCCGCCGGAGCTACTCCCGAAACCATTCAACCCAAAGTTGAAGTGGAAATAGAAAAAACTCCTGAAGCTCCCGAAGACCAAGTTATCGCTGCAAAGGCAGATGCACTGAAAGGCCTGACTGTTTTGGGCAAAATCGAATTGCCCGACGATAGGTTCAAAAAACGGGATAAGCCCGTTGCTTCCTCTGATGAGCGCAACAAGGACAAAAAGAAAAGGCTACGCAAGCGTATTGATAAAAAAGGCCCTGAAATTCAGGATCCAAATCGTCCAAAACCAGCCGACCAAGCTGCCGGAGGAAGAGGACGACCACAGGGACAACCTTTCCAAGGAAAAGGGAGGCCTGCTTCCCCTCAGGTCGCACGAACACAAAAGGCCGAACCTACCCAAAAGGAGATACAGGACCAAATCAAGCAAACTTTGGCAAGGCTTCAGGGTGGCAAATCCGGGGGCAAATCCAAGCGTAGAGACAAGAAATCAGATAGATTTAAAGAAGAGGCGGAAGGTGTCGACGATACCAAAGTCCTCCGGGTTACCGAATTTATCTCTGCCAATGACTTGGCATCTCTCATGGATGTCTCTGTGAATGAAGTAATCTCTACCTGCCTTTCTTTGGGTATGTTCGTATCCATCAACCAAAGGCTGGATGCTGAGGCAATCACCATCATTGCTGATGAATTTGGTTATGAAATCGAATTCTCTAAGCCTGACGAGGAGATTGAACCTGAAGAGCTTGCAGACGATGAAGAAGATTTGCAGCCAAGAGCGCCAATTGTTACCATTATGGGTCACGTAGATCATGGTAAAACATCACTCTTGGACTATATAAGGAGAACAAAAGTAACCGCAGGCGAAGCAGGGGGAATCACCCAGCATATCGGTGCCTATGATGTTACTACAGCCGATGGGCAAAAAATCGCTTTTTTGGATACGCCAGGTCACGAGGCCTTTACGGCGATGCGTGCCCGTGGTGCCAAAATCACCGACGTCGCCATCATCGTGATCGCCGCGGACGATAGCATCATGCCGCAAACCAAAGAAGCAATCAACCATGCACAAGTCGCAGGCGTGCCGATGATTTTCGCAATCAACAAAATCGACAAGCCAAACGCCAACCCGAACAAAATCAAAGAGGAATTGGCCAATATGAACCTGTTGGTGGAAGAATGGGGTGGAAAATACCAATCCCAAGACATCTCTGCCAAAACCGGTGTCGGCGTGGATGAGCTTTTGGAAAAAGTACTGCTTGAAGCAGAAATCCTCGAACTGAAAGCCAACCCAGACCGAAATGCCCTAGGTACCGTCATCGAAGCTTCCTTGGATAAGGGACGCGGGTATGTGACTACCGTGATGGTGCAGGCAGGAACCCTTGAAGTCGGCAATATCATGCTTGCAGGCCCACATTATGGCAGAGTCAAGGCGATGTTTGACCACACAGGCAAAAAGCTCAAAAAAGCCGGACCTTCTACACCGGTCTTGGTGCTGGGACTTGCCGGAGCTCCACAAGCTGGTGATACCTTCAAAGTAGTGGAAACTGAAAGGGAAGCGCGTGAAATCGCCAACTCAAGGGAGCAAATCCTACGAGAGCAAACCATGCGGACCAAGAAACACATCACTTTGGATGAAATCGGAAGACGTTTGGCGATCGGAAGCTTCAAGGAACTCAATATCATCATCAAAGGTGACGTGGACGGTTCTGTCGAAGCGCTTTCCGACTCCTTGCTCAAACTTTCCAAAGAAGAGGTATCCGTCAACATCATCCACAAGGGTGTGGGCCAAATCTCAGAATCGGATGTACTCTTGGCATCAGCCTCTGACGCCATTATCCTCGGATTCAACGTACGTCCTTCTCCAAATGCCAAAAAATTGGCGGAGCAGGAGGAAATCGAAATCCGTCACTACTCCATCATCTACGATGCCATCAACCAAATCAAGGATGCCATCGAAGGGATGCTTGAGCCGGAATTTGAAGAGATCATCACTGGTAACGTGCAGATCAGGGAAGTATTCAAAATATCCAAGATCGGTACCGTGGCGGGATGTTATGTCACCGAAGGACACATCACACGGAAGAACAAAATCCGCATCATCAGGGATGGCATCGTTGTGCATGATGGTGAAATCGACCAACTCAAGCGATTCAAGGATGATGTCTCAGAAGTCAAGGCGGGTTACGAATGTGGTATCTCGATCAAGAACTTCAACAACATCCAAGTGGATGACACGATCGAAGGCTACATGATGCAGGAGATCAAGAAGAAAAAGTAATCAATCTCAAATTTGATATCAAAAAGGGGCCTCAGCGCCCCTTTTTTTGTGTCCTTTGGTTCCTGTGGGCAGTTGGGGAACTCGATTTTTGCAAAAAACCCAGAGTTGTTCTCAGGGCTGATGGGGTTCTAGCGCATTTGCCTTGCTTTCAATTCTCCTTCCAAATCCATCAAAAAAGAATCTATCGTTCCCTGCTTGACGTGCGGCATCACCACGATTTTATACCAAGTTGGCTCAAATTCATAAGAATTGGCCACGAGATAATACTTGTGTGCCAATTCACTTGAAATATAATTCGCCTTGATAGAGATAATGTTGAGGTAGGGATTTCGGAAAAATTCCACACCCATGCCTGTAAGGCGCTTGCAAATCCGCTCGGTATGGTCGCAAAGGGTTTCCATTTTGTATTTCCAACCCTCCGAACCGTGAATTTGGAGGATCATCCACATAGAAATCGCATTGGCACCAGACCGACTTCCGCTTACAGTGTAATCCTTACCCGGGATATACTGTGCTTCATCAGTTTTCACGAAATCAAAATATCCTTTGCGGATGAGGAACAAGCCCGTCCCATACGGAGTCTGAAGCATCTTGTGCCCATCGCTCGTGATCGAATTGAGATAGGGATTTTGAAAGGTGAACCTACTGGTAGGATTGGTGAAAGGATAAATGAAACCGCCGTAGGCCGCATCCACGTGTATTTTAAAGGGTGCGTTCATGTTGGTAAAGAAATCCCCCAACATGTCAATGTCATCCACTGAACCAAACATCGTAGTCGATAGGTTTGCGATGACGATGAAGTATTTGATTCCCTCATCCATTGCAGTCTTGATTTTGGATTCCAAAGAATGGGGCAAAATCTCCCTCGTATCTTTATCCACCTCCAAGATGATGCTTGTCAAATTGAGTATATTGGCTCCTTTTGGCATGGAATAATGCGAGTCCTCCGAATAGACCAGCCCGATTTCCCCGATTCTCGCACCATATTCTTTCCGGAAAAAATTGCGATAAATCCACATTGCCTGGATATTGGCTTCAGTGCCTCCTGTCGCTACATAGCCATCCTGTTGCCCTGGGTCTCCGTTGAAAATTTCCTCGGCACACAACCTGATGAGATCCTTTTCGATTTTTTGTGTCCCTTCAAATATCTCCAGCACCGATTTTTCACTCAGCGTGTGGACCCCAATATGGTTTGGATTTCGCACCATAGCGGACATATAGGGCGCGTCTTTGAGAAATGGAGCATCGGGATAAAACTCGGCTGTGTCTAGGTAGGTGCCAGGGATACCTAGGATAGGATGTTCACCACGATAATCCAAGTTTTGGGACAATGCGGCAAATATGGTTTCTTTGATCTGTTCGTGTGTTTGTTTTTTCCAGTACATAGTTTGATTGGTTTAAATGGCAATGGATTTAATTCCAAATCTTCCAAGCCGCTTCGGCCTGAAGTTCCAGCATTTCCAAACCATTTTTCACCAATGCTCCTCGCGCCTCCAGAGACCTCATCAAAAATGTCTTTTCAGGATTGTAGACCAAATCATACACATGATGGCCCTCACTCACTTGATCGGGATCAATATCGGGCATTTCATCTGTATTTGGATAGGTACCCAACGGCGTGGTATTGATGATGAGCTTATGGTTCTGCAATATCGCGGGATTGTCTTTTAGGTCCTGATAGGAAAAGGTATTGTCCGCATTCTTCCGTGACACCATATGGAAGTTTATTCCCAAATCCTTCAAGGCCTGCACCACTGCTTTAGAAGCACCACCGGTACCAAGGACTAGTGCAGATGGCGTTTTTCCTGCCAAAAAACCTTCCAATGACTCCCTGAATCCAATATAGTCCGTATTGAATCCTTTCAATTTCCCATTTTTGATGTGGACACAATTGACCGCACCAATGGCCGCACAAGCGGGATCCAGTTCATCAAGAAATGGCATCACCTTTTCTTTGTAGGGAATTGTCACATTGATTCCCTCCAATTCGGGATTTTCCTTGAGTATATCTGGCAAAAAGAATATGTCGGAAATTTCATAGAGATCGTATTGGCACCCAACAATCTTTTCCCTTTCGAATTTCGCAGTAAAATACTTCTTCGAAAAAGAATGGGTCAAAGGATATCCGATCAGACCGAACTTTCTCATCTTCTCTTCAGATATTCAGCAGTCCTTTCGATCCCAAAAACGAGCAAAATCCCAAAAGCGAAGGCCAACACAGCACCGAAAACCTGAGGATCCTGACCCGTACCCTCCAAAAAAGTAGCGGGCATGACATTGTCAGTCAAAAACGGGACTTCCTCTCCTTTTGAATTGATACGGTAGGAAAGGATGTTTTTCCATGGCCAAAGTTTATTGATCGAGCCAAGCATAAACCCAGCGAGTAGCGCAATGGTCATCGCAGGAAATTTATGCAAAAGCCAAGAAACCACCCGCGCAAAGGAAAGCAGTCCTACCACACATCCAAGTCCAAAAAGCCCCAACAGAAAAATGTTTTTTTCATTCACTGCGGCAAGAATCCTTTCATATTGCCCGAGAATCAACAGAATAAAGCTCCCTGAAATCCCTGGAAGGATCATCGCACAGATCGCAATCGCACCTGCCACAAACGTAAACCACCAGGTATCGGGAGTCCCTGTCGGTGGCAGTCCAGTAATCCAATAGGCTCCCACCGTCCCTATGAGCAAGGCAATAAAGACGCTCAGATTCCAACGTTGGATATCTTTCAAAACCAAAACCGCGGAAATCAAAATCAGGCCACAAAAAAAGGACCATAGCAGAATGGGATGCTCTTCCATCAGGTGGGTTATCAACCTGGACATCGAAAATATACTCGTCATGATGCCGAGCACGAGTACCAAGAGAAACGTACCATTGATATGGGTCCAAAAATCCCCTATTTTTGCCCGAAATAGCAATGTCAAAGCCTGTTTGTCAACAGACTTGATGCTGTCGAGCAGCTTTGTATATATGCCCGTGATAAAAGCTATCGAGCCGCCGGAAACGCCGGGAACGATATCTGCAGCCCCCATCGCTACACCCTTGGCATAAAGCAGAAGATAATCTTTGAGATTGGTCATAGGTAAAGAAAAAAGACTGCCATAAGCAGTCCAAAATGGGTGTTAGAAAGTATGATCTCCCAGAAAATGGTCAAATGTATCTCCGCGTAAGCCAAGTCTGATTGTCTCGAGAGGTATTACCTCATTGGGAGCGATATTGCCGAGGTTGACATTGGCACCGAGAAGCTTTACAAACCAAACTTGTTGTTCTTTTTGTGGCGCTTCCCAGATGATGCGATCTTCTGGAATTTTGGTGAGAATTTCTTCAACCAAGCCTTGCCGTACTTCGCCAGAATCCCTAAACAAACCAACTGTTCCACCTTCTCTGGCTTCTCCGATCACTTTCCAGCTACCCGCATCCAGTTCACTTTGCATTTGCTCGATCCACTTGTAGGGAGGGATGATTTTGGCGGCGTCCTTGGATCCAACCTCAGAAAGCACAGTCACATCTTTGGCAAGGATGCGGATAAATTCACATTTTTTGTCATGGGGAAGGCTGATAGAACCATCAGAAACTTCGGCAAAACGGATCCCATATTTGTCGATAACCTTTCTGTAATCCTCGAATTGGTCGCGAATGACAAAGGCTTCGAACAATGTCCCTCCAAAATACACAGGGATACCAGCGTCTCGGTAAATCTCAATTTTCTCGGCAAGTCTGTTGGTAAGGTAAGATGTTGCCCAACCTAATTTGACAATGTCAACATACTCCGCATTGGCGTCGACAAAATTCTCGACCTCCCTGATGCTGAGACCCTTATCCATAACCATAGTGAAACCTGTTGTACGTGGTTTTTGGGTACGTACAGGTAGGTTTTTAAGCAGGTAATTCATCCGATTTGAATTCTTGGTGGTTAATTGTTTTGATCACGGGAAGGAGCGCTCCCGTCCTTGTATTGGGAAATGAGTTTGAAAATGGCCTTCTGTTTCTTGATCTCTGGCATCAATTCGTACAATATCACATGCTTCCCAAAGTCCAAAGTTAATGCATTTTCCAAATATGAAAAGGCCTCGGTGTATTTGGCCGTTTTGAGCAGAAAAACCACCATGCGATAATACAGCTCCGCTTCCCCCGGTAATTCCTCGATCCCCTCTTTCATAACATCCACAGCCTCTTCAAATCTGTTCTGGTCAAAATAGATAATCGCAAGATTGACATAAGTCTCCAAAATTCCGGGCTCGAGGTTAATAGCTTCTTCGTACGCTTCAGAACTTGCCTGCAAGTTGCCAAGCTGATATTCAGCGTCAGCAAGTCCAACCCAATAATTCGGATTCTCCTTCGTTATATTGAGCGCTTTTCTGAAATAGTGTATGGCTTCGAAATATTTCTCCTTCTTCAGCATGCACATCCCCAAGCCAAACCACGCATCGTCATATTCTGGATCGATCTTCGCGGATTTCTTGAAGTATTTGAATGCCTGATCGATATTCTCCAATTTCTCATAGGCTGCGCCCAAATAGCAGCAGTTTTCTGCATTTGCGCCCTCGCAATTGATCGTATTCTGATAGGCTTCCAAAGCAAGTTCATACTGCTGCGTATTCATATAGGCATTACCTAGATTGAAATACGCCGAAGCGAAGGCATCATCGATAATCAGGGCATAATCATAGGCTTTGATTGCCTCCTCGAACCTTCCGAGGCGGTTGTAAACGACGCCAAGGTTGTACCAAGCCCCGGCGCTGTAGGGGTCTTGATCTATAAATTCCTGATAAAACTCCAATATCTCATTGAAGGAACCTTCCTCCTCAGTAATCATGGCGAGTTGGAAAAGGGCATCTTCGTGGTTGATTCGGATTTTCACGCATTCCTTGAAAAAATGGATCGCCTTCTCGTTATTTTCACTCGCTTTGTAAAGATTGCCCAGAGAATAGTAGACCTCTGCCTTGTCTTCCGCCAAGGGCAGAAAATCTTCCAGCAGGTCGATGGCTTCTTTATTGTTGCCATTGATCATCAACGCCTGACTCAGCGCGAGGATGATGTCTTCATTGTTGGGTGATAGATTATTCAGGTTCTCCAAAATCTCCAGTCCTTCTTCCAATTCATCGTTGAAAATCAGGCATTGCGCCTTGAACAACTTGATTTCTACACTGAATGGAAACTTACCCAAGGCGTGCTCGGCGGCTTTTAGCGCCTTGACGAATTTTTGTTGATCAAAATAAAACCGGATGATGTTTTCAAATTCCTCCTCCTCAAAGTACAGATCCAAGTTGGATTTCAATGAGTTTTCAAACCTTTCTACCAATTCTCTATCTTCTTCCCAGTCGTTTTCGAAATCTCCGGTCATGTGCTCTCATTAAATGGTTTATAAAAGATACCAAAAATTATCCCGAGACAAAATCCTATTCCATGATTTTTTCGAGAAAGTTTTTTGGGGTGATTTTGGGTCTTTTCAGATGTTTAACGACCGCTTAGCGCTTTTCGTTCGAAAGAGCCCATTGGAATGATTCCCGAAGCGGTCTGTAGATAGGCCCAAGAATACGCTGCACCTTGTCGTTTAGCATAGTTATATCCAACTTGGACAGCATGGCTGTCTGTTTGTTGAGCGGGTTTTTGGACAAACCCATTGCCCTCGCAATGCCGACGGCCAAAATCGCAAGGGTAAGTTGGAAGTCGCTTACCGGCTTTGTAGGTGGTTTCTTGCCTGCTGCCTCCGCCATTTGGACGAAAAAATCCCGGTAGGATATCGATGCCGCATTGAGGATGAATTTTTCTCCCCAAAGACCTTTTTCAAAAAGCCCGTAGGTGATCTCAACAGCGTCGCGGATATCGATGTAATTGATGGAGCCTGGAGGATAATACTTACTCCCCTCCAACACATATTGGTAAACCTGTGTGCTGCTGCGCGCATCCGATAATTTGCCCAAAATGACAGAAGGCAAAAGCACCATGACCTGTAGACCTTCCATCGCCCCTCGCCATACCTCCAATTCTGCTTGGTATTTGGAAACTGCATAGGGCGTGTTCAAGTTAGACTCAACCCAAGCCGTTTCTTCGTTACAAGTTTTTCCTTCGGCGGTTCTGCCGAGGGCGGAAACCGAACTCACGTGAATCAGCTTATTGACTCCCCTGCCCAACATTGCATTTACAACATTTGAAGTTCCTTCTACATTGACCTTGGTCAATTCAGATGTATCTTTGGGATGAAAAGAGACTTTTCCCGCGGCGTGAATGACCATATCTATCCCTTCCAAAGCTTCCTCGATCGAAATCGGATCCAACACATCTCCTTCACGCCATTGTACTTGGCCTTGGAAATCCTCCAAAAGCCCATAGCCATGTCCTTTCCTCTTCAGGCAAAAAATCTCATGCTGCAGGGCAAACTTTCGCGCCAAATAACTTCCAAACAGTCCGGTTGCTCCCGTGATCAGAATTTTCATAGCTCATGGTTCAAAAGTGGTAGCCGCCGAAGTTTGGCATAAATCCGATTCTCTGGCAATCGCTGTAAGGCATCCAGATACCGCTCATTGTGGCAGTCAGTCCCAAGGTACCGAATCTTGCCTTTTTCCAACAGCATTTCGGCAAACTCCTTTACCTGTTTGGAATAAAACCCAGTGAACGAAAGAAGGTTTGCCTGAAAGTAAATATCTCTGTCAAGCAATTCATCCAAGAGCTTTCGGTCCATCATCAGGTATTGGTACCTCTCGGGATGTGCCAAAATGGGCTTGTATCCCTGCATTTCCATATCAAAGAAAATCTCCTTGAGCATCAGCGGCTTTGCTACAAAACCCGTTTCGACCAAGACTTGGTTTTCGGAAATTGTCAGCAATTTTTCTCCCTTTTTTACTTTCTCGAGAAAAAACTCATCTATGTAATACTCGGCCGCTGCAGAAATCTCAATCCGAATCTGTTGCCTCGCGAGTTCCTTCCTCAACACATCCAAGCCATTCAATATGATCTCGGGAGTATTTCGATAATATTCAGACATGATGTGTGGCGTCGTAATGATCTTCCGCAGGCCATAATCTTGAAGCCTTTTTACCAATGAAATGGACTCCTCCAAAGACTTTGAACCATCGTCAATCCCAGGTATCAGGTGGGAATGCATGTCGACCTGAAGCCAATCCAAGCTGAATTTTGCAGGGATTAGCTCATGCCGCTTCGGTTTCAAAAAATCAAGCCAACCCATCTACAATCCTCCGTACCTTTCTATGAATTCCCTCAAAGTGGGCAGTTCCAAGTCTTTTTCAGAAAGAATCGGATGCTTCACTTCCCAATCAATACCCAAGTCAGGGTCGTTCCAAAGAACCCCTCCCTCACTCTCTTTGTTGTAAACATTGGAACATTTATAAGTAAATACCGAATCCTCGAGCGCTGAGAACCCATGGGCAAAGCCCTCCGGTATCAGCAGCATGTTGTGCAATTCGGCATCTAGCTCGATCGCAAAATATGAACCAAAGGTCTTCGATCCTTTCCGTAAATCCACCGCCACATCCAAAACGCGTCCGCTGATAACCCGCACCAGTTTGGCTTGCGCAAACGGTGCCCTCTGGAAATGCAGCCCCCTTACCGTACCTGCCTTGGAGAATGACTGGTTTTCCTGCATCCATTGGATATCCATACCATGGTCGGCTAGCCAATCATTTCGATATGACTCAAAAAAATAACCTCTACTGTCTTTCCATACTTTGGGATAAATTTCCAAAAGGCCTTCCAAAGGCGTGGTTTTGATATTCATTATGGTAAAGTCGCTTGATTTGGTTTTCAGACCATATTTGCCGATCTCGATCGGGCTCAACGAATATTTTTCTAGAATCAACCCTTAAAAAAAGGTATCAGTCTGAAATCGAGCCCAAATATAAGGCTATTTGCCTCGAGGTTGGTAACTTTGATGCACAATCCGATGGGAACTTATACGCGATTTTCTTCCTTTCATGTTCAACTCTCTTACTGATTCATGAGCAAACTCTCCAGAAAACTTCAAAAATTGTACGAAACCGCCCCTGTGCAGGAAACAGCCGTATTGGTTGCCCTGATACGGCAAGGGCAAACCGAGCAGCAGGCCAATGAGTATCTGGATGAATTGGCGTTTTTGACGGAGACTTTGGGAGCCAAAACGGTATACAAATTTACCCAAAGACTGGAGCGGCCAGATGTGCGAACCTTCGTCGGGTCGGGAAAACTGGAGGAAATCCAGTCGTACGTGGAGCACTTTGGCGTGGACATGGTCATCTTTGACGATGACCTGAGCCCGTCCCAAATGAGAAACCTCGAAAACGAACTGAAAGTAAAGGTATATGACCGATCACTGTTGATCTTGGATATATTTCTGAAACGGGCCCAAACCGCCCAAGCAAAAACCCAGGTTGAATTGGCAAGATTCCAATACCTGCTGCCTCGATTGACCCGGATGTGGACACACTTGGAACGTCAACGAGGCGGTACCGGAACCCGCGGCGGTGCAGGTGAAAAAGAAATCGAAACCGATAAGCGTGATATCCGCAACAAAATCGCCTTGCTAAAGACCAAGCTGAAAGAAATCGAAAAACAAGGCTTGACGCAGCGCAAAAGTAGAAAAGGCATCGTTCGCGCCGCTTTGGTCGGATATACCAATGTGGGCAAGAGCACGCTTATGAACCTGATTACCAAATCGGATATCCTGGCCGAAAACAAGCTCTTTGCCACCGTCGATTCCACAGTCAGAAAGGTCGTGTTGGAAAACATTCCTTTCCTGCTTTCCGATACGGTGGGCTTTATCCGAAAACTTCCCACCCACCTCATAGAATCCTTCAAGTCGACTTTGGACGAAATCAGGGAAGCCGACCTGTTGATCCATGTGGTGGATATTTCCCACCCAAATTTCGAAGACCATATTTCGGTCGTCTATGAAACACTCAATGAGATCGGTGCGGGTAACAAACCGATTTTCCTCGTATTCAACAAGATGGATTTGGTGCCGCCGAAGCCTTCGGAGGAAGAAATGATGCACATGACCGAGCATGAGCTTCAGGAAAAAAGGTACCTGGATTTCGAGCAGTTGGCTACAGCCTATGGCAAGAAAACCGGTATCGCACCCATATTCATGTCAGCCCACAACGGCGGCAATGTGGAACTGTTTCGCCAAGGTTTGATCAAGGAAGTGAAAAAGCAGCATTTGAAGATTTATCCCCACTATTTGGAAAACGAAGTGGTGGATTTTTCAGCTTTTGAAAATCTCGACTAGGCATCCTCACCGCCCTGCATCCGTATCCGCCATTCCTTGGGATAGTAATTATTGATCCGATTGCCGAGGTTTTTGATCCAACCCAAGGGTAGATTCGCATATGTGATCAGAATCCAACCTTCGGGCAAATCCCCACTCAGGGAAAACTCCTCCCTACGCAAAAATTGAAGGGCCTGCTTGATATCAAGATCAAAGGTCGGAAAACCGGTTTTTGGAAAAAAGCTCATTGCCCATTCATGGCTTGGTATCAACTGGCTTTTGGAAAGTTGACCCAGTTCCACACCAACATATTTGATGTTGAGGTACCGGGACAAAAATTCGAAATGCTGGCGAAAATTCGAGTTCAGCCAGAAGACTGATTCTTGCAGCTTGTAAAAAACACTGTTTTCGGGCAAATCGACCTGCGATTGGATCATTGCAGCCTCGGCGTTGGAAACGGATTTGAGAAAGGGATGCTTGAAATCCTTCACCCTTCGCGGCTCCAATACCTCGGCATCCTCGGATCTTTTGAGGACCGTCACAAACAATCCCTCTCCGGGTACTAAATGGGGGAAAAAACGATATCCAAAGAATTGCCCTTCGTCAGTCTCGATTTTGCTTTCAACGATATTCCATTCCGGTTGCAATGGAATCCGCACCGGTTCATACGCAAATTCGGAAACAACATAGTTGACGATTTCCTCATTTTCACGCTCGTTGAAAGTACAAGTGCTATAGACCAAATACCCGCCTGCCTTCACCAATGCAGCGGCTTGGTCCATGATTCGCTCCTGACGGAGGGCACATAGCTGCACATGGTCCAGTGACCATTCGTCCCTTGCCTCGGGATCTTTTCGAAACATCCCCTCGCCCGAACAGGGTGCATCGACCAAAACCAAATCAAAAAATCCATGAAGTTCCCCAAAATGCTCCGGGTCGTTTTGGGTCACCATTGTATTGCCCAGACCCCATTTGATGATGTTTTCCTTGAGGATATTGGCGCGGGCCTTGATCACTTCATTGGCCACCAAGAAACCCTCGTCCCCCAAATAGCTGCCCAACAAAGTAGCCTTACCGCCGGGCGCGGCAGATAGGTCAAGATAGATGCCGTCTTTTGGAGCAGAGACGCTTTCGAGAATATGCCCAAGAAACATCGAAGAGGACTCCTGTACATAATAAGCCCCTGCATGAAAAAGTGGATCCAGAGTGAAAATCGGCCTTTTTTCCAAAACCCGCCCCTCTGGATTCCAAGCCACCGAAGGGAGATTATTGAAAGCTTCGCATGGTTTGAAGGGATTGAGTCGGATCGAAGTTTTGGTATCCGCGTCCAAGGCTTTCTCGAATACCGCATATGTCTCCGGCCCAAAATAGGCTTTCATTTGCTGGGAGAATGCTTCGGGAACCTGAATAGCGGCCATTGGTTTTTCCCCAAAAATAGAAAAATCGACCGTAAGTGTCTCCCTAATCCTGTTCTACAACCGCGACCTTCTTGATTTCCGCTTCGAATTTCCTGATCAAGCCCTTGATTTCCTGTACAAGATCCTGTTGGGCATTTCTGATGAGCGTGCAATTTTTGGCCGAAGCTCCATGGTTGTAAATATACAGATAGGTCCGGTGCAGGTCATGCCAGGCGCCAATCTTGCCTTGCAGAAATTCGAGGTACTCCCAATTCACTTGAAACTCGGGAAAAATCTCACTCAAATGTTGGATGGTCTTGATGGACTTTCGAGACTCATGGAGCGTTCCCAGAAAATAGACCCGTTGACAATTTTTACCCACATCCCGCAAGTGGTGAAATAGAAAAGATTCAGCGAGTTCTTCATCCAACGGGACAAGCTGATCCTTAATCTTTGACAATGAAGATTCGATCAACTGGGAGTACCAGCGGCGTTTCAGTTCGAATTTAGCAGTCTGATAAGTGATGGTTTCCTGTAATGTGCTCTTAATACTTGCATCCTTAATCTGGAGTGCTTCCATATTTGCAAGATGGAGTTGGGCTTCCCGGATTTTTCCGGCATGCTTGAAAATCTCCCGCACATCCTTGAACTCAGAGAGACCTGACTTCCCTTCCTCCAGGACGCATTGGAGCTTTAACAATGAATGGATTTTCTTCGTAGCAACTCTGAATTGATGGAGCGCCTCGGCGTCCCGCACTTCGCAAAATCGGTCAAATTGGGTTTCCAGATTCTCCCAGTGCTGAACTAAGTACTGCTTTTGAATGGATTTTTTAAGCATGGCCCAGAAAGGTTAAATTAAAATATATTGAAAATAATCTGATTTTGTGCCAAAAAACACTTGGGAATCCCACGAACTCCCTTGATCTACTTTTTCCTAACTGAAAAACCTAGACCAAAATGAAACCTTACTTGATTCAACTCTAAACTGGTCAGGCTTGTACCCACACGGACATTCAAACCCTTGAAATCCCCCATCAAACCTGTCTCCAGAGTGGGCTGATTGAGGTTGGACTGCTGATTTCTTGCCCAAACGTTGCCGATGTTGTTACTGTTTTCGTCCAGAATCTCCATCTCCCAGTATTCTCGGGAATGGTTCAGCCCAACACCTCCATACATCCATACCGGTGCAAAAAGCTTCCAAGTAAGCCCCATCACCAGCTCCGCCATTCCAGACTTTACCTGGCCAGTCGCCTCTGTCTTGGCATAGGGACTTCCATAAACGGTGCCTGAATTGTTGACTGTAAACTCTGCTTTGTTTTGCAGGAATGCTTGATTGGTACGAATGAGAAAATAGGTCCCAATCCCATGCGTATTCAGGCTGCCCAAATGAAAACCAAAAGGCATATCTGGGCTGTAGGTCAAGGCGTAATAGAACCTATCCATTGACCGGATTGGGATAAACTCACTTTGGCTCGACTTTTTCTTTTTGTCCCAAAGCGATTCTTCCAAAGCCGCTATTTGAGTTTGCAGTTCACCATTGTCCAACCTTTTTGCCTCAGAGAGAAAAGGCTTCGCCATCTTGCGATTTCCAATTTCCATGTGGGCAAGTGCCGAATAATAATACCCCGCAGCCTTGTCCACATCCAGCCAGATTTGAGTCCTTGCCAATTCCAGCACCCTAGCCCAATTCCTATCCGCAATCTCGGCGGCGATTTGCATTTCCAAATCCTCCGCTGAAAATTTCTGTGCAAACGATTGGGTTGGATTGCCCAACCAAATGTGTGTAATTATTAGAAAAGCCAAAGCAAAACGTGCCTTGACCCTACTGAAACCAAACGACATAGAATCCAGAAAAATGGGGTGATTAACTGGTGATAAGTGATTGAATTTGAGTAAAATAATCCAATTATCAAAATTAATTTTCAGCCTGAAAAAAGCCGATTTTGAACACTTTTTTATGTCGGTTTTACCAAAAAACTCACCTATCCATTAGTTCTCCCTTTTCGATGGGAGCGGTGCAAATGTCCCCAATTCTTCGATTTGATAGCCTTCCGGGTAGGTTGGGCGTCGCCGTTTGGTTCCCAACAGCGGTTCTTTCCTTTCGGGAAAATAGCGGAGAATCCGAGCCCTGAGTTTCAAAAACGAAGAAACTACGGCCCCAAAGATACCTGCAGGTTTTGGGAAGCCCATCGCAGCCCGCAGGGGTTCATCCATCAGTGCATAGACAAACGGACGCCCGAGGCCATGAAGGAATTTTGGAAGGTAAAAACCCAAAAGCAAGGACACCGTCTTGTCGCCAATTAGCTTGTTGCTCTGCGCAAATACAAAATGCCGACTTTCATAATCTTTATTGAATTGCTCAAACTCCTCTAGCGAATTGGGTATATCCCGAATCTGCATCCGCTCGCCCAGCCTGCGGTAATTGATATAGATCGACTGCCTTTCCAAGTCGGTAAAAGGCCTCCACCCGTATTTGTCCATCCATCGAATCGGCTCAAAAATGAAAGTGGACAGGACATATAGAAAATCACCATTGGAAATCTTGAACCGCGCGTGCATGTCGTTCATGCGATGAATGGCGCGCTTGCCCCGGAGGCTGTCCATGCCATGCTCGAGGATTTCATAGAGAATCAGCTCCGTATCATCATAACGCTTCCTTGGTCTCGCTGTAAACTCCCCGGTCCCCGCCAAAATCTTGGAAATCGAGGGCACAGCAAAGGTGCGAAAAAGCGCAAACTCCAAGGCCCGTTCCATGTCCCAAGGAAAACAATGACAGGTCAGCAAAAAGGCGATTTCGCGGTGATCCTTTTCCGGATTAAGCGCGGCGATTTTGGACGAAAAGGGTTTCTTATTCATCTTAAGGAAAAATTCTCTCGGTCCTGACCAAATTCAGAGATAACTCACACATAGTCACACCTTTTGTTGAACCAAGGTAACGTGATCGTTGGGATTTTGGAATAGACTAGGATAGAATATATTGAATCGAGGAAACCATTTTCGTCGGTTTTTTGCTTATTCTCCTGATCAACCGTCAAAACTCAATCACATGCAAAGACCTGATTTCAATATCTCAGAGGTTAACAAAATCATCCGTGGACGCAGGTCCCAATTTATCGCCCAATTCAAGGAAAATGACCCAGTAGACGACAGCATCATCGAGGAAATCCTCGAAAACGCGACTTGGGCACCAACGCACAAGCTGACCGAACCTTGGAGTTTTACAGTTTTCACCGGCGAAGGGTTGAAAAAATTTGCCGACTTTCAGGCAGAGCTGTACAAGGAACGAGCCACCAAAAACGGGAACTTTATCGAAGCTACCTATGAAAAGTTCAAAGAAAACCCGTTGAAGGCTTCCCATATCATCGCAATCAAAATGAAGCGTGACCTGAAGGCCAACTTGCCTGTAATGGAGGAAATCGCAGCCGTAGCAATGGCAGTCCAAAATATGTACTTAACTGCGGCAGCACATGGTCTCGCAGCCTATTGGGGTACGGGCGGGCCGACATTTTGGCCCGAGGCAAAGCCTTGGTTTGGATTGGCGGAAGAAGATATGCTGATGGGATTTTTCTATGTGGCAAAGCCTTCTACAGACAATTGGCCCGCAGGAAAAAGAAAACCATTTGCCGAAAAAACCGAATGGGTGAGGGAATAAGTCCCAATTGGCGTTATTCAGTTGGCAGATGAAAACACTGCCAACTGAATAATGCAAATGCCAACTGACTACCACCCTCTGTAGCGTGGCGGCTCGATGCCATTGGCACGGATATAGGCTACGGCAGCGCCGCGGTGATGGGTACAGTGGTCGTCAATCAAGGCGATAACCTGCCTGCGTGTGGCCTGCGAACCGAAAATCTCAACTTTCTCGGCTCTATCTGAATCGTTCAGGCTGGAGATTGTCTTCTTTCCATAGTCATAGCATTTTTCCACAAAAGCCCTCAACTCTGCCTTAGTGGCAGGTTTGGCGTCTGCAGCAAATCCTGGATCACCTCCCTTGAGAAAATTTGAACTGATCATCACGATGGCAGCAGATAGGTGCGTCACTTGTTCCTTGAAGCTCATGCCACCGTCGTCAGGCTTGTAATCGAAAAGGTTCTCCGGCATCTTATCCACTACTTCGAGTGTGAACTGCTTGCTGTTGTCCCATTTGACCACAAATTCCTCCATTGTGGTCTGCGCAAATGATTGGCCCGGAACGACAAAAAGTGCCTCCAGGCAAACCATGGTGAAAAGGAATCCATAAGCTTTTTTCATAATTGGTGAAGGGTTTGGTTTATCTATAAATATCCGCTTTAAATGACTCATTTCAAACGATTTTGATAACTTTGGCGCCATGCTTCAGAGAATCCCCATTGCCGTTTTATTGCTTGTTTTTTCCTTTTCCTGCTCACAGGATTACCTCCCCAAGCCAAGGGGTTACAATCGAATCGACCTACCGGAGCGCGGTTTCCAGGCCTTGGAGGAGGAAACTCCGTATACCTTTGAGTATTCCAAAAATGCCCAAGTAGAGCCTGATTCCTTTAACCTCGCCCAAAAATCCTGGATCAACCTCAACTATACCCAACTCGGTGGAAAAGTACATCTGACCTATTTTCCATTAGATACCAAAGGCAAGGATATCAAGCTCGTGGTCACCGACGCCATCAACCTGACTGCCAAGCACCAAATCAAGGCCTATGGCATCGAGGAATCAGTGCTCCTGACTCCGAAAGGTTACACCGGTGTGGTGGCCGAACTCAGCGGAGAGGTGCCGACGCAGTTCCAGTTTTTCGTCACCGACTCCACGGACCACTTTTTGCGCGGAGCGCTCTATTTCAATACCGCCATGAAAAACGACAGCCTTGCTCCCGTGATCGAGTACATCAAGGTAGACATGATCCACCTCATTAACACGCTGGAGTTTAAGAAGAAGTGATTGGGGGAAGGTTTGGGATTTGGGATCTGGCCTAAAGACCAGTGTAAATGCGATTCGGGACGTTTGCCTCTTCCTCAGGTCTAGCCAAAAAGGCTTGACAACCAAATAATGGCTGCCTAAATCTTGAGCTTTTTTGGGTTTTGTCTGGTATCAAAGATTGTCGCAATCAGGATTGTCTGGTCCTCCAAATAAACCTTGTACACAATCTTGTAATTTCCCTCTACCAGATACCTGAAATTTCTTTCAACGACCAGAGGATTATCTTCTAGTTGCCCCATTTCAGGTTGATCTCTTAGCAAACGCGTCTTATCGATAATTTTGGAAACAATCGACTTGGCCACTTTTGAATTTGCAACGATTTGGTAAAAGGCACGAATCTCCCTGAGATTGGCCTTGGCTAAATCAGACCAAAAAATTTGCATAAAAAATGCTACCAGTTTCTAGATTCTTTTTCCAGATCGTCCATCGAAGTGACCCTCCCATTGCTGTAATCAGATTCTGCTTCGTCAAGCAGGGATTTGAATTTTTCAGAGGACATCGGAGTCATCCCAGATTCGTAGGCTTCGACAATCGCCTTCCTTTTCAGGACATCAATTTGCTCCAACAATGACTGATCTTCGATTTTAGCCAGCCATTCAATCAATTCAATCTTCTTCACCGCGATGTTCATTGCTATGTTGGTTTTGGAATCTACTAATTTAGACAATAAATCTGATTCTTTACTTTTTTTGAACACGCTGAAACGTACTGAAAAGTATGATATCAGAAAGTATGATTTCCTTGAAACTAAATTGTTTTCAAAACAATATCCAACGACCAATTAATCTCTTCATGTTTGTCGAGCGTCATCAAATGGCCACCACCTTTAATACTAATTGGGCCTTGGACAAATCGAATTGGCAGAATTCTGTCCCGGTCACCATGAAGGTGATTGATTTGAATTGGATTAGGTCCGCTATGGCTCCAAGTAAGGATTTTGTCAATCGCCCATTTCAAAAACGCCGGGTCAGTATCCTCGAGTATATTTTTCAAAAGTGCTTTTTCCTCTGGCGTTTCCGCACCAAAAAACCAATTTGACAGGAAGTTTGAAGATTTGAGAAACTCTGCAGGAATTAAGCGATGCAAACGAATAGAACCTGCCAGGCGAAGGTAAAATGGGATTTCGTCACGGTTTTTCGCTGAAGATATCAGAATCACTTTCTCAGTCCCTATCAACTTCGCCACCTCAATCGCCATGATTCCTCCAAACGAAAGGCCAACCAAGATCGGGTTCGGAGAGGCGACTTGGGTTAGGATCCGTTTGGCATAAGAATCAATCGATTCGTTTTGAAGCGGAGGAATCCATTTCACATGAGTCACCAGAAAACCCTGAAACTGAATTTTCCTAAAGACACGTTCATCAGCGCCCAAACCGCTAAAGACAAATATCGCTCTGCTCAAAACCTGTTACGACAACTTCATCCTATCCCAATTGCGGACGATGATAAAACCGCCTGCCAGCGAAACAACCCCAGCAATCAGCGCGCCGACAAAATTGCCATATAAAACAATTCCGACCGCAAAAAGCGCAGCGTATACCATCACCGTGCCGACCAGCATCAGACCAATTTCCATCGGAAGCTGCCCTTGTTCCTGCCGTTCTTTGGGATAGCGATCGAGGAGTTTTTTCCAGCCATAAGCCGCCGGACGCACTTTTCTATAAAATGAAAGCAAAATCTCGTCCTTCTCAGGCTTGGTCAACAAAGTGGCCAATACCCATCCAATCGTCGTTATCCCAACGCCATACAGCAACTTGAGGTACGATTGCTCCACCGGAATATCGATGATGCCTAGGCGTGGATTGATACTTTCAAAAAAGATCGCCACGGCAAAAGAAATGAACATCGCCCAAATCTCCGTGTAGGCATTGATCCTCCACCAAAACCAACGCAGTATAAAGATCAAACCCGTACCTGCACCAATTTGCAATAAGATATTGAAGGCTTCGAGGGCATTGGACAAAGCCAAGGCCAATACCGCGGCCAGCACCATCAGCAACACAGTCGAGATTCTACCTACGGCCACCAACTCCTTATCAGTTGCATTTGGCTTGACAAATCGGAGGTAGAAGTCATTGACCACATACGAGGAGCCCCAATTCAAATGGGTGGAAAGGGTGGACATCACCGCCGCAATCAAAGATGCCAATACGATACCAATCAAGCCGGTCGGCAAGAAGGTCAGCATCGCAGAATAGGCCAAGTCATCGCCCAACTTGTCCGCGGGGATATTCGGAAATGCCGCACCCAAATCAGATATCTGCGGGAAAATGATCAACGACGAGAGTGCCACGATGATCCACGGCCAGGGGCGCATGGCATAATGCGCGATATTGAAAAACAGGGTCGCTCCAATGGCATTCTTTTCATCCTTTGCAGAAAGCATCCTTTGGGCAATATAGCCACCCCCGCCCGGCTCTGCGCCCGGATACCAAGTCGCCCACCATTGGATTGCCAAAGGCATGATCAGCAGGGGAATCAAGAGGTTCCAATCATTGAAATCGGGGAAGAAATCCAATTTGTCGGAGACATTTGGATGTGTGAGCAGATTGTTCAGCGACCCAATCTCAGGCAAATCAAGAATGTAGATCGCCGCTCCGATCGACCCGATCATTGCAATAAAGAACTGAAAGAAATCTGTTAGTAAAACCCCCTTCAAGCCACCCAGCGAACTGTAAATCACTGTAACTACAGATGCCAACAAAAGCGTTTCAATCGGGCTCAGACCAAGCATAACCCCGCCGATTTTAATGGCTGCCAACGAAACGGTTGCCATGATGACGACATTGAAGAATACACCCAAATAGAGCGCCCGGAATGCACGCAAAAACGCTGCGGGTTTACCACCATACCTGAGCTCATAAAACTCCAAATCCGTCGTCACCTCGGATCTTCTCCACAGCTTGGCATAGACAAAGACCGTGAGCATGCCAGTGAGCAAAAATGCCCACCAAACCCAGTTACCGGAAACCCCTCCTTTTCTCACGATGTCTGTTACCAAGTTGGGTGTATCGGCAGAAAACGTAGTGGCCACCATAGACACGCCGAGTAGCCACCAGGGCATATTCCTTCCCGAAAGGAAAAATTCCTTGGCAGAAGAGCCGGCTTGCTTCGAGGCAAAAACGCCAATGAGCATGGAAACCAGAAAGAATATTCCGATGATTGTCCAATCTATCCAAGATATGTTCATAGTTTTTTGGGTTTGCGTGGGAAAAGAGGCTAGAGTTAATCTATTTTTTCAATTTAGTTCGGATAACTTCTTTAATAAATTTTTCTAAGGTAAACATTAAATATTCATTTCCAAAATTGGGAATCTGGAACGCAAGAAAATTATTTCAACACCATGTTGGCACGTTACCAGTTTTTGAAACCCAACAATACCTTACTTTTGGAGTGTTTTGGAAAATCGCTACATGAACTACCCGAATTGGACAGAAGCTTTGGAATCGCATTACGCCATCAAAGTGGCATCAAGTGATATTCATCCATTTGGTGACGGTCATATCCATCAGACATTTCTGGTGAAATCGGGCGCGGATGCCTACATCCTGCAGGCTTTCAACAAGAATGTGTTTAAATATCCGGAGCGGATTTCGCACAATCACGAAATCTTGCTGGAAGGAATCAACCCGAAGGATTTGCCTTTCACACTCCCGCTTCCCATCCCGACAAAAACGGGGGCACTGTTCGCGGAAGACAAAGGCAGTATATTTCGTCTGAGTCCCTTTGTGGCAGGAAGGTGTGTCAATGAAGTCAAGGATCCACGGCAAGCCTATCTCGCAGCCGAAGCTTTTGCCATCTTTATCCGTGCCGCAAAAGACCTTAATCCCCAGGATTTTCAGGAATCCATTCCGTCTTTCCATGATCTCAGCCTGCGTTTTCGTCAGCTTCAGGAAGCAATCAATCACACCCGTCGGCATTTTGACCAAGAGCTTCGGGAGGTCGTGGATTTTTATCTTGCACAGGAAAGTCTCGTGCAGGAATACGAAAATTGGAGAAAAATCCTGCCTCTCCGCGTCACCCACAGTGATACCAAGATCAACAATCTGATTTTCTCGGAATATATGGACAAGGTCCGCGCAGTGATCGATCTCGACACGATCATGGCAGGCTACGCGATGTATGATTTCGGGGACTTGGTGCGGACGGTCGCGTGTACGGAGGGAGAAAGCTCAAGGAATTGGGAAAAAATCAAAGTGGATTGGGAAAAGTATCAAGCACTTTTGGACGGATTTTTAGAAGGAGGAAAAGGGCTGTTGACGGAGGGGGAAATCGAATCCCTACCCTTCGGCGGCAAGATGATGACCTGCATCATGGGCTTCCGCTTTTTGGCCGACTACCTCAACGGCAACATCTATTACGCCATCCACTACGAGCGCCAAAACCTCGACCGGGCCATCAATCAGATGTGGCTGCTGAAGGGATTGGGGGAAAGCAATTCTTGATTCAATCAAGATCAAAGCCTTCACTGAGCTTCGTCAATTAGCCCAAGGTTACTGGAGGCAAAAGGTTGATCAGCGTTCAAAAAAACTCACCTCCTCCCAAACTCCGCTTTCGCCTCCTCGAGGAAATTGACGAAGTTTTGGATATTGGTATCATAGGCCTTTGGCTTTACGAGCAATTCCTCGTTGTGGTCCAAAATGACATAGTAAGGCTGCGCATTGTTATTGAACCGGGTAATCTGGAAATCCGCATTCTGTTTGCCAATCGTCGATTTGACCTTGCCGTCGTAGGTGGAAGTATACCACTCTGATTCCGGTAATGGGTGCCTTTCGTCAATGTACAAGGCGACCATGACAAAGTCATTTTTCAGCCTTTGCAAGACCTGTGGATCCGACCAAACGCGCGCTTCCATCTCCCGGCAGTTCACGCAGCCATGTCCCGTGAAATCAATGAAAAGCGGTTTGCCCTGCTTTTTGGCCGCAACCAAAGCCTGCTTGTAGTCGAAATACCCCTGAATTCCGTGCGGGAAATGCAGGAAATCCGCATACTTGGGTACTTCGTCAAGGGTATTGGATTCAGACGTTCCCGTTGCCCTATTTTCCAACAGATTGAAATCATGGGAAGACATAGGGGGAAGGTAGCCGCTCAAAGCCTTCAAAGGCGCGCCCCAAAGTCCGGGGATCATGTACACGACAAACACAAACGTGACAATCGCCAACATCAGCCGCGGTACGCCGATATGCTCCATTTTGGAATCATGCGGCAGCCTGATTTTTCCCAATAGGTAAAATCCCAACAAACCAAAAATCACGATCCAGATCGCCAAGTAGATGTCCCTGTCCAAAATGCCCCAATGATAGACTTGGTCGGCGACGGAGAGGAATTTGAAAGCCAAGGCCAATTCCAAAAAGCCGAGGACCACTTTGACAGAGTTCAGCCAACCGCCGGACTTGGGCAGGGAATTGAGCCATTCGGGGAAGATCGCAAACAGGGTAAATGGAATTGCAAAGGCCAAGGAGAATGCAAACATCCCCGCAATCGGGGTGATGAAATCCCCGCCGGCGGATTTGATCAGGATCGAACCCACAATCGGTCCGGTGCAGGAAAATGATACCAACACCAAGGTAAATGCCATGAAGAAAACGCCTGTCAGGCCGCCTTTGTCCGATTTGGCATCGATTTTATTGACAAAGCCGCTCGGCAAGGTCAATTCGAACATGCCCAAAAACGCCATCGCAAACACGATGAATACCAAAAAGAAAAAGACGTTCGGTACCCAATGCGTCGAGAGCCAGTTGGCAAACTCAGGCCCTTGGATGGCCGCCACCGCCGTGCCGGCTATCGTGTAGATCGCAATGATGGACAGCCCATAGATGAAGGCATTTCTGATGCCGACGGCCCGGGACTTGGCGCGCCCGGTAAAGAAAGTCACCGTCATCGGAATCATCGGAAACACGCATGGCGTAAGCAAAGCTGCCAAACCCGCCAAGAACGCCACAAACATAAATCCGATCAATCCGCCTTTTCCCTCCTCGGGGTCCAAAGTTACTACGGTCCGGTCTTCCTTTCTGGCCGAATCTGCCTCGTTAGGCTGTGTGGCTACGGTGGACTCCTGAGTCGCAGAATCGGGCGCAACCGTCGGTTCTTGCGTCGTGGTAGCGTTTGCGGCGGCAGGTTCATCCGAAACCGCCGTTGCCTTGATCGTGAAATCCTCCTCGTAAAGGATACATTGTCCCGTCACGTCGGAGCACATCTGATACTCCACGACACCCTTGATCTCTACATTCGGCTCAGTGATGGTGATCTTTTGCCGAAATTCCCCGATACCGGAAAAATAGGTGATGTCAGCCTCCCATACCTTGTCAAACTTCTTTTTGGGATTGATGGGGCTGAGTTTTTCCTTCACCGAAATTCCTTTTGATCCTTCCAATGACAGCGTCGTCAATACCGGTCCCGCATTCTCATCGAAGTCATTGGAGTAAATGTACCAATTCATCGGGATGCTGGCTTTCAGTACGATTTCCGCTTCCTGCCCTACTTTTAGGTCCTTTTCGGCCAATTGGATCGTCCACTTGGGCGGAGATACCAACTGTCCAAATGACTGGACTTGGAAAAAAAACAAAAGGAGGGCGATCAATGAAAGTGGAAGAAACCTTGACATCATAATGGGATATAAGCGTAACTTTTTGTTAAAGGCTATTTCAATTAATTTGGTTCAGAAGCGGAGATCATGTGCCACGAATGCACGAATGAATTTAGAAAACAGGTCCTTTCTCCGCCTCTTTGAGCCTTCGGGCCTTTGTCTGCCTCATTTAACTTGTTCCTTGAAATGCTTGAAAAACAGCGCGATCGTCTCTATCCCCATTAGGTAATTTTTGATACCATAATGCTCATTGGGCGAATGGAGTGCATCTGTATCCAAGCCAAACCCCAACAGAATTGAATCCAAGCCCAATTCGTTTTGGAATAGCGCGCAGATCGGAATGGAGCCACCTTCACGGGTCGGGATCGCCTTTTTGCCAAAAGCTTCCTGGATCGCCAAGTCGGCCGCGCGGTACCCTGGCGTATCTGTCGAAACAACGGCGGGCGCCCCTCCGTGGTGGGGGATTACTTTGACTTTTACGGAAGCCGGCGCAATGGCTTTGAAGTGGTTTTCAAAAAGCACAGCGATCTTCTGAAAGTCTTGGTTGGGTACGAGGCGCATGGAAATCTTGGCAAAGGCCTTGGACGGCAAAACAGTTTTTGCACCTTCGCCGGTGTAGCCGCCCCAGATTCCATTTACGTCCAAAGTTGGTCGGATGCCGATACGCTCGACAGTCGTGTAGCCTTTTTCCCCATGCACGTCTGCGATTTCCAATTCCTTTTTGTAGGCATCCAAGTCAAACGGCGCGTCGTTTAGCGCTTTTCGGTAGGCTTGGGAATATTCCTCCACCTTGTCATAGAATCCAGGAATGGTGATATGGTTGTTTTCATCGTGCAGGGAAGCGATCATTTTGCACAAAATATTCACCGGATTGGCAACGGCACCACCATAGGTCCCCGAGTGTAAGTCACGATTGGGTCCCGTCACCTCCACCTGCATATAGGCCAAGCCGCGGAGTCCGACCGTGACGGAAGGATGCTCGAGCGAAATCATGTGCGTATCCGATACCAACACGACATCGGCTTTGAGTTTTTCCTTGTTGGCCTTCACAAAACCATCCAAATTGGACGAGCCTACTTCCTCCTCACCTTCGATCATGAACTTGACATTGCAAGGCAGTGTACCTTCGGCCATCATCGCCTCAAAGGCTTTTACATGCATGTAAAACTGCCCCTTGTCATCCGCGGATCCCCGGGCAAAAATGGCTCCCTCCGGATGCCTCGGCGTCGTCTTCACCACCGGTTCAAATGGCGGTGAATCCCATAGCTCATATGGATCTGCAGGCTGTACATCATAGTGTCCATAGACCAATACAGTCGGCAATGTAGGATCGATGATTTTTTCTCCGTAGACAATCGGATATCCATCTGTGAGGCAAAGCTCGACGCTGTCGGCGCCGGCCTTTTCCAATGATTTCTTCACAAAATCCGCAGCCGCAAAGACATCTTTGCTGAACTTTGGGTCTGCGCTGACAGAAGGGATGCGGAGGAGTTCAAAAAGCTCTCCGATAAAGCGGTCGCGGTGGGATTGGACGTAAGATTTGATGGACATACAGGCGAATAAAGGGATTTCAACAAAAGACCCAAACGATCCATGGAATGTTTGGTGGCGTCGTTGAAATGTTCTGGTTATTTAAGCGCTCGAAATTACGCCTTTAAAAAGTAATTGCCTATTTTGATCCAAACTTTTGCCCATGAAAGCAATCCTCTGTACGGAATTTGGCGGTCCCGAACTGCTGCGATATACCGAAATCCCCGAGCCTGAAATTGGTGAAAAGGAGGTCCTGATCCAGGTTTTCGCCTGCTCGGTCAATTTCCCGGATGTGCTGATTATCCAAAACAAATACCAATTCAAACCGGAGCTTCCTTTTTCTCCGGGTGGTGAAATTTCAGGTATTATTGAAAAAGTCGGTGCGGGCGTAAAGCACCTGCAAGTTGGCCAACGGGTTTTGGCACTATGCGGCTGGGGTGGTTTTGCCGAAAAAGTAAAGGTAACTGCTGATCGGGTCTTCCCGATTCCACCCATGATGGATTTCGCCACGGCAGCCTCCACCTTGTACACTTTCGGCACCGCCTACCATGCACTCAAGGACCGTGCAAAAATCCAAGCTGGCGAAACACTCCTCGTACTTGGGGCAGCTGGGGGCGTAGGCTTGGCAGCGGTGGAATTGGGGAAGGTGATGGGCGCGACGGTCATTGGCGCCGCTTCGACAGACGAAAAGCTAAGCCTCTGTGCGGAAAAAGGCGCCAGCCACCTGATCAACTATCAAACGGAAGACCTCAAGGAACGCGTCAAGGAAATCACCCTTGGCAAAGGAGTAGACGTGGTCTTGGATGTGGTGGGAGACCGATATGCAGAACCTGCCTTGCGCAGCATGGCTTGGAATGGGCGCTACCTGGCCGTCGGTTTTGCAGCCGGAGAAATACCCAAGCTCCCCTTCAATTTGGCTTTGCTCAAAGGCTGTGCGGTAATGGGGGTTTTTTGGGGAAGATTTTCCACCGAAGAACCCAAAAAAAACCAGCAGAATATCATAGAGCTGGTCAACATGATTCTGGCCGGAAAAATCAGCCAGCACATCCATAAAACCTATTCCCTCGAAGATGCCCCCCGAGCACTTCAGGATATGCTCGAACGCAAGGTGATGGGAAAAGCGATGGTAGAAGTCAGAAAGGAGAGTTTAGAAGCGAGAAGCGAGAGACAGGAATCGAGAGAAGAGAGAAAAGAAGCAAGAGACAAGAAGCAAGAAGAGGGACATGGTGGAGCAGGGCGGAAGGTATTCAGGTCATTGGCGGATTTGAAAGCGAATGAAGGTAAACCACTTGGCCAAAGCCGCTGGGTCGAGGTCAGTCAGGAGATGATTCAGAATTTTGCGGATACGACGGGAGACAGGCAATGGATCCACGTGGATACCGAAAAAGCCAAAGCCCTGATCCCCGGAGGAAAAAACCTGGCGCATGGTTACCTCACGTTGTCACTCATCCCGCAGCTTATGTACGAGGTCCTGCCGCTCGAAGGGGTACAAATGGCCCTGAACTATGGAACGGAAAAGGTAAGGTTTCCCGCGCCTGTCTACTCGGGTGACAAAATCCGCCTACATGCCTCCTTAGCCAAGATCGAAGAGAATCCCGATGGCAGCGCCAAGGTTTTTTCCAAAATCGCGATGCACTCAGACCATGCCGACAAGCCCGTATGTGTGGCAGAAGTCATCAGCATGGTCAGGTTTTGATTTCCGCATTCAACAAAATTTGATAACCAAATAAATTTCTTGTATTAACATGCGCCTGCAGCAAAAAATCGCAATCATCACCGGAGGCGCCAACGGCATTGGCGCGGCCACCTCAAGGCTATTTGCCAAAGAAGGAGCTACCGTCCTGATATGGGACTTGTCAGAAAATGGCCACCGCTTGGCTGAGGAATTGACTTCCCAAAACTATCCTGCGTTTTTCCGCAAAATCTCCGTAGCTGACCGCGATGCGGTCCAGACAGCGGTTCGGCAAGCAAAGGAGCAGTTTGGCAGAATCGACATCCTCATCAATAACGCCGGCATCACAAAGGACAAAACTTTAGCGAAAATGACCCAAGAAGAATGGGATACCGTGATCGCGGTCAACCAAACCGGCGTCTTCAATTGCACCCAGGCTGCTGCTGAGGTCATGAAGGCCCAGCGCTACGGCCGCATCGTCAGTGCCGCATCCAATGTCGGCCTTCGGGGAAATTTTGGCCAAACCAATTATGTGGCCACAAAGGCCGCCGTGATTGGCATGACCAAGGTTTGGGCTTTGGAATTGGGCAAGTATGGAATCACAGCCAACTGTATAGCACCCGGATTCATCGAAACAGAGATGACACTCGCGATACCAGAACAAGTCAAACAACAAATGATACCTATGATACCGATGGGCTATTGGGGAAATCCAGACGACATCGCATATGGATACCTTTATTTGGCTTCGGACGAAGCCAGGTATGTCAATGGTACATGCTTGGTGATTGACGGAGGCGCGGCCAGGGACTGACTATAGGTTGTGTGCTGTAAACGACTTGGTCATGCCAAGGAAATTCTCGTCATAAATTTCCGCTTTTGGGAAAAGCCGTTTGAATTCCCTCCGGTCCAATAGGCGGATTTCATCCAAATACTGTTGGGCATCCGCGGGATTCCACTTGTTTCCCCTACTCAGCCTGGATTTGGTCAATAAAAAATAAGTCCAAGACTTTGGAAAATACTGTACAAAAGGCAGGGCATAGTGTGGTTCCGCAAAAAAGTGCCTGTTAGGGGTCTGTATGAAGTATTTTTTCCCAACGCGTACTGCCTCACGGGCCATCTTCTGCTGGTTTTCCCAAGTGTAAAGGTGCTCGATAACGGAATTGGAAAAGACCAAATCGAAACTCCCATCCCCAAACTGACTTAGGTCGGTCGCATCCCCCACGATGCTCGAGATTCCTGGGACGCTGACAGGCTCTTCTGAAAGATTTAAAAGGGTGATTTCGAGTTTTCCCGCTTCGAGCAAATCCTGCCCAATCCAAAACTGTGACCTGCCGCCGATATCCAAAACCCTGATGGGCAATTTGCCCAAAAAATTCCTTTCTACGAGTTGTTTGAAATGAGCAAAACGCTTTTTGCGAAATTGACTGCCCAAAGAATCGGGTTGATCTGAAGATGCAAGAAGGGCTTTGAGCTTTGACAACATTGAACCTTAAACTGATAGGCTGGCAAAACTATCTATTTTAAAAAATTAATTATAGGAAATACTCGGGCTTTGATAATCTTTTATAATTTTGCGAGCGATTGAGATAGACAAAAGCCTCCTCCGATCTTTTGTTCAGACGAATCCTTCCGAGAATTCCCGACGTAAGTAGGAGCGAGTAGAATGATTTTTATGAAAAAACGCTTTTACAAATACTTCCCCTGGCTTTTTGTATTGGGTGATATTTTGGTTCTCACATTTTCTGTCCTTTTTTCGAATCAGCTTTTCCAAACGTTCCAGGATTTTAATGGCTTAGACTTTCCGGCATTTCCTGCCTTTATTATGATTTGGATGGTCATCACAATCCTAAAGGAAGACTACAAGATCGGCAGGACAAACGAGTTTGAAGAGACATTCAAAAAACTGCTTGCCTCCCTGGCTTGGTTTCTAGTCATCATTTCGATGATTTGGCTGCCCTTCCATGACAATGCACTTCGGCTTTTATCCTTCCTTTCGCTCGCTGCGTCGCTGTTCCTTTTCTTGGGAATTTATCGTGTGGCGGTGCACCTTTCGCTGCGCAAATACAGGGAACAGGGCCATAATTTCAGGCGCGCAGTGATTTTGGGAATGGGTGATACGAGTGACCAATTGGCCAAGGTGTTTAGGGTGAGAAAAGATTTCGGGATCAAGTTTCTTGGATATTATGACGACCAAGTGAAAAATGGCCTTTCCAGGGGTTCAATCAAGGATTTTTTCAGAGAGGCCAAATCCCTTGACGTGGACCAAATCTACATTTCCGAGCATTTAGAGGAGAGCAAGGTCAAGCAAGTCATCAACTTTGCCGACGAAAATTACATCAAGGTAAAGGTAATTCCGGGCGGTAGGCTTCAGCTCGAAAAGAACCTCTCGTTCTCCAAGTACGGTGATTTTTTTGTCATCAACGTCAACGAAATCCCCTTGGACAACGCCTTCAACCGTGTCTTCAAAAGGGGATTTGATATCGTCTTTTCACTGTTTGTGATAGTTTTCATTTTGAGTTGGCTGATCCCTTTGGTTGGATTGCTGATCAAATTGGAATCAAGAGGTCCCGTTTTCTTCATCCAGGAACGAAACGGAGAAAACAACAGCGTATTCAGGTGCTTAAAGTTCCGCTCGATGACACCTAACGACTATGCGGACACACATCAAGCCACCAAAAATGACCCAAGAATCACACGGATTGGTTCCTTCCTTCGGATGACTTCCTTGGACGAAATGCCCCAATTCATCAACGTACTGTTTGGCGAGATGTCCATTGTCGGCCCACGGCCGCACACGGTCCCGATGAATAGGGAGTTTAAAACGCAGATAGAAAAGTACAACAGCCGCCACAAAATCAAGCCCGGCATTACTGGCCTCGCACAGGTGAAGGGATACCGTGGCGAAATCGAACAGCCCTATCAAATACGTGCCCGGGTGAAGCTGGATTCCTTCTATATCCAAAACTGGTCATTTTTACTGGACCTCAAAATCTGCGTCCTGACCGTGTACGAATTGCTCGTCAACCGGGAAAATGCCTATTAAACCAAATTACGCATGCGCGTTTTGCGGACAAACTGAGAGTCCCACACTGGTGGCGGCACAGGAAAGGATGTTTGGAATGGGAGATCTTTTTGAAGTGGCAGTTTGCCCTATATGTGAATCCATCCAATTAGTAGATGTGCCGGAGAATTTGGACAAGTATTACCCGGAATCCTACTACGCGCACCAGGTTCTCGTCAGAGCAAACTCATTCAAGAACTTCCTAAAGAAAATCAGGTATCAGCTATTCCTTTTGACTCAAGGGAAAGCATTCAAGCCCATTTTTGGGGAATGGATGGCAATCGCAGGCATTGGCACGGATGATGCGATTGCAGATATCGGCTGCGGCAACGGCCAACTCCTTTACGAAATGCATGCGGCGGGATTCTGGCGTCTGAAAGGCTATGATCCTTATTTGGAAACGGAAAAAAAACTTGGCCCAGAATTTAAGCTTGAGCGAAAATCCATTTTTGAAGTCGAAGAAAAATTCGACCTGTTGATGATGCACCATTCTTTTGAGCATATGTCCGAACCCGCGAAAGTATTGGCGAAAGCCTTTGAAACATTAAACCCCGGAGGGAAAATGCTGATCCGCGTGCCAGTTGCAGACGCCGAAATTTGGAAAAGTGAAGGAGCCAATTGGGTTCAGTTGGATGTTCCACGGCATTTGCATATACCTTCTGTGAAAGGACTTTGCCAACTCGCTGAGGAATCAGGTTTCAATACCCAAAAAGTGGTTTTCGACAGCACCGCCTTCCAATTTTGGGGTACAGAACTATACAAAAGGGAAATGCCACTTCGAGGCACAGATCCAATCAACGAATTCACAGGCGATGAGCTGAAAAGATTTGGGCAAAAAGCCCATGCACTCAATCTCATGATGAAGGGCGACCAAGCCTGTTTCTATTTTTCCAAAACATGAGTTGGAATTTGGAGGGATATTTGAGATCTCCCTAAAACCAACTTCGAAAAAGGCTAGTTTTTCAAAGGATTTGTCTATTTTTCCATTTGGCAATTTTTGAAAGAAAGATGGAAGAAAAACCAATCAAAAAGCAGCAAGACCTTACTTGGCTCGAAAACCTTCAAAAGAACAGTTGGGAGCCTGAAGTCATCATATCGGGTATTATTCTGGCGTTTTTGTTCGTCATTCCTTCCCGATTTTTTGAGCTTTCGGTTGTTTTGATCCAGGATTATGGATTGGAGCATATTCCAGCGGATTTGGTTTTCGTGTATTTTTCCGCAATCATATCATTTTTCAAAATCTTCCTTGTGTCGCATTTAGTGCTGCGGTTTTTGTGGGCAGGCATGTTGGGAATTTCCTATGCTTTTCCGGAGGGGGTTAAGAAAGAAAATCTCTTTAAGAACTCGCAAAATATTGATTACAAACATCCCACCTATTATTTGATAAAATTGGAGGCTTGGTGTAGCATGGCCTATGGACTTCCTATTTCGGTCGTTGTCCCATTGGTTTTTATCACTTTATACCTGATTTTGCTGATCGGCATTTACCTCGTGTTTGACCTCAATTTCGAAGTGGTTTATGTCATTTTCATGGTCACTTTGATCCTTTTTGCCGTACTATCGCTCGCTTTCAAAAAATCCGCGGTCAGGGATTATATCGGAAGCAGCATGAATGGAACCGTCTCCGCCATCTACCAAAGTAACCTGGGAAAATGGGCGTTTATGCTTTACACAGGAGTGCTGGTGGTACTTTCGTTGCCATTGATTTACTACGACATCAGGGGCTTTTCGCAATATCGAAATGAAGTAAATTTGGAGGAGGCTGACTACAATTGGCCACAGGAATCACAATACTTCGAAAAATACAACACGAGCGGGCGGAGATTTGGCAGGGCATGGACTACGACCAACCTGGTCGGCAGTTCACATATGGTGTTGAATTTGGCCTATTACGAGCGAGACGCAAAAGACTTGCCGAGGATGAATGAATTGCTTCAAGGAGAACAAGACACCTTGCCCTGGAAGGAAGTGAACGAAATCCCCCAATTGTACAGGGTGTATCTCAACGATTCCTTGCTGCAGGATTTGGATTGGCAATCAATAACATCGGGCATGACTGGCCAAAGAGCTTTTTCCACCAATTTGCCTATGGAAGATCTTCCTGACGGAAAACATGAAATCAGAATTGAAAAACTCGTCTATCTTCCTCCTTTTCTTGGAATGGGCAGCGAACTCCGGCACAGGGAGAAGTGGGCGAGGTTTGTTTTTTTGAAGGTGGATGATTGAATTGAAAAATCGGCCAATTCAAAATTCGACACTTCGATCCTCATTCAAAGTGTCGTAATATCTTTCAAAGTAGCAAGTGCATTTTTTAGGACTTCATCAGGCACATGTCCGAGTTTTTGAATCAATCTGTCTTTTGAAATCGATCTTACATGGAAAACCAACATCTCTGACACCGCGCTAAGTCCGTTATCGGGATCGGGATGAATGACGGGATTACCTTGATAATTTTTGATTTTGGTAGTAAGTGGTACTACTATGACTACGGGAAGATACCTGTTCATCAAGTTTCCACTTATTATCACTACCGGCCTGAATCCCGCTTGCTCGCTTCCCTTGACTGGATTAAGATCTACCAACCAAATTTCCCCTTGTCTCATTTCTCCAATTGTCGAAGATACTCGGCCATGCCTTCCTCTGCTACCAAAAGAATATCTTCATCTTCCGACGCGTTTTTGTAGGATTTAATGTATTCTGCACGCTTTAGATGATCAAGATAAAGAACAAGTGCTTTTTCCATCAACTTGTTTTTTGGGAGAGAAAGCTTCTTTGCTTGTTCAGATAGCCTTTCCATGAGGTCGTCGGGTAGTGAACTAGTGAAAGTCGCCATTGTAAATAAGTTTTATATTTACCAAACGTAAATATATTTTTTTAAATTCTCAAAATCCGGCTTCAAAAACAAAATAGCCTTCCGACATTTTCATCTCCTCGGGCTTAGTGGAAAAGAGGCCAAAAACTGTCGAGCCTGATCCTGACATTGCTGCATAGTATGCGCCGCTGTCGTACATCCGTTTCTTGATTGCAGGGAGTTCGGGATGTTTTGAAAATATGCTCTCCTCAAAATCATTGCGCAGCGAGTCTTTCCACAACGACTTATCGGAAAGGATATCCACAAGTGGCACTTCTGACTTTTTTGGTCTCACACCAGCATACGCCTCTTTGGTTCCGATATGGATTGGCGGCTTGACCAATACGAGATAGTCGCCCTTCAAGTCAACATGTACGGGGGCCAAAACCTCCCCCCTCCCAGTTGCGATTTTCGGCGTATTCTCCACAAAAAACGCACAGTCACTCCCAATCTGTGCGGCATATTCCTCCAAAAACCAGGACTCCAAATGCAGGTCAAACAACTTGTTCATCAGCACAAGAGCAAAAGCCGCATCCGCAGAACCCCCACCCAAGCCTGCTCCCATCGGGATGTTTTTATGGAGGTGGATATGTACGTCCCCGACATCCGGGAAATCCTTTCGGATCAACTTCAAGGCCTTGAGCACAAGATTGTCCTTTTCTGCTCCTGGAATTTCCAAACCTGAACTTTCAAAAACAGTCTTCTTGGCGGGAATCATTTCCAGGGCATCATAAAGCGGAATAGGTACCATGCAGGTCTCAATATCATGGAAGCCATCATTACGTTTGGCGACAATATTGAGTCCGAGATTGATCTTTGCGTTGGGAAAATTGATCATAGAGAAAAATTGATGTCGTAAATATCGATTTTAATCTTGGATGAAACCACGCCCAGACATTTTGATCGATGCCAAACTTTAACTTCGTCGACCCTACCCATTTATCAGGATGTGTCGGCTCTACATAATTGCTAGGCCAAAAATTCCAGAGCCAACCTGAAAAATAGGCATCAAATTTTGAAGACTATTGCTTTTTTCATTACAAATTGATTCCGGATTACAAAATCATCAATAATTCGGAAAATAAATTACAAAACCCTGAATTGGTATTTTATTTTGATCATGGCGACTTTTTTAAATTTTTTCGTAAAGTTAGTTTGGTATACAATCGATAAATGGAATAATATTTTGAAAAAATGGTTTATACAGCATTTTTTGATTTACAAACTCTAAAAAAAAAGAAATTAAATATTGTATCTATCGATTTTGAGCCTTAATATTGTATCATCAAAGTCAAAAAAGAAACCATTCCACATGTTTGAAATAGTCACTCCCCTCAGCTTTATTATTGTGATTAGTAGTAAATACTGAGGCGCTGACTTTTACGACAAACAACCATACAATGTAAAGTGCCTCAGATGATGAGGCACTTTTTTTATCAACCTATTAGACATTCAAGACCCTGAATTAACCATGAATTTGAAAAAATACAGTTGGGAAATCAGTCAAAATGAAGAACATCCCGCTGGCAAGGCGATGCTGTATGCCACGGGAATGTCGGATAAACAGATGAACCAGCCTTTTGTAGGGATAGCGAGTTGTGGCTATGAAAGCAACCCCTGCAACATGCACCTCAACGACTTTGCCGGTCTGATCAAGCAAGCTTCCAAAGCGCATGGTCTGACCGGTTTGGTTTTTAATACCATGGGTATATCCGACGGGATATCAATGGGGACTTTGGGCATGCGGTATTCCCTGGTGTCAAGGGAGATCATTGCCGACTCCATCGAGTCCTTTATCCTTGGGCACTCATTTGATGCATGTGTGGCTGTAGCCGGCTGCGACAAAAACATGCCCGGAGCAGTGATGGGAATGCTCCGTATAAACAGGCCTTCCATCATGGTCTATGGCGGCACGATCCGCTCCGGCCTATACAAAGGCGAAAAACTTAACATCGTTTCTGCCTTCGAGGCGTATGGTAAGCGTGTAAAAGGCGAGATGAACGATGTGGATTACCAAGGCGTCATTGAAAATGCCTGCCCTGGTGCTGGTGCATGCGGAGGCATGTATACAGCAAACACCATGTCCTCAGCCATTGAGGCCATGGGCATGTCACTCCCCTACAGTTCCTCAACGCCAGCTACTGCGGAGGAGAAGCAGAAAGAATGTGAGGAAGTATCTAAGTACATCAAGATCTTGCTCGAAAAGGACATCAAGCCCAAAGATATCGTCACAAAGAAGAGCCTAGAAAACGCCGTCCGTGTAGCTGTCGCACTTGGCGGAAGCACCAATGCCGTCCTGCACATTCTGGCGATCGCCAAAACCGCCGGCGTGGACTTCACTTTGGAGGATTTCAAACGCGTCAATCATGAAACACCACTCCTGGGTGATTTCAAACCCTCCGGGAAATTTTTGATGGAGGACTTATTTGAGCAGGGAGGACTTCCAGCCTTCATGAAATACCTCCTCAACAACGGAATGCTGCATGGTGATTGCGTGACCGTGACAGGAAAGACAGTCGCAGAAAACCTGGCGGATATTGACCCAGTGGTACCTTCGTTGGTCAATGTGATCCACCCGATCGAAAAACCATTGAAAGAGACAGGCCACCTGTGCGTACTTAAAGGTAACTTGGCCCCGGAAGGAGCGGTGGCGAAGATTTCAGGAAAAGAAGGAAAATCCTTTACAGGCCCTGCTAGAGTGTTTGATTCGGAACTGGAAGCCAATGAAGCGATCAAGCACAAGCAAGTTGAAAAAGGAGAAGTAATTGTCATCCGCTATATCGGCCCAAAAGGCGGTCCAGGGATGCCTGAGATGCTGAAGCCAACGTCGATGATCATCGGCGCCGGACTTGGTTCGGATGTTGCTTTGATTACAGATGGACGGTTTTCCGGCGGGACACACGGATTTGTCGTAGGACACGTGACGCCAGAAGCATTCCTTGGAGGTCCGATTGCTTTGGTTCAAAACGGTGACATCATCACGATCGATGCCGATACATTGACGCTGCAGGTGGCAGTTTCCGATGAGGAACTAGCCGCACGTAAGCAAACTTGGAGAAACAAAGATGTGAGTGACCTACAAGGCACTTTGAAAAAGTACAACAAACTCGTATCCACAGCATCACAAGGCTGTGTCACCGACCTATAAATCCCGATTACTATGATAAGAGGTGCAGATATCGTGGTCAAATCCCTGATTGCCGAGAACTCAGAGTACATTTTTGGCTATCCTGGCGGGGCTATCATGCCTGTGTATGATGCCTTGTATGATTACAGTGATCAAATCAAACACGTCTTGACCCGTCACGAGCAGGGTGCTATCCACGCGGCTCAAGGTTATGCGCGGGTATCTGGCAAAGTCGGCGTCGTCTTGGTCACCTCTGGCCCTGGCGCTACCAACCTGATTACAGGCCTCGCGGATGCGCAAATTGACAGTACTCCCTTGGTATGCATCACAGGGCAAGTTGCAGCCCACTTGCTGGGCTCTGATGCCTTTCAGGAAACCGACGTTGTAGGCCTATCGATGCCTGGCACAAAGTGGAATATTCAAGTGAGAAAAGTTGAAGATATTGCGCCGGCGATTGCAAAGGCCTTTCACATTGCACGGACAGGCAGGCCTGGGCCGGTACTCGTTGACATCACCAAAAATGCACAGGTAGAATTCGGCGACTTCAACTATGTGCCTTGCCTTGGAGTAAGATCTTATCGACCCTATGTTACGATTGATAAAAAGGCCGTTTTAGATGCAGCTAGTTTGATCAATGAAGCCAAGAAACCCTATTTGCTTTTTGGGCAAGGCGTTGTGTTAGCCAAAGCCGAGGCGGAGTTGCGGGCTTTTTTGGACAAAACAGGAATACCGGCAGCTTGTACATTGTTAGGCTCAGGTGCTTTGCCTCAGGACCATCCCATGTATGTCGGTAAACTTGGCATGCACGGCAACTATGCTCCAAACTTATTGACCAACCAATGTGACGTACTGATCGCAGTAGGAATGCGTTTTGACGACCGTGTGACGGGTGATTTGAAAAGGTATGCCAAACAGGCGAAGGTCATTCATCTGGAACTCGATCCCGCCGAAATCGACAAGAACGTAAAGGCCACAGTAGCTATCCAAGGAGACTGCAAAGATAGCCTCTCACAACTTACCGACGCAGTAAAGCCCAATTCCCATCCCGAATGGATGAAGCGTTTCCGCGAGTTGGAGAATGAGGAAAAAAAAGCCGTATATGCCAATGACCTACATGGAACACACGGTGGTCTCCATATGGGCGAAGTCATCCGTCTAGTCAATCAATTCAAAGAAGATGACGCCATACTCGTCACCGATGTGGGCCAACATCAAATGATTGCTTGGCGGTATTTCGACTTCAAACAAACCCGCACCCAAGTGACCTCCGGCGGCCTAGGAACCATGGGATTTGCGCTTCCCGCCGCTTTGGGTGCCCAACTGCACGATTACAATCGACAGGTAATCTGTGTCGTCGGCGACGGCGGAATCCAAATGACCATTCAGGAACTTGGGACGATCATGCAAACCAAGGCACCCGTCAAGGTAGTGCTGCTCAACAACAATTATCTAGGAATGGTGAGACAATGGCAGCAACTTTTCTTTGACAAGCGCTACTCCTTTACTGAACTTGAAAATCCTGACTTCATCAAGATCGCGGAAGCATACAGCTTCAAAGCCACTAAAGTGACTGACCGGGACGAACTTGAATCCGCCGTTGCCGAAATGCTACTGCACAAAGGTCCATACTTCCTCGAAGTAGTCGTTGAAAAAGAAGACAACGTCTTCCCGATGATTGCCACAGGATGCTCTGTAGAAGAAGTAAGGTTGAGTTAAGCCCAAGCCCAGCATATGAACCGTTATACCATTTTAGTATATACAGAAAATTTCATAGGTATCCTCAACAGGATCACCATCATCTTTACCAGGAGGGGGATCAACATCGATGCGCTCACCGCATCGGAAAGCAGGCTGGACGGAATCCACAAAATCACGATCGAGGTCACCGTCACGCCTGAACAGATCATCCATCTGGTCAAGCAAATCGACAAGATCGTGGATGTGATCAAGACTTACCATTTCACGGATTCTGAGGTAGTCTACCAAGAGATCGCTCTTTACAAACTCCCGACAGAGAGTCTTGATCCCGGCTTGGAAAAAGTCATTCGCCAGTTCAATGCCCATATCATAGCAGCGGAAAAAGAATTTGTCGTCATTGAGTTCACGGGCCACAAGGAGGATACCCAAGCATTGCTTGAAATCCTCAAACCATTCAACTTGTTGGAATTTTCCCGATCAGGAAGGGTTGCGATTGCAAAGCCCAAATTTTCGGTACAAGAATATTTAAATAATCAAACCTAATTAAAATCAACACTATGAAACTGAAATTCGGATCAGTAGAAGAAAACGTCGTCACCAGAGAGGAATTTCCTTTGGAAAAAGCCAGGGAGGTTTTGAAGAACGAAACCATCGCCGTCATTGGCTATGGTGTGCAGGGCCCGGGCCAAGCGCTTAACCTCAAGGACAATGGTTTCCACGTCATCGTGGGCCAAAGGAAAAATTCCAAAACTTGGGACAAGGCTGTGGCAGACGGATGGGTACCGGGCGAGACTTTATTCGATATTGAAGAAGCTTGCCAAAAAGGCACCATTATCCAGTTTCTGCTTTCCGATGCTGGTCAGATCGCGCTTTGGCCGACAGTGAAAAAGTACCTCACTCCTGGTAAAGCGCTGTATTTCTCCCATGGTTTTGGGATCACTTACAAAGAAAAAACGGGTATCATCCCTCCGGCCGATGTGGACGTGATCTTGGTAGCACCAAAAGGTTCCGGAACATCACTTCGCAGAATGTTTGTAGAAGGCAGGGGATTGAACTCTTCCTATGCCATTTACCAAGATGCTACAGGTAAAGCCAAGGACCGCGTCGTTGCATTGGGAATCGGAGTAGGCTCTGGTTACTTGTTTGAAACAGATTTCTACAGGGAAGTGACTTCCGACCTGACAGGCGAAAGAGGTACGTTGATGGGTGCGATCCAGGGGATCTTTGCCGCCCAATATGAAGTATTGAGAGCAAACGGCCATACGCCTTCAGAGGCATTCAACGAGACCGTGGAAGAGTTGACCCAAAGCTTGATGCCCTTGGTGGCCGAAAACGGTATGGACTGGATGTATGCCAATTGCTCCACGACAGCGCAGCGCGGTGCTTTGGATTGGTGGAAGCCTTTCAGGGATGCGACCAAGCCTGTTTTCGAAGAGCTTTACAACAGTGTAAAGACAGGTAAAGAAGCCCAAAAATCAATCGACTCCAACTCCAAGCCTGATTACAGGGAAAAATTGGAAGCGGAATTGAAAGAATTGAGGGAATCTGAAATGTGGCAGGCAGGTGCTACTGTGAGAAAATTGAGGCCAGAAAACAACTGATTAAAAGATTACTATGAGTGACAAGCTATGGATATTCGATACCACCCTCCGAGATGGGGAGCAGGTACCGGGGTGTCAGTTGAACACCAAGGAAAAGATAGTAGTGGCCAAGGCTTTGGAAGCATTGGGGGTGGATATCATCGAGGCGGGATTTCCGATTTCCAGCCCAGGTGATTTCAATTCCGTGGTGGAGATTTCGAAGGCAGTTTCCAATCCTATCATCTGCGCCCTTTCCAGAGCTGTAGAAAAAGATATTGATGTAGCTGCCGATGCCCTGAAATATGCCAAAAAGGGTAGGATCCACACCGGCATTGGAACTTCACCATATCATATCCAATACAAGCTTAGGTCCACACCCGAGAACATTATCGAAAGAGGTGTAAGAGCGGTGAAGTATGCCAAAAAGTATGTGGAGGACGTAGAGTTCTACGCCGAAGACGCTGGTCGTTCAGAATTGCCATTCCTAGCCAAAATCATCGAGGAAGTCATCAAGGCGGGAGCTACAGTCGTCAATATCCCGGATACGACGGGGTATTGCCTTCCAGAGCAATACGGCGCGATTATCCGCTACCTCAAAGAGAATGTCTCCAACATAGACAAGGCGATAATCTCGACCCATTGCCACAACGACCTAGGCATGGCTACCGCCAACACAATCGCCGGCGTGCAAAATGGAGCAAGGCAAGCCGAGTTGACAATCAACGGAATCGGTGAAAGGGCTGGAAATACCTCCATGGAAGAGGTCGTCATGGCGATCAAATGCCACCACGACATTCCTGTTTTCACCAATATCAAAACCGAGAAAATCTACGAGACGAGCCGCCTGATTTCCAAACTGATGAACATGCCTGTGCAACCCAACAAAGCAATCGTGGGCCGAAATGCATTCGCACACTCTTCAGGAATCCACCAAGATGGTGTATTGAAACATCGGGAAAACTATGAGATCATCGATCCCAAAGAAGTCGGCGTGCACGAGTCTTCGATCGTCTTGACGGCAAGAAGTGGTCGCGCGGCATTGAAGTTCCACTTGGATTCACTGGGTGTAGAACTAGAAGGAGATGCGCTCAACGAGGTTTATGAGGATTTTCTGGTTTTGGCGGATTCCAAACGCGATATCGGGCCAAAGGACTTGCTATCCTTGGTTGGTAAATACATGGATGAGTCCTCTTTTATCGAGTTGGGCAAGGTTCACTACAAATCCAATGGTGCTATCGAAGCGACTGTTGAACTGAAGGTGGGCGAAAAAGCCTATGAAGCTACTTCCACAGGAAATGGCCCAGTTGATGCTGTTCTCAAGGCGATTGAGTCTATCGTGAACCCCCATATCGTATTGGAAGAATTCCTCATCCAAGCGATCACAGCGGGCAGTGACGATGTGGCCAAAGTCCATATGCGCTTGATGCAGGGAGATAAACCTTATTATGGCTTTTCCTCCAATACTGACATCGTGCTTGCATCCGCACAGGCTTTTGTGGATGCATTGAACAAAATTCCAGTCAAAGACAAAGTGACGATTGATTAATCATGGACAAAAAAACCCTATTTGATAAAATCTGGGATGCACACGTGGTAAGGTCGGTTCCGTCCGGCCCAGATGTTTTCTTTATTGACAAGCATTTCATCCACGAGGTGACCAGCCCAGTCGCATTTCTCAACCTCGAGAAAAGAGGAGTCGGTGTAATGTATCCTGCAAGGACCATTGCCACGCCCGACCACAACGTTCCCACCGTGGATCAAGACAAGACCATCAAGGATAAACTGTCCAGGATGCAAGTCGAGAAACTCAGGGAAAATTGCCACAAATATGGCATCGAACTCCACGATTTGGGTTCTGACCATCATGGAATCGTCCACGTGATCGGACCGGAATTGGGCGTCACCCAACCGGGCATGACGATCGTATGCGGCGATAGCCATACTTCCACCCATGGAGCTTTTGGAGCAATCGCCTTTGGCATCGGTACTTCAGAGGTAGAAATGGTCTTGGCAACCCAATGCATCATGCAGTCCAAGGCGAAGAAAATGCGGATTACGGTGGATGGCCAACTCGGGAACGGTGTGACCTCAAAGGATATCATCCTATATATTATTTCCAAAATCTCGGCAGCAGGAGCCACGGGCTACTTTGTCGAGTATGCGGGATCGGCGATCCAAAGCCTCAGTATGGAAGCTCGGATGACCATTTGCAACATGAGTATCGAAATGGGCGCGCGCGGAGGCTTGATAGCTCCCGATGAAACGACTTTCAACTATCTCAAAGGCAAGCAGTACGCTCCAAAAGGCGAAGCTTGGGACAAAGCAGTGGCATATTGGAAGACCCTGAAAACGGACGAAGGCGCTGTTTTCGACAAGGAATATCACTTTGACGGCAACGACATCGAGCCGATGATTACCTATGGCACCAATCCCGGCATGGGCATCAAGGTCAAAGACAGGATTCCAACCACTGAGGGTATGGAAGGCAGCAATAAGACAACTTACCTCAAATCTTTGGACTATATGGGCTTCGAACCCGGAGAACCCATCAAAGGCAAAAAGGTGGACTATGTTTTCGTGGGAAGCTGTACCAATGGCCGGATCGAGGATATACGTGCTGTCGCCAATTTCGTCAAAGGAAAACATAAGGCTGACAACATCACTGCTTGGATTGTGCCAGGTTCCAGAGAAGTGGAAAAGCAGGCTCACGAAGAAGGGCTTGTGAAAATATTGGAGGATGCTGGGTTTGAACTTCGCCAGCCAGGCTGCTCTGCATGCTTGGCCATGAACGACGACAAGATTCCTGCCGGCAAATATGCGGTTTCCACTTCCAATCGGAACTTCGAAGGAAGGCAAGGCCCAGGTGCAAGGACAATGTTGGCCAGCCCACTGACGGTGGCCGCAGTCGCCGTGACTGGAGAAATTGTAGATCCAAGAGAAGTGTTTTAATTTCAGTTATTTGGTTATTAGGTTATTGGTTAAAAGGTATTTATATGTCAATTCAAACTCAATAACATAATAACAAATAACCATTAACTCCTATTCAGAAAACTATGGCTTACGATAAATTTACCGTCCTTACCAGCACAGTAGTGCCTATGAGGACCGAGAACGTAGATACAGACCAAATCATACCTGCCCGCTTTTTGAAGGCAACGGAGCGGGAAGGTTTTGGCGATAACCTTTTCAGGGATTGGCGCTACGATGTAGAGGGGAATCCCAAAAAGGACTTCGTCCTCAATGACCCGACCTACTCCGGTAAAATCCTCTTGGCAGGCAAAAACTTCGGTTCAGGCTCCTCAAGGGAACACGCCGTTTGGGCGATTTATGACTATGGCTTCAGATGCGTTGTTTCCAGTTTTTTTGCGGATATCTTCAAAAACAACTGTCTCAACATCGGCGTCTTGCCCGTCACGATCAGTCCTGAATTTGCGGAGATCCTCTTTCAAGCCGTAGAAACTGATCCCAAATCAGAAGTCGAAATTGATATCGACAAGCAGCGGATCACTTTGCTCAAAACCGGCCAATCGGAGACCTTTGACATCAATTCCTACAAAAAGGAAAACATGAAAAATGGCTTTGATGACATCGACTACCTGCTCAACATCAAGGCTGAAATAGCCGATTTTGCCAAAGGCCGAGAGCGGCTTCTGAACGCCTAAATTGATTTCGCGGGACCAAAAGCCAAGATCAACACAAACTTTCTCTTTACCAACCGATCTAATGGGCAACCATAGGAAAATAGAAATCATGGACACGACCCTGAGGGATGGAGAACAGACCTCGGGGGTTTCCTTTATGCCTTTGGAAAAGCTTCAAATTGCAAAGCTCCTGCTGGACGAGCTAAAGGTGGACCGCATTGAGGTGGCATCGGCTCGGGTTTCCGAGGGAGAAATGGAAGGCGTGAAGCGCATCACCCAGTGGGCGTCAGAGAAAGGCTATTTGGAAAAAGTCGAAGTGTTGGGTTTTGTGGACACGCCAGCTTCTGTCGATTGGATTGTGGAGGCAGGAGGACGTGTATTGAATCTTTTGACAAAAGGCTCGCTCAACCACCTCATCCACCAATTGCGGAAAACCCAAGAACAACATTTTGCGGATATCCAAAAATGCGTGGCCTATGCCCGGTCCAAGGGACTAAGTGTCAATGTCTATCTCGAAGACTGGTCCAATGGCATGCGCAATTCCCTCGAATACACCATGAATCTGATCGAGATGCTGGCACAATTACGTGTCCGCAGGATTATGCTGCCGGATACCTTGGGGCTTCTGAATCCCCGTGAGGTGGCACATTTCGTGAAGCTGATCACCTCCGAATTCCCAGATACCCATTTTGACTTCCATGCACACAATGACTACGATTTGTCAGTCGCCAATGTGTTGGAAGCAATCTACAACGGCATTGGAGGCATCCACACGACTGTGAATGGCTTAGGAGAAAGGGCCGGAAACGCACCATTGGAGTCAGTCATCGCCGTATTGAAGGATTTCACGGATTTCCGAATCGGGGTGAAGGAAAACAAGATCTACCGCGTCAGCAAGTTGGTCGAACAGTTTTCGGGACAGCATATCCCAGCCAACAAGCCTGTAGTTGGTGAAAATGTCTTTACCCAAACCGCTGGCATCCATGCGGACGGGGACAATAAGAAAAACCTGTATTTCAACGACCTGATGCCCGAGCGGTTTGGCAGACAACGGAAATATGCCTTGGGGAAAACCTCAGGCAAAGCCAATATCCTCAAAAATCTCCAAGAACTCGGGATCTCACTTGAACCCGAAGAGCTCGCTAAGGTGACCCAAAAGATCATTGAGTTGGGGGATAAAAAAGAGCGGGTTACCACGGAAGACTTGCCTTACATCATTTCCGATGTGTTGCAAAACAACTCCATTACCCATAACATCTATATCGAAGGATATAACCTGAGCCATTCCAAAGGACTAAGGCCAACCGTTCAACTCAAGATGAATATCGATGGGCAAAGCTACGAGGAGGGTTCATCAGGCGATGGACAGTATGATGCATTTATGAAAGCCCTGAAGAAGATCTATAAATCTCTCGACCGGGAACTTCCGATATTAACAAACTACCACGTGACCATTCCACCGGGTGGAAAAACCGATGCCTTCGTGGAAACAGTCATCACCTGGGACTATGGACGGATTTTCAAGACCAAAGGCTTGGACAGTGACCAAACGGTGGCGGCCCTGAAGGCCACCGAAAAAATGCTCAACATCATCGAACAACTCGACAAAGGAAAATCTGGGCCTTTCAAAGCGAGGCCAGAAATAATTGAACAAGACAACAACAGTTTTTATGGAAATGAATATAGCGCTGTTACCAGGTGACGGTATCGGTCCGGAGGTAATCGCACAAGCAGCAAAGGTAGTCAAAGCAGTTGGAGCCAAATTTGGGCACACAATTCACTTCGAAGAGGCCCCGGTAGGAGCGACAGCCATTGATTTGGTGGGTGATCCTTATCCTGAAAGTACCCATGAAGTGTGCCTCAGGGCTGATGCGGTGCTTTTCGGCGCCATCGGCGATCCGAAATACGATAACAACCCCAAAGCCAAAGTGAGACCAGAACAAGGCCTTCTGAGAATGCGGCAGAAGCTTGGACTTTTTGCCAACGTCAGGCCTACTTTTACGTTTCCTTCGCTCATTCATAAGTCTCCGTTGAAACTGGAGCGTGTCGAAGGGGTGGATTTTGTTTTCTTCAGGGAATTGACTGGAGGTATTTATTTCGGTGAACCAAGGGGTAGAAATGAACAAGGCACCAAGGCTTTTGATACCAATGTATATACCAAAGAGGAAATCACACGCCTCGCAAGGATGGGATTCGAAGCCGCGCAGAGAAGGAGAAAACTCTTGACCTGTGTAGATAAAGCAAACGTATTGGCTACTTCCAGACTTTGGAGGGAAACGGTCCAGGAACTTGCCCCAGAGTATCCAGATGTAAAGGTCGAATACGAGTTTGTGGATGCCGTAGCCATGCGGCTGATCCAATGGCCAAAGGCTTATGACGTGTTGATTACGGAAAACCTGTTTGGCGATATCCTGACCGACGAAGCCTCAGTCATTTCTGGATCAATGGGATTGATGCCTTCGGCTTCGGTGGGCACGGACAACAAGCTCTTTGAACCTATCCACGGCTCCTATCCACAGGCTGCTGGCAAGGACATCGCAAATCCATTGGCTACGGTGCTTTCCGCAGCGATGATGTTTGACTATGCTTTCGGACTCAAGGCAGAAGCGCAGGCCATCACCGATGTGGTCAACAAATCCTTGGCTGCAGGGATTGTGACAGAAGATATCGCTGAAGGAGGAAAAGCTTATAAAACCTCTGAGGTTGGGGATTGGCTGGCTGCAAACCTCTGATAACAATTTCACCGAAATTCGAGTCCTGCCAAGCGTTCCTTGACAGGATTCTTTTTTTTCAACCAAATCGATATGCAAAGCAATTGGTATACCTACCTCTTCCATGTCCAATACCTCGGCTTGCGCTACGCTGGCTGGCAAAAACAGGAAGGTGTCCGCACCATCCAAGGGACTTTGGAGCGAACATTCCGTCATTCTTTGGGCGAGGAGCGATTCAAGATACTCGGAGCCAGCAGAACAGATGCAGGAGTTTCGGCGAATCGGGCTGCATTTGAGTTGTTTTCTCCAGTACCGATTGAGATAGGCACTATCTGCTATAAGGTCAACCAGTATTTGCCCACAGATATCCGATTGTTGGAAGTGCGGGAAGTTGGGAAGGACTTCAATATCATCCACGACGTGGCATGGAAAGAGTACCGGTACAACTTAGCATTCGGGGAAAAATTCCATCCGTTCGCAGGGGGATATCTCAGTTACTTTGCTGGCAACCCGGATATTGAGTTAATGCAGGAAGGCCTCGCTTTATTGAAGGGAATGCATGACTTTCGCAGGTTTTGTTCCGTGGATAAGATTACGGACAACTATGTGAGGACGATTCTGGAAACTTCATTCTCCAAGCACCCTCATGCTGGAATTGGCTACGTCCCCGAAGAAAACTATACGATTGGATTTAAAGGGAAAGGATTTCTCCGCTACCAAATCAGGATCATGGTGGGGGCATTGGTAGACTTGGGTATGGGGAAGCTCTCTTTGGTGGAATTTGAAAAGGCACTTTTAGGAACTGAAAACGGCCCTATCGCGATCCAAGCCCCACCCTATGGATTGGTTTTGGAAAATGTGGTATTCAGCAATCTTTAGGCAAAAAAGAAAGGGCCGAAGCCCTAAATGAAGGATGACGGTGATTTGTGGTCACCGCAAATCCGTTATTTCACAAATCCTTGAACTGCTCCATCAATTCCTCCGAAATCCCTGTCGTGGAATAACCGCCATCATGGAAGAGGTTTTGCATGGTAACAAATCTTGTAAGGTCTGAAAACAGCGTGATGATATAGTCCGCGCATGCTTCTGCGGAGGCATTGCCAAGTGGGGACATTTTATCCGCAAAATTGAAAAACGCATCAAATCCACCGATCCCTGTTCCAGCCGTTGTTTTTGTCGGAGATTGGGAAATGGTATTGACACGGACTTTTTTCATCTTTCCAAGTCGGTAGCCATAGCCACGCGCGATGCTTTCCAAAAGCGCCTTGGCATCCGCCATGTCAGTATAAAATGGATAAACCCTTTGTGCAGCGATGTAGGAAAGACCAACGATGGAACTCCACTCGTTGAGGACATCCATTTTCTCAGCTACGTGCATCATCTTATGGAAGGAAATGGCTGACACGTCATAAGACTTATTCATCCAGTCGTAATTCAGGTCTCCATAGGAACGGCCTTTTCGGATATTGGGGGACATCCCGATAGAGTGGAGCAAAAAGTCAAAGTTACCTCCAAGGTATTCTTTCGATTCTGAATACAGCTTTTCGATATCTTCCAAGGAAGTAGCATCAGCGGGAATTACGATCGTCTTGCAATGGTCCGCCAGTTCCTTGATCGCACCCATGCGCATGGCAATTGGCGCATTTGTCAACACAAACTTTGCGCCTTGCTCGTGGGCTTTCAATGCCGCCTTCCAGGCAATGGAGTTTTCGTCCAATGCACCCGTGATGATGCCCAGTTTCCCTTTCAATAGATTCTCAGCCATATGTCTTTTTTGGTTGGTTGAATTGTCAAAGCCCAAAATTAATCAAAAAATTAAGAAATGGGCTTGCTATCCGCGAGGGCGTTTCGTTACCGCCCAGCTTGTTTGGCCGATTTTAGTTGGCCAGCAATTCCTTGGCACTTTCAAATGCGCTTGCCGATGGATTGGCCCCGGCGATCATTTTGGCGATTTCGGTGATCCTTTCTTCCTTGCCCAAAAGTCGTATTTTACTGATGGTTTTATCTGAGCTATTGTCTTTGTACACAAAGTAATGCTGATCGCCTTTGGCAGCGACCTGTGGCAAATGGCTGATGCAAATCACCTGGTGCTTTTTGGAGATTTCCTTCATCATCCTGACCAATTGCAGCGCAACCTCACCGGAAACACCTGTATCAATCTCATCAAAAATCAGGGTCGGTAGGGCCATCTTGTCAGCCATGATGTATTTGATGGCAAAAATCAACCTCGAAAACTCCCCTCCCGATGCGACCTGCTTGAGTGCTTGGGGTTTAATTCCTTTGTTGGCGGAGAAAAGTATCTCGATCTGATCTACTCCGTTTTTTGAAGGAGCAATTTCCTGATGGATAAATTCCACCCGGGCATCTTCCATCCCCAATTGCTGCAGGAGCCTTTGGAGTTGGCTCGCAAATGGACTGAATCCCGACTTGCGCTTTTCAGTTAGGGCTTTTGCTTGTACAAGCATTTCTTTCTCGGCCTTGGTTTTTTCAATCCTAAGCTTCTCCAGGGATTCGTCCAGATTTTCGACTTGGAATACCTTGTCGGCCAATTCCTTTTCAAGTTCAATCAACTTTTCTACGGAATCCAAACCATGCTTTTGCTGCAAATGATAGATATTGCTCAAGCGCTGACGGATGATTTCCAATTTCTCAAAATCCACCTCCAGTCCCGCATCCTCATCCTCCAAGCTTGCGGCGATGTCCTTCAGTTCGATTACCATACTTTGGAACCGCTCGGAATATGCTTGGAACTTGTGAGCATAGCGCGTCAGTTGCTGTAGGCCCTGATTCGCCATGGAAAGCAATCGCAGTGCTCCAAACTGATCGTCTTGAAGTTGACCCAAGATCTCCTGGATTTTGGATTTGATCTCCTCGGCATTTTCCAAGAGTTCCTGATCGGATTCCAGATTCTGCTGTTCCCCAGCTTGTAGCTGGATCGAGGACAATTCCTCCAGTTGAAACTTATTGAAGTCGGCTTCCTTCTTCATCTCAGCCGCTTCATGCGTGAGCTTTTCTAAGGCTTTTGCGGTTTTTTGATAGATCCCGAAAGCTTCCTGATAGGCTTCAAACTCTGTTTTGCTTTGGGTAAAAAAATCCACCAAACCCAATTGATAAGCTCCATCGCCCAGTCGGAGATTGTCGTGCTGAGAATGGATATCCATCAGAAAGAGCCCCAATTCCCGAAGTATATCAAGTCCGACGGGCGTATCGTTGACAAAAGCCCGCGACTTTCCATTGGGGCTAATCTCCCTTCTGATAATGCATTCCGACTCAAAATCCAGGTCATTCGCTTTGAAAAAATCTTCCAAACCGTAGGTGCCGATTTGGAAACTCCCCTCTACCACGCATTTTTTATCCTCGTCGAGCAAGGCCTTCGTATCAGCCCGATTTCCTAAAAGCAAACCCACAGCCCCAAGCATGATCGATTTCCCGGCTCCTGTTTCTCCTGTAATTGTATTGAGCGCACTATTGGGTTGCATCTCTAGGGACTGAATCAGGGCATAGTTGGAAATTCGGAGTGATTGCAGCATAAGGCACAAATTACAGGAGCAAATCTAACAAAATCCGACCGATCCTTTAAACCTTGAGCATAGCCCAATCTACCTTTCCCAAAAAATACTTAGACCCCTTCTGATCGGGACAAAAACACAAAACATGAAAAAAAAGCCCGACCAAATCGATCGGGCTTAGACGTACAATGGGATTTTATCGCTGCGGCACCAACTTGACCAAAAGACTGGTCGCCTCCGTGATGGCATAAATGTACCCGTCTGGACTTTCGGACACTTGGCGTACCCGTCCGATATCCTTGAGCAGGGTTTCTTGGGATTTATACTTCGTACCCTCCAATTCCACGCGGGCGATCTGCATTCCGGCAAGACCTGCCACGAGGATATTGCCTTTCCACTCGGGATATACATCGGAAGTCACCAATGCCATCCCGCAGGTGGCGATCGAAGGAACCCAATATGTCACCGGCTGTTCCATACCTTCTTTTTCTGTCAATTCCGTCAAAATTGAGCCGTCATAATTGATCCCATATGAAATCACCGGCCAACCATAGTTTTTTCCTTTTTCGATCAAATTCAACTCATCCCCTCCTTTGGGACCATGCTCGACGGCCCATATACGGTTGTTGGCCTTGTCATAGATCATGCCTTGTGGGTTTCTGTTGCCATAAGTCCAGATTGAAGGAGAAGCGCCGGGTGTATTGACGAATGGATTGTCAGCCGGGATACGCCCATCGTCGTGGATTCGGTGGATTTTGCCGTGGTCATTGTTAAGTTCTTGGGCGTTCATCGGACGGGAGCCTTTGTCACCGTTGGAAAAGTAGAGGTATCCATCGTTGTCAAAAACGATCCTCGAACCGAAGTGTCTTCCTCCCTCCCACTCTGGATTGCAGACAAAAATCTCCTGCAGGTCTGTGAGCGCGCTGCCGGAAAGTTTGGCTCTGGAGATCACCAAGACTTCACCCTTATCCGCCTTTCTGGCATAGGAAAGGTAAATCCAGCCATTTTCGGCATATTTTGGGTGAACCGCAATATCCAAAAGACCTGCTTGGTTGACCTCGCTGACGGCAGGCACTCCACTGAGCTTGGTTCCCGTGAATTTGTCATCCTTGAAAACGAGGATTTCTCCTTTTCTCTCTGTAACGAGCATGGTGCCGTCAGGTAGCCATGTCATTCCCCAGGGGTTGATAAACTCGGTGTAAAGCGTATCAATTTTGAGCTTGAATTTCTCTGTTTGGACAGCAAATGGATCTGGGGCTACAACTTGGGTATTTTCTTCCTTTTCGGCGCAGGAAACCAATGCCGCAAACGATGCGGCAGCTAATCCCAGATAAATGTTTTTGAAAGTCTTCATGAATGGTTACGAATTTGCCGTAAAAATAATCAAATATCGGCCTGATTGTTTGGTGCTTTTGACGAATGGCTGGTAGGTTTTGCCGAATAGCTTTTTAAAAATTGGATGGATTTCTATCTTTCGACCAATCAAATTTCACCGCTATGCACAACCAAATCTGGATCATGACTTCCGCTTTTGACCAACTCAATTTGGATCAAACCATTTCAAAGGCCAAAGAAATTGGCGTGCAGGGACTGGATCTGTGCGTGTTTAGACGGGATGGGACAAGGGATGATTTTGTGGCCACCCATCTCGATTATGAGGTATTTGGACCGGATGATGCCAAGCGAATTGTGGAAAAATTCAATAGTGCAGGATTACGCTTGTCGATCGGCGCTTTTGAAAACCTCATAGGGGGAGACCCGGCGCAGCGGGTGAAAAACCAAAACCATCTTTTGCGCCTCATCCGAATGGCATACTTACTCGGTGGCGATGAAAATGATGTCAAAGTGGGCACCTTCGTGGGCTATAACCATGAACTGGGAATCCAAGAAAATGGCTTTGAAAAAAACCTTGAAGAATTCCGAAAGGTATTTGCCCCCATCATCAAATACGCCGAGGACCTCGGCGTGAGTATATTGTACGAAAACTGCCCAATGGAAGGATGGCGCTCGTCTGGGTATACGACGACCTTTAATAATCTACCAGGTGTATTGGCAGCCAGAAAGATCATGTACGAACTGGTCCCCAGTCCAAACCATGGGGAAATCTATGACCCTTCCCACGACATTTGGCAAAATACCGACCCGATCGAAGTCATCCGACACACAGATATGACGCGCCTGAAGCGCATCCATGTCAAGTCTACCAGAAACATATCGGATCCTTTTTGGGGAAATATGTACCCGATGCAGCGGGTACGGGAAGACTGGGCGAAAAAAGCTGGAATCCCTGTTAGCACCAACCCTTGGGATCGCCACCACTACGAGGCGACACTCCCAGGATTTGGTCTCGGGGACAGCATGGATTGGAGGGCGTTTGTCCAAACGCTGCATGAAAAGGGCTTTTCGGGGCCTTTTGAAATCGAGAACGAGGCCAAGCTATCCAAGCAAACAGGAAAAATGGCGGCGATCGTCCAGGGCTGCAAAGCTGCCGTACAAAATTTGGCCCCTCTGCTTTGGCCCCTGACTGAGAATGGGTTCGAATACGCCGAACCAATAAAGCCTTTGGTCAACTTGGCACGGAATGATGTGCCCTTGGTGACGATGAAGGATTTGGTTTGACACCTTTGAGTGAAATAAAAAAATCCCGAGAGCTATCTCCCGGGATTTCGATCTTAATCGCCACGCTGTGTTAGACCTCCACCGCCTCTACATTTCGGAAATAGACCTGATTGTCTGCATCCAACTCGACCAAAACCGCTGAGTCGTTTTTGATGTAGCCTGCCAAGATTTGCTTGGATAGCTCGTTGAGAATGAGTCGTTGGATGGTGCGTTTCAGCGGACGCGCTCCAAATGTCGGATCGAAGCCAACTCTTCCCAGGTAATCCAGAACCTCCTGGGTTGCTTCAATCTCAATATTGGACTCGGCAAGCCGTTTTTGGATTTCCTTCCATTGGATATCGACGATTTGACGGATCACTTTTTGGTTGAGTGGCTCAAACATGATGGTTTCATCGATTCGGTTGAGAAACTCAGGTCTCACGGATTTTTTGAGCAGTTCATAGACTTCTGTTTTTGTCTTTTCCATGATCTCTTCCTTGTTCCATTCTTCCATTTCGGCAAACCGCTCTTGGATAAGATGTGAACCGATATTGGTCGTGAGGATGATGATCGTGTTTTTGAAATTGGCAACGCGACCCTTGTTGTCGGTAAGCCGTCCATCATCCAATACCTGCAAAAGGATGTTGAAGACATCAGGGTGGGCTTTTTCGATTTCATCCAAAAGCACCACAGAATAAGGCTTCCTCCTGACCGCTTCGGTCAACTGCCCGCCCTCATCGTATCCCACGTATCCGGGAGGCGCTCCCACCAATCTACTGACGGCATGTCTTTCCTGGTATTCGGACATATCGATCCTGACCATGGCATTATCGTCGTTGAAGAGATATTCGGCCAGGGCCTTTGCAAGCTCAGTCTTACCGACTCCGGTCGTACCCATGAAGATAAATGATCCAATTGGCCTTCTGGGATCCTGCAATCCTGCCCTGCTTCTGCGAACCGCATCAGAAAGCGCCGCAATTGCTTCCCTTTGACCAGCCACTCTTTTTCCCAACTCATCTTCCAAGTGAAGCAGTTTTTCACGCTCGCTTTGGATCATTTTGGAAAGTGGGATTCCGGTCCATTTGGAAACTACTGAGGCGATGTCCTCATTGTCCACTTCTTCTTTTAGTAGCGGTGAGCCTTGCTGCATTTCTTCCAATTGGGCCTTGTAGCCTTCAAGCTTTTTCTCGGCTTCGACCATCTTTCCGTATCGGATTTCGGCGACTTTGCCAAAATCCCCGGCACGCTCGGCCTGCTCGGCTTCGAGTTTCAGCTTGTCAATGTGTTCTTTCTCTGTTCTGATTCCGGTGATCACGGCTTTCTCGCTTTCCCACTTGGCTTTTACACTTTGTCTTTTCTCGGAAAGTTCCGCAATTTCTTTGCTCAGGACAGCTTCCTTGTCTTTGTTATTTTCCCTGCGGATAGCTTCCCGCTCGATTTCAAGCTGCATGATGCGACGGTTCAATTCGTCCAATTCCTGAGGAAGTGAGTCGATTTCCATCCGAAGCTTGGCAGCAGCCTCGTCCATCAAGTCGATGGCTTTGTCTGGAAGAAAACGGTCGGATATATACCGTTGGGAAAGTTCAACAGCTGCGATGACGGCATCATCCTTGATTCGCACACCGTGGTGCAGCTCATATTTGTCCTTAATACCCCTGAGTATCGAAATGGCATCCGCAGCATCAGGCTCATCGACCATGACGGCTTGGAACCTTCGCTCAAGGGCTTTGTCTTTCTCAATGTACTTTTGATACTCCTTCAATGTAGTGGCGCCGATCGCGTGCAATTCCCCGCGAGCCAATGCAGGCTTAAGCAGGTTGGCAGCGTCCATAGCTCCTTCGCCGCCTCCGCCGGCACCGATCAGCGTATGGATCTCGTCGATGAAGAGGATAATTTCTCCATCCGAATCGGTCACTTCTTTGATCACGGCTTTCAACCTTTCCTCAAACTCCCCTTTGTACTTAGCACCGGCAACAAGCAAACCCATATCCAAAGAGATAAGCGTCTTGGATTTGAGGTTTTCGGGTACATCACCGCTTACGATTCTTTGGGCAAGTCCTTCCACGATGGCAGTCTTACCGACACCCGGCTCACCCAAAAGGATGGGGTTGTTTTTGGTTCTTCTGGCCAGGATCTGCAAGACCCGCCTGATTTCTTCATCACGGCCAATAACGGGGTCAATTTTCCCTTTCTTGGCCAGCTCATTCAGGTTCTTGGAATATTTCTCCAAGGCTCTGTATTTGGATTCTGCGTTTTGATCTGTCACTTTGTTTCCTTTTCTAAGTTCTTTGATAGCTTCGGTCAGCGGCTTTTCAGAAATCCCCTGATCTTTCAACAGTTGCGAAATCTTATCCGACCCCGCCAAAAAGGCTAAAAACAAATGCTCAATGGCGACGAACTCATCTCCAAATGTCTTCAGGTAGTCTTTGGCTTTGGAAAGAACTTGGTTTGCCGAATTGGAAAGGTAAGGCTGCTGCCCTGTCACTTTTGGGTAGCTCTTGATGATTTCGTCCGTCTTTTGTTCGACGAAGGCCTTGTTGACCCCGAGTTTTTTGAAAATAAACCCGATCACGTTTTCATCCTCAGAGAATATCCCTTTCAGCAAATGGGCGGGCTCGATGGCCTGTTGCTGTTGGGCCATCGCCAATTCTGCGGCTTTTTGGATCGCCTCTTGGGATTTTACTGTAAATTGATTGAAGTCCATGTTGTTAGTTGGTTTTGGTTTTTCTCTTAGTCTCGTTTTGACACCTATCGGCAAAATTCCAACCAAGCAAATTTTTCGGAATTTTTGTCTGCTTTTCAGCGAATAACCCCACAATTCGAGACTTTTTGACAGAGAAAACTAAGAATCAGTGGGCCAAAATTTGTATGGGAATCGTACACTCACTACTATGAGAAAAATAGATGTGAATCGATTGACGCGGTTGTAGGATTTTCACCTAGCGATCTAAGCAAATAAACGAAACAATATGCGTTTGTCAGTCTTCCAAAACAGCCTAAGACGGAGATAGTATTTTGATTTTTAATAATTTACCCCAATAAAATTTTTTATTCCGTACATAAATATTTTATTTTTACTTTGCTTAATCGAACTTACCCAGAAACTAGCATTGAATCCCTAGGAACCGCCTTCTATGAACCTTCAGTTTTACTTTAATCCTTTTGCAATACCGATATTTTTCACTGCGCTCGTTTTTCTGTTTCTTTTGAGAATTTCGTTTTCGAAGGACTTCAAGTTAGACGATCGGTATTTTACGCTGCTGATGCTCAGCTGTTTCCTTTATTCGTTTTTTTATGCCGTTGAGCTCCTGGGTGTCAATGCGGAAACTATTAGGCTATTCTATTACTTGGAATTCATCGGTGGGGTATTTGTCGCACCATTTCTATTCCTATTTGTACTTAGGTACTCTGACCAAACGCAACTCATCAACAAATTTCTCGAGCGGCTTCTTTTTGCTTGTTCTGCCTTTTTCTTGGCAATGGTATTGACAAACGAATCGCATGGACTGTTTTATGGGAGTGTCTCGGCTCAGAACAACGGCTACTTTTTGGCCGTGGAGTTGGAGAAAGGAATATTCCACTGGCTCTATGCCTCATACAACTCACTCCTCATCATAGCTGCCAATATCCTGTTGGTCAGGATGCTTTTTTCGGTCCCCGACCTTTACAAAGGTCAGGTATTGATCATGCTTTTTGGCACTTTGATTCCTTGGCTGGCCTATATTCTCGTAGTATTTGGAAATTATCCCTTTGGGCTCGATCCAGTTCCTTTCTTTTTGGCAGTTAGCGCAATTGTATTGTTTTGGGCACTTTACAAGTATCGTCTGTTCAGAACTAATCCTATCGCGTTCAAGACAATTTTTGAGAATATCTCCGACGGGATCATCATTTTCGACCGCGTGGGTGATGTGGTTGCCCTCAATCTGACAGCAAAAAAATTCTTCCAGGACACAGGTATCCAAAGCCCCTCCAATAAGTCTGATTTGGCAAAGTTCCAGGATGACCTGTCGGACTTGGTAAATGGAACCAAAGCCACCATCGAAATCGAGGACAAGATCTCCGAAAAGTCATACGTCGTTTATCTCCGAACAATAAACGGTGAACATCCCGATGGAGACAATTTCCAGTATCTGATTATAAGGGATATCTCCGAACAAAAGGCCACAGAAGTCCTCATTAAGGCCAATGAGGAAAAAATGCAGAACGTCAACATGGAACTTCTGCGCAAGGAAAAAATGCTTACTTCAATCGCTTTTGCGACCAAGGAACTTCTTTCCAACCAGGATTTTGAAATTGCAACACAAAAAGCGGTCACACTTATTGGCGACGGTGCAGGTGCTGATAGAGCATACCTATTCGAAAACCGGATCGAAGAAAACGGCAACATTCTAAGTTCACAAAGGTTCGAATGGAGTGCCCTCGGTGTTCCACCTGAGATTAACAACCCGAACCTGAGCGACCTGCCGATAGGGATGTTTGGTGAAAAAGTTGTGGGCAACTTCCTGCAAAACAACTCCTTTCACGGCATCGTGTCGCAAATGGACGAAGACCCAGAGTTGAAAGAACTTTTGCAAAGTCAGGATATTCTTTCGATACTTCTAATCCCAATTTATGTGGAAGACCATTTTTGGGGATTTGTAGGATTTGATGACTGCACCAATGAAAGGCATTGGAGCGATGCCGAAACTGCATTGCTCATCTCCTTTGCCGACTCCATCTCCAATGCGATTGAACGCAAAAACCTGGAAAAGAACCTGATCTATTCCATGGAGCAAGCGAAGGAGGCAAGTATTGCAAAATCAGAATTTTTGGCCAACATGAGCCACGAAATCAGAACCCCACTAAATGGTGTGATTGGTTTCTCGGACCTGTTGATGAAAACAAACTTGGAGGATAACCAAAAAGGATACCTCAAATCGATCATCCAGTCTGGCAACCTCCTGCTCGGCTTGATCAACGACATCCTAGATTTCTCAAAGATCGAGGCTGGCAAACTTGAACTCAGCCAAGATTGGATCAACGTCAGGGATGTGGCTGCAGAAACGCTGAAAATCATACAGCCCGTAGCAGATGAGAAGAAGCTTCAACTCAAACTGAACGTCGATGCCGAAGTCCCCAAATTTGTCCAAGGAGACCTCACGAGGATCAAACAAATTCTCATCAATCTTTTGAGCAATGCCGGAAAATTCACCCACAGTGGCATGATTGGCTTGGATATATCTGTTGACTCCCAGCGATCCAGCCCAAGTCGAAAAGCGTTGATTTTCTCGGTAAAAGATACCGGTATCGGCATTTCCAAGGAAAAACAACAAACAATCTTCGAGGCTTTTGCTCAGGAAGACACTTCAACTACCCGAAAATATGGAGGCACTGGGCTCGGACTCACAATCTGCAGCAAATTGCTCGAATTGATGAAAAGCAAGCTGGAACTTGAGACTGAAGTTGGACAAGGAAGTACTTTCTTTTTCACTTTGGAATTGCCGTTTGCTGAGCAGATAGAGGAACCATCTTTGGAAGTTGCACAGGCTATCATCCTGGAACGAGAAGAAAAAGAAACGCCGGCCTCTAAAGGCGCCTACAAAGTACTGTTGGTAGACGACAACCCAGTCAATATGCTACTGGCGAAGTCCATTGTCAAAAAACTCCTTCCTTCCAGCGAAATCTCTGAAGCTTACAATGGTGCAGAAGCTGTTGCCCAATACAAAAGGGACGTTCCAGATATCATCTTCATGGATATCCAAATGCCTGAGGTGAGCGGCTACGAGGCGACTAAACAAATCAGGGTTATAGAAAAAGACCGCCATACACCGATCGTGGCGCTGACCGCCGGTACTGTCAAAGGGGAATATGACCGCTGTATCGAGGCAGGAATGGACGATTATCTGAGCAAGCCTGTTTTGGTGTCGGATATTGCCGGCATGATCGAAAAATACCTCGGATCCCAGCCCATAGAGGAACAAAGCCAAGCCATTTCCTCAAAATTTGACGAGTATAAAAAAACCGATCCGGAGTTTTTCCGGGAATTGGTGGAAGTCAGTATCTCCAACATTTCAAAACTCAAATCAGCACTGCATAGCCATTTTGACCAAGGTGATCTCAAGGGTGTGAAACAAACAGGCCACGCACTCAAGGGTGTTGGATTGAACCTCGATTTTCAGGGTCTTGTACAAACCGCCGCCGAAGCGGAGAGGTTGACAGAAATCACCCAATCTGCCGCCTCGCTCGTCAATGCAACAATCGAGGAGGCAAACAGGATCTTGGCATTGCTCGAAAAGGAACTCAAATAAAAACGTGCCCCAGGGTCAAAACTTCACCACTTGATTCAAAGAAACCTAGGCAGGAAAGTGATTGGGTTTGATTTCAAAATAGCAAAACAGCACCGATTCCGTTCCTTTCAGGGAAAGTGACTTTGTCAGGACTGATACTTACGCCCGAAGCGATATCATTAGCCAGCAACATTGCCCCGTCCATATCGACGTAATCCAACAACGGAGCAATATGGGCAATCGCACTGATCCCAACCGATGACTCTGTCATGCAGCCCACCATCGTTTTCATTCCCAAGCTTTTGGCAATTTGGATCATCCTGAGGGCGGGCGTTAAGCCCCCCGCTTTGACCAATTTGATATTGATGCCATGAAATAGTCCTTGGCATTTGGCGACGTCCGATTCTACAATACAGCTTTCGTCGGCCATCACCGGGAGCTTTGAGTATCGATAGACCTCTTTCATTCCTTCCAAATCGTCCTTGGCGAGGGGCTGTTCCATAAACTCCACACCCAATTTGACTAGTTCTTCCGAATTTCGGATTGCCTGTTCCGCAGTCCAGGCACAGTTGGCATCGATTCGAAATACAGCGTCGGTGTGTTTTCTCAGTTCTCGAATGATCTCCAAATCATGGTCTGTCCCCAGCTTGATCTTGTATAACGGCCAGTCCACTTCCTTCATTTTGGCCACCATTTTCTCGACCGTATCGATCCCGATGGTGAAATTGGTAACAGGAATCCTAGAGGGGTCAAGTCGAAGGTACTCATATAACTTTTTGCCCTGCTTCTTAGTAAACAGATCCCACGCGGCCATATCCAAAGCGCATTGGGCAAAGGGATTGCCTTCAAAAGTACTCTGCCCCATTTCCCAAAGCTGTTCGGGGCTTTGCCAGGCTCTATTCTCTACCATACCCCTACTCGCATCGAGGCGCGCGGTGATATTCTCAGCGGTCATACCATAGAAAGGATTGGTGGTGGTCTCCCCCAATCCAAAAAAGTCCCCGTCTTCCAGTTTCACAATGACAGTATCTTGTACATCACGGCTTTGGTGGGCAATGGTAAACGTGTGCTTCAGCGGTAGGTCTTTTACGAAATATGAGAGCTTCATTGGAGGCAATTTGAGGGTAAAAGTAAATTTATTTTCCTGTCTAAGTTTATAACTTAGCCGAAAATTAACATCGCTATGACCGTTCCATATTTCAAACACCGGATTCTTTTTTTCGCCTTAGTGATATTCACCTTGCCATTAGCACCAGCCTGTCGGGCTTCCGGTATTGCTGAAAAACCGTCGAACCCATCGAGGCTGGAACAAGCCTACGAGCGCTACAAAGAGGCATCAATTTATGAACGGAGATTCAAATACGAATCGGTCATAGGACTTGTCAGGGAGAGAAAGGGTAATTTCGAGGTCCAACCAGTCGGAAAGTCCGTCGAGGGAAAAACTGTGTACCAAATGACAACCGGCACAGGCAAAACCAAAGTGATGCTTTGGTCCCAAATGCACGGCAACGAAAGTACCGCTACCATGGCCCTGTTTGACATTTTTAATTTTCTGGAAGGAAAAAATGATGGCTTTGATGACATCAGGAACACCTTGTTGAGCAAACTGACGCTAAGATTTATCCCTATGGTCAATCCGGACGGAATGGACCAATGGATCAGAAGAAATGCTCTGGACATAGATCTGAATCGGGATGCGCTTACCTTGGCATCACCGGAAGCCGTATTGTTGAAAAATGCAAGAGATGAGTTTTCTCCGGAATTCGGATTCAACCTCCACGACCAGCAGATCTACTATACGGCTGGGGAGACTCGAACACCTGCCACGATTTCAGTATTGGCACCAGCTTTCAATTTTGAAACAGAAGTGGATGAAGTTCGAAAAAGGGCCATGCAGGTAATCGTCGGCATGAACAAGATGATGCAGGAAGTAGCTCCCGGACACGTCGGCAAATACGACGACGCCTTCGAGCCCAGGGCATTTGGTGACAATTTCCAGAAATGGGGCACAAGTACCATTCTGATTGAGTCCGGTGGCTATCCAAACGATCCCGAGAAGCAGCAAATCCGCAAACTCAACTTCATGATCATGCTTCATGCCTTGCTCGAAATTGCGGAGCAAAAATATACTTCCTACAGTCTGGATGACTATTACAGCATCCCGGACAATGCCACCCGCCTGATGGATGTGGTTGTCCGAAACCTTGGGATGAAATATGCTGATCATGAATACAAGGTGGACATTGGCATCAGAAGGAGGGAAACAGATGCCAATGGGTCATTTTTCGTAACGGGCGCAATCGATGATTTGGGTGACTTGTCGATATTCTACGGCTATGAAGAGTTGGACGCAAGCGGTCTTGAGATAGTCGAGGGCAAAGTGTATGAACTGGAATTTGCGAGTGTTTCCGACATAAATCCTGACAAAGCCTTGGAACTATTAAACGCTGGATACCTTGCGGTAAAGGTCCGGGAGGCACAAGATAGGGAACTTCACAATCTACCAATTTGGATTCTGAAGACAGCCAAGGCCTACCCGAAAGGACTCAGGACGGGCAACAACCCGAGCTTCTTCCTGGCTGAAAACGGCAAACTGAAATATGCCATCGTCAATGGCTACCTTATCGACCTCCAAAAACCTTCCCAAACAAAATTGATGATGCGGGTGCTATAAATCGTAACAAAACATACAAAAAAATAAGAGGGGCAAAAAGTAGAACTATTGCCCCTCAATTTTTATCAAAAAACCGTGGAAAAATTCAAATCTGATGATTCAAAATTACCACGGCGTAAAGTCAAAAAAAATACCCTGTTTAGGGTATTTTTCATTCATTTTCGGCAAGAATTCGATGATTTTTCAACAGGATATCCATCGCAATTACTCGATCACAAGGATAAAAGCGCTTGGCTTCATCGAGTTGCTCGATTGCAGCAGATAGATTTCCCTCATTATTGTAAAATATCGCCCGATTGAAATGCTCAAGCCCCTTGAGTTGGGAAATTGAAATCTGTCGATAAATGGATGGGTTAAGGATTGACTCAAGTTCCCTGAGCTTCGGATTAAGGTTTAGATTTGGGGTTTTGTCGGGCCCAAACACACTCAGATAGTTTTTTACTTCTGAAGTGCCCGAAATAAACCCATCAATACCTCCGGTACTTTCCAAAATGATTTCTTCTCCACCTTGTTCTACTATGACAAACACATGATGGGAAGTCTCCATGATCTTGTAGGGTATTTCAAATCGATCGAGCAGAGACGCCAGCAATAATGAACCTGATACACAATCGAATTTGCCCTCTTGCAACACATCCTCCAACAAGGAATATTGTTGATATTCTTCCAACAGGTACATTTCTGTCCGAAAATACAGGGACTTGAGAAATCGCGGATGTCCTTTATACCTTTTGTAGTCCTTTTCCAGCTTTGTCACCAATTTCCGAAAGAGCGTATGGTTTTGTGACCAATGCGATACAAAGTCGTCTGAAGAAAAATCCTCAACCGATTCGCTACTCGGCCTATTTTGGGCGACCCAATTACCATTGTCAAGCGTTGCGGCTTGATGGCTTTCGATGATGCAGAAAAACAAAAGGAATGAAACGAGATAGGCTTTCATACCAATGTTAATTTATTGTTAAGTAAACTTAACCATTTATTAACACTGATGCAACAAAAAAGCCCCTGAATTTCAGAGGCTTTTTTGGAAGTATCTAAATCAGATTACCAAATCGAATATCTAATTCTAAAGGCAACCCTTCTTCCAGGTGCGAGTCGAGAGAAAATTTGGTCTTCGGAATTGTACATCGAGAAAATCTCTTCCCTCTCGTCATCCAAAAGGTTCGTAATATTGAAGGTAGTCTGTACCCTTTCTGACTTACCCCAAGTCTTGTTGATGTTCAAATTCAGGGAATGGAATGGTACCAAGTAAGTATCGGTCCTATTTCCAAATCCAACAAAGTTCAAGGTAGGTCCTTGTACGTTGTAGAATACGCCAGCCTCAAGGCCATTGATTGGATTATTGTAAGAAAATCCAGCATTGATCAAGTAAGGCGCCTGACCGGCCATTACCCTGAAGCGGTCGATTTGCTCCCCTTCCCTGGCAGAGAGCTGTCTTGACCTAAACTCCGACTCCGACATTTCGATTCGCGAGTCTACCACGGTGATATTGGTGTTGAAGAAGAAATTCTCCATCGCTGGCGTAATGAAATCCAATGATTTCCTCAACTCCAACTCAACGCCCAAAACAGTACCTGATCCCACGTTTCTAGGCTGGTAAGCTCCTGGATCGGAAAGGAACTGAACCATTTCAATCGGTTTGTCAAAGGTCTTGTAGAAACCTGAGATCGAAACCAATTCATTTCTTTTGAGGAATTTCTCCCACCTCAGGTCAAAGTTATTGATTCTGGTTGCTTGAAGATTTCCATCCCAAAGCACTTCTGTACCGCCATTGGTTGTCTCTTCAAACAAACCACCGATGAACGTCCTACCAGTAATTGGGTCAATGATCTCGGCGAAGGACATTTCCTTAAACGAAGGTCTAGCGATCGTTCTCGAATAGGCCGCACGGAAGTTTTGATTGGCTCCGACAGACTGGATTAAGTTGACAGTCGGGAAAAGATCCAAGTCATCCAAGACCTTCTCATTGTCAAATACGATCGTGTTGGTCTGATTCGTTCCAGTGTAGAATTGCGTGTATTTTTCAGCTCTCAATCCGACGATTGCCTTCAAGCTAGATGTTGGATTTACTTCGGTGGATGCATAACCAGCAAAGTTTTGCAGATATGAATTGAACTGGTTGGGGTTGATTGGGATAAAGAGTGGATCATACCTGACTCCGTTCCTGTTGGTGGCAGAGAAAAGATTCTCCTCATTCATGACCTGATTTGGATCACCATTGAACTGGGTGCTTCCGGTTGGAAATTGGAAATTCTCGATCAAGAAATCACGGTTCTTGTAGATGTAAGCACCACCGAATCTCAATTTGGCGGCACTTTGCATGAACTTATAATTATTGATTATGTTCAAGTTTCCGAAAAGTCCCCTTTCCTCGAGGTTTCTCCAAATTCTGGTCGGAAGTCCGACTTCAGTACCGATGGTGTTATTTGGAAGCCTAAACCTCGTGATCCTTACATCTGGATCCTCAATCGTAGAAAGTGTCGGCGAAATTTTCCATTTCACTTCCCATTTGCCTCTTCCAAGAAAATGTTCTCCGGCCAAAAGCAAATTAGACATTGCTCTTTGGTTGTATTCAATGTTGTATTGGTCAGCCTCAAAGTTGGCACCGAGATTTGAATTCAAGAAATCAAACCTACCGACTTTGGACTCACCGTTTTGGAGACGCAGGAAGTTCAATTTGATCTTGGTAAACTCAGATTTATATGCCAAGCCAGCTACACCTCCCCAAAGCACGTTGTTAACAGACAGCGTTCCCTTAGAGAGCTCAAGAGCTTCCATGTTAAAATCATTGGCATTTCTTGGCTTTCCGAAAAGGTTGTACTCGGCGTTCTCGAATACCTCCGTCTCGTTCCTGTATGTAAACGCCAGATTGTACCCGAATTTCTTGTTTTTGATCGAAAACTGATTTCCAATAGAGTAACCCATTCCGATATCACCAAGAGGACTTCTCTTTTGCGTCCCTCCAAGGATCGGGTTAAAATCCCTCAGAATTTGTTGAAAAAGTTGGCCACGTGCGCTGTTCGGATTTCCGACAACTTCAGCAAATTGAGGAATATCGGAAATCCCTTGGGTTGGAATTGTCCGTGTACCGTCATCAAAACCCAACCAATCGGTCTTTCCGCCTTGGATCGCTAGGTTATTGTTGTTAAGGTGCATGGCAGGATTATATCCTCCCGTCACGCTCAGTACCATCGTTTTTTCCTCAGGAAAATCCCTAGTCTCAATATCTACCACACCACCGGTGAAGTCCGCTGGCAATTCTGCGGTAAAGGACTTCGAGACAATGATATTGTCGATTACGTTGGTAGGGAAGAGATCCATTTGGATGGTATTCCTATCCGGATCCAAACCTGGAATTTCGACACCATTCAAAATAGTTTTGGTGTATCTATCGCCCAATCCACGGATGTAGACATATTTTCCGCCCTGCACGGAAACACCTGTAACCCGCTTGATAGCCGCAGCCGCGTCGCCATCTCCGATCTGCCTGAATGTAGAATTGGAAATCCCGTCCATCAGGTTGGCCGCGTTCCTCTTGACAGACATCAATGCCGCCTCTGTCGTCCTAATCGCTTCGGCGGAGATAGTCACCGTCTCTAAATCAGAGGTAAATTCAGTCATTTGGATGTTATCCAATACAGTGACCTTACCTGCAGTCACCTCGATATTTCCAATTTCAAGTGGGTTGTAGGAAATAAATGTGATTTTCAGACTATGGACTCCCGGGTCAGCTTGGATTTCAAAATCCCCCTCAAAGTCCGTTACAGCACCCGTTTGGGAACCCACAAGCAATACCGATACACCAAAAAGCGGCTCGCCGGTACCTTGATCAAATATCGTCCCCCTGATCGTACCCTTCTGGGCAAACGAATAGATGGGAGACAGACTAATTCCGATAAATAAGACTATTAGAAATAGCTTTTTCATATAAGTGTTTTGTTGTGTACAGCATTCGACTATGGCAGTATAAAAAAGTCAAATTGGGGAGCCCCCATAGATGGCTCCCCAATGAGTTAATCATTGTTTATTTAAGGTCATTCAGATTTCCCGAAACTGCTGACCAAGACCAGCCAGCAAAGGCTGATTTGGTAGCACCTATTGTATTTGCATGAAGTGCCACTTCTGAAGCGTGAACATGGGTTCCGTTTCTAAATACCGTCGTCAATGTAACGCCAGCAGGAGAAGTCACTTGAAGCGCATTGAATTTCAAATCTCCACTTGCGAAGTTGGCCAAGGTTTTGTCACCGGAGAGTGAGAAATCACCTCTTCCAGCGGTTGCCGCAGGATCAGGGAAACCAAAGAAGTAGATATTTTCAAAAGTGCCTCTGGCTCCATCCCTGAAATCTCCCAATTCTGCTGCAGTGCTTCCCCTGACGGAACCATTCTTAACAGTATGTGCTGCAAGGAATGAACCCTCCGGACCATCAATTTCCAAAGCATGGTCCGTCTCAGAACCACAAAGCACGATGAAGTTGTCCAATGTACCCGACCAAGCTTGGTCAGTGTCGATAGCATCATCACCAGCGTTCCAAACAATTGCATTTTTAACGTTTACTGTTCCGCCGAAGAACTCGATACCGTCGTCCTGGTTACCGATCACCTCTACGTTTTCAATCACAGTTCCTGAACCAACACCTCCCAATGTAAGGCCGTTGATTTCGTTTCCTTCACCAATATTGGCACCACCATGTCTGATGGAGATATATTTGATGACACCGGAATTGTCCGCAGGCTGGTTGCCTCCATATAGACCATTTGTGTCTGATGGTGGAATACCTTCAATTTGAACTTCTGTAACATCACCTGCAAAGGACCCTGGAGCGCGACCCAAGATCAACAAACCACCCCACAGACCAGAAATGTTTGGCTCAAGGTTTGGACTAGCTACTTGACCTGAAACGATCTCATCGGCAACAGATGTGAATATGATGGGCTTTTCAGCTGTTCCGTTTGCAAACAATTTTCCACCTCTAGCAATCAAGAGCGCGGTCGCGTTGGCTCCCGAACCAGCCTCACCTTTGATAACAGTACCTGCTTCGATGGTCAATTCCGCACCATCTACCACCGCTACTCTTCCTCCCAGTATGTAAGTTTTGGAAGCAACCCATGTTACTTTTCCGGTAATGTTACCAGTAACCCGCACTGTGGTCTCCTCGGCTTGTACGGTGAGGACGTGCGTCGCAGTAGCCACCGAACCGTTTCTATCTCTTGCAGTAAACTCAAACACCAAGTTTTTGCCAGCATCGGCAGGTGTGGCAGTGTATGTGAATGTCTGCGTAGCAGAAGTCTCTCCGTTCAAAGGAACAGTCGTTACAACGGCACCGTCTTTCTTTACTTCGAAAGAAGCCAATCCATCAGGTGCAGTCACCGTAGCTGTAACTGGTCCTACAGTACCTCCCGCAGGAATAGTTGCAGTAGCAGGGATTCCACTAATTGTAACTGGATTGTCAGGTGCTGGATCTTCCCCGCAGCTGGTGAAGACAAGTACTGCTGCCAAGAAGATGAACAACAGGGCATTAAATTTTCTCATAAGAGTTAAGTTTAGTTAGCGTATTTGATGAACACGCTGCAAAACTGACTCAAAAAAAATGGTTGGTAGAATTTTCCGCTTTACGGTTTTTTTAAAAATCAATTCGGAATTTAATATTGAATTAAACTGAGGTACAAAAAAAATCCCCGGTATCCCGGGGATCTCGTTTTTGCGGCTTTTGGGCCTATTTCAATGTTACGGTTTTGTTAATCGGGATTTTTTCGAGGAATATCCGAACCAAATCCCGGGTACTCACATTGTCTGCCTCCGCCTCATAATTGAGGATAATCCTGTGGTTGAGCACATCCTCCGCGACCGCCTTGATATCCTCTGGAAGGACATAATCCCTGCCTTCCATAAAAGCCACGGCCCTGGATGCCAGATTCAAATTGATACTTGCGCGGGGAGAAACACCGAACTGTATGTACTTCGCTTCGTCCTTCAAACCATACTTTTCAGGAAACCTTGTCGCGAAGACAAGCTCGATGATATAATTCTCCAGTGGCTCGGCGATTTTGACTTCGTTGATTTGGGTACGGATGGCAAAAATGTCTTCCTTGGAAAGGATTGCATTGACTTCGGAATTGAACTGCATATTGGCCATGCGACGCATGACTTCCAATTCATCGGCCTTGGAGGGATAATCTATGTGCACCTTCATCATAAACCTGTCCACCTGCGCTTCGGGCAAAGGATAGGTTCCTTCTTGGTCGACCGGGTTTTGTGTCGCCAAAACGAGAAAGGGTCTATCCAATTGGAATGTCGTCTCACCGATGGTGACCTGCTTTTCCTGCATCGCCTCAAGCAAGGCCGACTGCACCTTGGCAGGAGATCGGTTCACTTCATCCGCGAGGATGATATTGGCGAAGATTGGCCCTTTCTTGACTTCGAAGTCCGCCTCCTGCTGGTTATAAATCATCGTACCGATCAAGTCGGAGGGCAGTAGATCCGGGGTAAATTGGATCCTTCTGAAATCCAGATGCAGCACCTTGGCCAAGGTATTTACCGTTAGGGTTTTGGCAAGTCCCGGTACGCCTTCCAACAATATGTGCCCATTGGTGAATAAGCCTATCAGCAAACGATTGACCATCCGGTCCTGGCCTACGACTACTTTCTTTACTTCTTCAATGACCTGTTTGATTTTCTCCTGATGCATCTTGGATCTTGGTGTTGGTTTAATTCTGGCCTTTACGATCGTGGAAAATCACACATCCCAAAAGCCCGCCTAAATTATAATAATTCTATCAATTTTGGATTGCATGAATGGATAAACGGGCGATTGGGTGAAAAGGGAAAAAGAAACTCGCAAAATTTCCCAAAAATACTTGATTTCCGAAACCCAGCTCAGCGTGATCGGGCAGGTTAATCAATGAACCCACACGGTGTGAAATTCACAAACCAAGATAGAACCCTCGAAGCATCTTTTTTCTTTTGTAAAAGGTTATCACAGAAATTCCTGAAATTTGACCCAAACCATTTTCCCGTGTCCAAACCCATTCTCCTTATAACCCCACCCTTTACCCAACTCAATACCCCCTACCCGGCGACTGCCTACATCAAGGGTTACCTGAATACGATTGGCAAAAAGGCATTCCAAAGTGACCTTGGAATTCGGGTAATTTTGAGGATTTTTTCGAAAGAAGGCTTGACCAAAGTGTTTGAGGCAATAGAACGACGCGGGCTGAAGGACTTGTCAGCCAACTGCCACCGTATTGTCAAGCTGCAGCAGGATTACCTCCACACCATCGATCCGGTGATCCGCTTCCTGCAATTCGACAATCCGACTTTGGCCTACACGATCTGCGAAGGTGATTTTTTGCCGCAGGCCTCCCGGTTTGCGCAATTGGATGATCTGGACTGGGCCTTTGGTACCATGGGCATTCAGGACAAGGCGAGGCATTTTGCCACTCTGTACCTCGAAGATATCGGGGATTTGATCAGCGAGGCTTTGGACCCGCACTTTGGCTTCAGCCGGTACGCAGAGCGCTTGGGAAGGTCGGCGACTTCTTTTGATCCGCTGCACGGGGCACTGGAGGGTTCGGAGTCCTTTACCGATCAGTTTCTGTTGGAGGAATTGGAAAGACTGATTCAAGAAACCGATCCGTACCTGATGTGCATTTCCGTGCCTTTCCCGGGAAATCTTTACGGCGCACTACGTTGCGGAAAATTCATCAAGACCCATTTCCCAAACATCAAAGTCGCCATGGGTGGCGGGTATCCGAATACGGAACTCCGTTCGCTCAAGGAACCAAGGGTTTTCAAATACCTGGATTTCATCACTTTGGACGATGGGGAGAGGCCACTGACCTGTCTTCTGGAGCATTTGGATGGAAAAAGGGAAATCGCGGAACTCAAACGGACCTTCGTACTCATGGATGGAAAAGTGCGCTACTGCAACGGCTCCAAGCACATGGACATTCCCTTCAGCCAAACGGGTACGCCTGATTACTCCGGTTTGCCATTGGACAAATACCTTTCCGTCATCGAAATCGCCAATCCCATGCACCGGCTTTGGTCGGATGGGCGCTGGAACAAGCTGACGATGGCACATGGCTGCTATTGGAAAAAATGCTCCTTTTGCGATATCAGCTTGGATTATATCAAAAACTACGAACCCGTCAGTGCCCAGATCCTTTGTGACCGTATCGAAGAATTGATTGCACAGACGGGCGAAACGGGATTCCATTTTGTCGATGAAGCGGCGCCGCCCGCACTCATGCGGGAATTGGCGATCGAAATCCTCAAGCGAAACCTCAAAATCTCCTGGTGGACCAATATCCGCTTTGAGGAAAGATTTACCGAGGATCTCTGTCGGCTGCTGCGGGCTTCGGGCTGCATTGCCGTTTCGGGCGGATTGGAAGTTGCTTCAGATAGGCTTCTTGAGATGATGCAGAAAGGCGTCACCGTTGCCCAAGTCGCGCGTGTCGCCCGAAATTTTACCGCATCAGGGATTATGGTCCATGCCTACTTGATGTACGGTTTCCCGACACAAACCGCCCAAGAAACCATCGATAGCCTCGAAATGGTACGGCAACTCTTCCTGAACAACGTCCTGCAATCGGGTTTCTGGCATTTGTTTGCAATGACTTCCCATGCACCAATCGGGATCGATCCCGGAGCGTTTAGAGTCGTGCGGACAGGACCTGAATTGGGGCTGTTTGCAGACAATGACCTCAGCCACGAGGATCCCGAGGGCGCCGATCATGAGCTTTTTGGCGAAGGTCTGAAAAAAGCCCTGTTCAACTACATGCATGGCATCTGCTTCGAATTTCCGCTGCAGGAATGGTTTGACTTTAAAATCCCCAAGACGAAGGTATCCCCGCATTTTATCGAAAACGCCATTATGGTCGAAACCGGCAAGGTGATGAAACCCAACGCCAAGATGGTGTGGCTGGGCAACCTGCCCGAACTGGAGATATCCGAAAACCTCAAAAAAGGAAAAACTACGACCACGTATCGTCTAGTGATCGAAAACAAGAATGGCACCGATACTATCTCCGTCAGCCCAAGAGAAGGTGAATGGTTGGAAACCATGGTCCGTGAAATGATGCCCAAGGCGGGAAAAAAGGAAATGACTTTTGCGGATTTCGAGCAGCACTACAGCTCGGCTAATTTGGGCGAGTTTGACAGGTTCCTAGGTTCAAAACCCTGGCGCTCACTGCGGGAATATGGGCTGGTGATGGTGTGAGGGGAATACAAACATCAGCCGAACCAACCGCAGGTTGCCAATTGATGGGTCAAACCAAAGGAAAGTAGTGAACCTATTCAGTCCAAGCCTTCAGGAGTCTTGATGGAAAATGGAGGTTGTGGAAAGAAATTCGAGGTTATTTTCGGTCGACGTTCATGATTTCGCCTTCCTCTAATTTAATCTTTAATTCCTCCTTCAATATCGGGAAGCGCTCTAGCACAAAGTCATCATCTCCCCTCATTTTTAAGTCCTTTATTCCCCTCCTTTTATTGGTCTCATATTGGTGTGGCAACACGAAAACCGTATCTCCCACCACCTCATCGACTTTGTAAAGCGTATATTGCTTGTAGTCCAGTTTGATTTCATACACGTCCCCTTTCTGAGGGGACAAAATCAATTCGGCGTTTCTTTCCTTAATTTGGTTACTTCTGATTCCCCCGACCACAAGCAAAATAGCAAACAACACCAACCCCGAAAAAGTCCAAATCGGGGTCTTGCTTTTTGACTTCAATATTTCATAGCTATCTCTAAACCTTGGGGGAAATTCCTCTTTTCGCAAAACCTGTTTGCAATGGGAACATTCGGTCACACCTGTCTTGGACATAGGGAACATCGGTATCCAAAAGACGTGCGCAAACCGCCGGAATACGAACATTTGAACACTATTCTTCGTGCCACAATTTGGACACTCGTAAGCAATTTTTTCCGTCGCGACTTGTGTCACCCGAGTACCGAAGAAAACCATATTTGTTGTTTAGGGTTAATTTTCAAATCCTGCATCCATCAAGCAGGAATGGCGTCAAAGCTAAAAAATTTGAGGCGATGTAAAACAAGCTTTCCAGGTGTTTTCTCTGTCCCATTCAGAAAGGAAAAGGCGAAAAAATTTCAGTGACTCTCACGCTTTCCACACTTCACAAGCCCAGAGAAAATCATCTCCTTGTAAACAAGAATATGAGGTTCAACAAGGATCCTTCGAATCGACACAAAAATCGGGGTTTCGATTTGCTCAGCTTTTGTTTCTCTTACCCTCCTGCTTTAAAAAAATCTTCTGAACCCTCAGCAGGCGGTAGATTTCGTCTTTTTCCATTTCACGCACCTCGCCAACTAGGAAGCCTTCTATAGTCAGATTTTCCACCGACCAGCGTACCAGGCGCAAGGTGGGAAATCCCACGGCTGCGGTCATCTTGCGGACTTGGCGGTTTTTACCCTCGATCAGGGTCAGGCTGATCCAGGTATCAGGGACAGACTTCCGGTAGCGAATCGGCGGATTCCTTTCCGGAAACGCAGGTGGATGGGCGAGTTTTAGGGCAATCGCCTTTTTGGTACGATAGGTTCCCGTCTCGATGCTGATGTCCACGCCCGATTCGAGCTTTTTCAGGTCCTCCGGTTCGGGAATGCCTTCTACCTGTGCGAAGTACGTTCGCTGGTGGTGAAACTTTGGATTGAGCAGGTAGTGGTTGAGCGTCTTGTCGTTGGTGAGGATAAGGAGGCCCTCGGAGTCTTTGTCAAGCCGGCCGATAGGATATACATCCGATGGAAAATCCCCCAAAGACTTCAAGGTGTCTTCCCCTCCGCTGAATTGGCTGAGGATGCCGAAGGGCTTATAAATGACAAAGTATCGGATGGCTTGCATAGGAATTTTACCTAAATTACAGCAAAAGTATCTTTGTCAAACAATTATTCATTGTCGGTTATGAAAACGATCTTGGTGAAAATCAGCAATCCCCAACAGGAAAAAGTGCTCACGGAGTTTTTGGAACAGCACCATTATGAATTTATGGCACCTGATGCGGAAAGTGAATTGGAAACGATCAATAGGCTGCTGGATATTGCTGAGAAGGAAATCACCGAAAAAAAATACCGCACGCATCAATCAGCTATGGAAGAAATCAAATCCAAGTATGGATTATGAAGTAATCTGGACCGATCGCGCATTCCGGTCATTTGAAGAAATTTGCGATTATCTATTCAATTTTTTCGGCGAAAAAGAACTCGAAAAATTCATTAACAGAGCAAACTCCCTGATCGAAACTATTGCTTTGGACCCAAGGATTTTCAAAAAACTAGAGGGCCGTGAGCATGTCCACCATGGGTTTTTGCACCAAAACACGACCTTGTTTTACAAAGTGAACGAAAATGAAAAAAGGGTCTATCTATTGCTTTTTTGGGACAACCGACAAAACCCTTTTCGTTTAGGTTTGGAAATCAATTAGCTTCCACAGCCCACGCAGTCAAAATGACTATCTACTGGCTTGATGCCCTTGAGCTGCATCTCCAGGTTGTGGATACGGTCGCGTGCATCCATATCCTGAAACATGTTGCCCGTAAGGCTGCTTTTGAGTTGGGCAATTTCTTGTTCGATGGCGGTTTGTTGTTCGGTTGTCATGGCGTTTGCTTTTGAAATGGAATTCCCAATTTAGAAAAAATCTAAAAAAGGCGAAGCGATACTTTGGCAAAAATTTCAGGGAAAGTTTCTCTGCAAATGAGTAAGCGGGTGGAGTACTCGCTTTGTATGCTGCCTTCGCAAAAGCGGCAAAACCATACCCTGTCGGCACCCAGCTATTTTAACTGCCCGATTTCCCTCCAGGTGACCAACTTGATATTGTTGGCCGCCAAAAGGTCCTTTGCCTTTTTGCTGGTGAAGAAATCAAAGTCTTCCTGTCTCCAGCCCGCATGCCAATGGGTAAACTTGGTCGTCAGCGCCTGCATCTCCTCATCATCAAAAGCAATATGGTTGAGCAGGACGGTGACGCCGGACGGTAGGTCCTTCAGCAATCGGGTGTAGTACTCATCCAAACCGATTTCATCATAGATCTTTTCGCTTGCGATAGCCACATGGTCAATGACCGGGATGTTGTCGATATCAATCCCCTTGAAAAGGGCAGCATTGGGTCGGATGATGCCTTCCATCATTTGGGGATTGACCATGGCTGGAATGCCGTATTCCTTGGCAAGCTTGAGGTATGACACCAAATACTCCGGCCTTCCATAAAACACACAGCCCATATGGGAATCCAAATGTGTAGGCTTGATGCCGATTTTCAACGCAGCTTCGATTTGGGCGCGCATTTCCTTCTCGACCTCCTCGGGACTGGCATTCTTGGCGACAGACGCACAATCCTTGTACATAAATCCATCCGGCCCCACCAATCCCGGCACTTCAGACTTGGAAGTAACAGGTCCCCATTTGTAAGTATGCCACTCATTTGTCAGGGTGATATGGACGCCGATGTCCAAATTGGGCATATCCTTGATGAGCTCACCAACCTCTGTCGACCAGGCACAAGGCATCATGATGCTGGTCGAATTGACTACACCCGTCTTGATGGCGTGGATGGTGGCGACATTTTCGGAATGCGCCATCCCGATATCATCGGCATGGATGATGAGCAATTTGTCGGTTTTGGAATAACCCAGTCTTTCCGCCAAACTGAGCGGCTGCTGGGCCAATGAAGGAAGCGTCACCAAAAACGCAATCAGGTAAAGTAGGTTTTTCATGGTTTATTGTTTGAGGCCTTTGATAATCACATTGCCGGTGCTGCCGGGTTGGCAGGGATACTTGAGAAGGGTTTCGAGTTTTTTGGGTTGATCAAGGAGTTTGAAAAACTCGTCCAAATATTGGATGCTGAATTTAATGTCTTTTTCGTCCAAAATCGAACTTCCATTGTAAAGTGCATAAAACGCATCTCTATGCCCACGAAAGGTATCGAGCGTAGGCACAAAATCGGCCATGTTTTCCACACAAAAGCCCCGGTAACGACGTTCGGTCACGGCGCTCATTTCCAACTCCGGCGCAGGCTTGGCATAGGGAGCATTGACCATTCCGGCATGGTCAAAATCATAGGGAATCGGTATAGGACGGTCATTTTCCGATTTTCTGAGCAAATAAATGTTTTGCCTGTACTCGATGGACCAATCCGTGTTGCCAATCATGAGTTGGAAAATGGACATCCGCAGATAAGCTTCCAAGTCTGTCTGATGTGGGCGAATCAAATCCCGCTCGACGAGTTCCAATCCTGTCCTTTGGACCACTGCCTCCTCTTCTTCCAGAAGAAATCCCGTTAGGGTTTCCGTTTTTTCCTTTTTCCCTCCGGTATCCTCCAGCGTCAGCCGTACCAAACGGACCCGTAGTCCATCCGGATTGAGAATTTGATAGGCTTTGTAGACGTAATATTCCCGCAAGAGGTACCGCTCCCCCTTGCAAGGCATGACGAGTTTCAGTTTGTCATAACCGTGGAAAATCCCGGGATTTTCCCCCTTTTCGGGAAAATTGAGCAACAAGGGCGGATAGCTGCATATGCCCATTTCCCTTCGGAAGTGTCCCCGGGTACGGACTTTGATTGGAAGGGCCTCGTTTCCGGAAGCTTGGTTTTCCAACAAAAGCTCAAAAGGAAGGTATTCAGGCTTGCCACTCAGGTCTTTGAAAAGTGTATTCACGTCGCCCTTTAAGCGGATCTCCAGTACTGCTTCCGAATCAAACAAACCCTGCGCATGGATGGGAACAATACTCCAAACGACCAATGGGACAAGAAAAAAAAGGAAAGGGAAACGCATGGCTGTCCGATTTACATTCACAATTGGCTCAATTCTTTCAAAAATCCTGTTACCATCCCCATGGCCTCCCGGGATTCTCCACAGGCTTGGTCAAGTCGAACTTTACAGCTACCCATCTTTCTGTACCGATTCTTCGGAGATTGTAGGTGAAACTGGTATCATCCACCGTAATCCACCACACGTTGTGCGCCGCATGGGGGATCAAATTGGCGGTCTCTTGGTCAGCTGGAAACATCTGGGTCGTCGCCGAACCCGTATTGCTGGCCAATCCACCGTATTGTGTCACCTTATCCGGTGATCCATCTTCGTGCCTGTGGTCATGCTTGAGTTGGATCAATTCGTTTTTCATCGTCAAAACCCAAGTTCTGGACTTGTCTTCGCCCACATAAAATGGGATGTGTAGGAAATCAGGCCCGCATTCCATGATGTACATGGTCAGCCTTTTACCCAAAAATGGATCATTTTCCGCAGGGGGACTGATGAGTTGCCCTTCGAATGCCTGCCCACACCCCGCACTTAATTTTTCCCAAAAAACCCTGTTGGGAGCCATTTCCTGAGCATATAGACCCAGCGAAATGGTAAAAAGAACCGCGGCAAAGATCGTTTTCATAAATAAATCTTGGGATAATGATTTACGAATTATTCCTGAGAAGCCCAAACACTTTTCTTGGACAGCCCGTTAGCCGAATAGTTATGAAATACAGGCGCATTATTGTTTGGTTTAGAAATGACCTCCGCATCCATGACAACGTCACGCTTTCCATGGCCTGCGAAAAAGCGGAAGAAGTGATACCCGTGTATTGCTTCGACCCGAGGCATTTTGGGGAGATTGATTTGGGGATGGAGAAGATGGGCAACTTGAGGGCGAAGTTCCTTAAGGAATCTGTTTCTGAACTGCGCCAAAATCTCCAAAAATTGGGGGCCGATCTAGTCGTGCTGCATGGATTCCCAGAAAAGGAAATCCCCAATTTGGCCGTAAGCTTGCAGGCTGAAGCGATCTTTTTCTCAGAAGAAGTCACAGACGAAGAAAAACAGGTCGATGATGCACTCGAATCCACGGCTTGGAAAAAGGGAATCAAAACCCGCTCCTTTTGGCAGCATACGCTTTTCCACATTGAAGACTTACCCTTCCCAATTGGGCAGACGCCGGAGGTTTTTACCCAATTCAGAAAAGAGTGCGAAAAATTCTGCAAAGTACGGCTGCATGCTTCCACGCCGAATTCAATCAATTTTCCTAAGATAGAAATAGAAAAAGGGCAGATTCCTGCATTGTCGGAATTTGGTTTGAAGGAGCCTGAGGACACGGGAAGAGGCGTGTTGATGTTTAAAGGTGGTGAACAAGAAGGCCTCAGGCGACTTCAGACCTATTTTTGGAACCTTGATTGCCTCAAGGACTACAAGAATACCCGCAACGGCTTGCTAGGTGCTAACTACAGCAGCAAGTTCTCGCCATGGTTGGCCCTCGGTTGTCTTTCCCCAAGGCAGATTTATTGGGAAGTGAAGCGCTATGAGAAGGAACGTGTCAAAAACGACTCGACCTATTGGCTGGTCTTTGAGCTGATTTGGCGGGACTATTTCCGCTTTATTGCCAAAAAACACGGCAACAAGATCTTCCAGCTCAAGGGAATCAAACCATTTGCAGACCGGTGGAGACGGGACGAAAGCCTGTTTTGGAAATGGGCAAACGGCCACACGGGCATTCCCTTCGTGGACGCCAATATGCGGGAACTCAACTCAACGGGCTTTATGTCTAACCGCGGCAGGCAAAACGTAGCCTCCTTTTTGGTCAATGACCTTGGCATCGACTGGCGCTGGGGCGCAGCCTATTTTGAAAGCAAATTGATCGATTACGATGTGTGCAGCAACTGGTGCAATTGGATGTATGTGGCTGGCGTAGGCAACGACCCGCGCGAAAACCGGTACTTCAATATCCTCAAGCAGGGCAGCAACCATGACAAAAAAGGCGATTATGTGCGGCATTGGATCCCGGAACTGGGGAAGGTACCGGGCTTTGATATTCATAGGCCATTTGAATTGAACACCTCCGAACTCAAACGATATGGGGTGAGTCTCGGTGGAAACTATCCCCACCCAATCGTGTCGATGAAGGTTTTCACTTAGGCAATTGATCCCAAAAAACCTGCATTCAAGCCCCAAAAAAGGAGTCCACCATTTCCAAAAACAGGAAATGGTTTTTTTTGCCTATCTAGTGTTGTTTTTTCATGTAAAATTCCAGCTTATGAAAGCCGCTGTGTACAGGTCCTATGGTCCGCCGGAGGTGGTCCAAATCCAAGACATCCCAAATCCAAGCCCGAAATCGGATGAGGTTTTGATCAAGGTTTTTGCCAGCACGGTCAATCGGACAGACTGTGGATTCAGAAGTGCGGAATACTTCATCTCCCGGTTTTGGAGTGGACTTTTCCGTCCAAAGGAGCCTGTATTGGGTTGTGAATTTGCGGGAGAAGTGGTGTCGGTGGGCGAAAAAGTCAAAAAATTCCAAATCGCTGATCGGGTATATGGCTTCGACGATGCCCACTTTGGGGGCCACGCCCAATTCAAGACGATCTCCGAAAACGCAGGGATCGCCAAGGTACCGAATGGCATTGATTATCAAACCGCGGCCATGTTGACGGAAGGTTCCCACTACGCACTCGGCAATATCCGCGCAGCAAAGACCCAAGCAGGACAGCAAGTGATGGTCTACGGCGCGACCGGCGCAATCGGTTCGGCAGCCGTACAACTGCTCAAATACTTCGGTGCACATGTGACCGCGGTCTGTCCTTCCGCAAAGGTGGATTTGGTGAAATCGCTGGGAGCGGATGTGGTGATCGACTACACCCGGGAAGATATCTCCAACTTAGCGACGAGGTTCGACCTGATTTTCGATGCGGTGGGCAAAAGCTCATGGGGTGCATGCAAACCGTTGTTGAAACCACAGGGAAAATACATGTCGACCGAATTGGGCAAAAATGGAGAAAACGTCTGGAAAGCGATCTTGCTGAGCAAATCCAAAGGGAAGCGACTGCTGTTCCCAATTCCCACCACTGAACAAGAGGATATCCGTTTCTTGGGGGAATTGGCGGCGAAGGGGTACTTCAAACCGGTATTGGACCGAACCTATGAATTGGAAGATATCGTCGAAGCCTATCGCTACGTCGAGACAGGGCAGAAAACCGGAAACGTGGTCATTACCATTCCACAGGACTGATTGATCCGGTTCGGTTGCTGGGATTTTTCAGATGGTATTTTGGCTTGATTGATTTTGGCCTATATTGACGCTGTTTGGATATTTGTCAATTCAGCTTCACACATGAAAAATCCCTTTTTCAAAACCATCCTAAGACCTTGGATGCTTGTTCAGCCATTGGTTGTTTTATTGTTTTTTTCCTGCCAAAACAAAGACCAAACCCAACAAGCCGAGTATTTGGGACAAATGGAAGCATTTGCCGAAATGGTCGCAGCCGGCGTCAAACCGATTGCCTTGAGTGCACCACTCGCTCCGGAAGAGACGAATGGTCTCTTTGAAAAAGCGGAGGAAATCGCCAAAAAGCATGGTGTATCCGTCTACCGGGAAGCTGATTTGGTACAAACGCAATTGTTCCCAGCAGATGTCGCCAAAGGAAAGGAAGTGCTGATCTTCTATTCGGGCAACAGCTTGGACGCTTACCTTGACCTGAAAAAGACCCTGAGCGATGGAACCTCGGGAGAGGCAGAAGCACGCAGGTTCGGTCGGCTACTGGGCTATCCCGTCACGCATATCAATCGACTTTTGGCAAAAAATTCGGACTTCCGAACTTTGGCGGATTTTGGGATTTCCGCGACTAACCTTTTTTTGTACTACAAGGACTTTCCGCGGGCGCGGGATTTTTACCAGAAGCTGTTGGGGCTGGAGATCGTGTCGGATTATGGTTTTGCCCTTACGCTTCGGATTTCGCAGGATGCTTTCGTGACCTTGGTCGATGCTGCGGTCGGTCGACACAAGGCTGAGGAACCTAAAACCGTCGCGATTGCCCTCCTGACCGACCAATTGCCGGAATGGTACACCTACCTGAAGGCCCACAATGTACAAATCAAATACGAGTACAAGCCAAAAACCAACAATGCCCACGACGGCTTTGTTGCAGTGGATCCTGAAGGCTACCTGCTGGAATTTGAGACATTCAAACAACATCCCGAAAATGAACGCCTGATGCCGCAGCTCAGGCGCTTTGCCGCCTTGCCAACGCATAGTGACAGTGTGGCGGCTGGAATGGGATTTTATGGGGCAGTCACCTGGCTGTACTACCAGGATATGCAGGCTGCGCAACTTTTCTATGAGGAAAAAATGGGTTTTGAACTCATCGTGGACCAAGGCTGGGCCAAGGTGTACAAGGTTTCCGAAACGGGATATGTGGGATTGGTGGATGAGCGGCGCGGCATGCACCGGTACACCGAAATGAAAGGGACGAGTATATCATTCATTGTGAAAGACTGGGACGGCTGGCATGGATATGCGCAAGCCAATCAGCCCCTGCCAATTATCAAGGAAAGATATACCGGAAAAGACGGGTGCTACGAAGCCTTTGTCGGCGAGGATCCCGGGAAGTATTTCTTGGAGTTCAACCAGTTTTTGGAGCATCCCGACAACAAAAGATTACTTGAAATTTTGGCCCAAGATAAGAGGGGAAAATGATTCAAGCCCGAATGATGGATTCAGTTCCAATCGGGAATCCAAAGTGGTTTTGCTGTTTTCAAAACCCTGGTTGCATCCATTTACCTGGTATGTGGCAATGACAATGACCAATCACAAAAAAGAATTCGTTTTATACTTGCCAAATAAGGACTACTTTTCCATTGCCAACCATCGTGTAGGCAATCCCTCAATGTGGGCCTTTTGTCGAAAGGCATTCCGGGAAACCGAATTATGAGTTCCTTTTCATTTTACACCAACGCCATGGGTATCTCAGATCCACTTTATGTAGCGGCAATTTGGCTCTCAGTTGCCTTTGCCTGCGGATTTGCCACCAAAAAAATCGGACTCCCTCCCTTGGTAGGTTTTTTAGTTGCTGGATTTCTGATCAATTTTTCCGGACTTCAGGACGGCAATCTCAACAGCGTCATCGATGCCATGGCGGATATCGGTGTGATGATTCTCTTGTTCACCATCGGACTCAAGCTCAAAGTAAAGCAGCTGCTCAGGCCGGAAATATGGGCGACGGCAAGCGTCCATATGGTGCTGACGATTTTGGCAGTTTCGGGTATCATGGTGCTGCTTGCCTATTTTGGGTTCAGCATTTTCGTCGGTTTGAGTATGCAAAGCAGCCTGATGTTGGGTTTCGCACTGAGCTTTTCCAGCACCGTCTTTGTGGTAAAGACCCTAGAGGCAAAAGGGGAATTTGACTCCTACCACGGGAAAATCGCGATTGGTATCCTGATCATTCAAGACATTTTTGCGGTACTGTTTATTGCTTTTTCAGATCGGGTAGTTCCCTCGCTTTGGGTATTTGCGATGCCCGCATTTCTGTGGATTCTGAAAAAGGTTCTCGACAAGCTACTCCAGCGAATGGACCATGGTGAGCTTTTTTCCTTTTTTGGCTTTTTTGCCACATTTATCGCGGGAGCCCTGAGCTTCAAGCTGGTCGGACTCAAGCCGGATTTAGGGGCCTTGGTGATTGGTATGCTGCTGGTCAACCATCCCAAGGCTGAGGATCTGTATGAGCGCATGGCGGAATACAAGGATTTTTTTCTGATCGCCTTCTTCCTCAACGTCGGTCTCGTTGGATTGCCCAGCCTCTCCACTTTTGGTGCTGCCTTGATACTCTTGCCCTTGGCATTGCTCAAGGGAATATTGTTCCTGTTTGTTCTTTTGCGATTTCCGCTTCAGCCCCGTACTGCCTTTCTTGGCGCCTTGAGTCTCTCCAATTTCAGTGAGTTTGGCTTGATCGTCGGGATCGTAGGCCTACAAATCGGGCTGATACCGAGTGAATGGATTGTCGTCTTGGCGCTGCTCATGTCGTTTTCATTTATTTTGGCGGCACCGCTGGCGACCAATGCCCATGTGATTTTTGACAGGTATAAGGCACGAATCCTTAGGCTTGGAAAGAAAACTGAAAGTGTGGATTGTGAACCAACAAACTTTGGCACTGCGGAAATTCTCGTCCTCGGCTTGGGCAGTATCGGCAAACCTACCTTTGAATCATTGCTTACCCTCCATGGGAAAAAAGTCCTTGGGCTGGATTTTGATGCCGAACGGATTGATGAGCTCCAAGCGCAAGGTCACCAGGTACTGTGGGCCGATGGGACAGACAGTGAATTATGGGAAAAGGTGGATTTTAAACGCATCAAGTTAATCTTTTTGACTATCAGCGACTTTACTGCCAACCTGACGATTTTGACCGAAATGAAAAGGGCCAAGGATCGGTCTTTTCGGGTTTTCGCACTGAGCCGCTACCAAGACCACGCTGAGAGGTACCGGGAGTTGGGTGTCGACTTTGTGTATCAGTACAGGGAGAGTTTGGGGAGGGATTTTGTCAGCAACGCCCTCGGATCAAAAGGAAACTGAGCAAATTCAGTTAGCCATAAAAACCTGAATCGTCTTTAGGCACTTTTCGGGCTCTTCAAACATCCCCATATGCGCTGCATCTTCCAATTCGAGATAAAAGTCTGCGAAAGGCTGGAGTTGACGGCTGTTTTCAATTTTCACCGCTGTGTCCAAACGTCCAGAGATCAACAATTTTTTGCCCGAAAAATGCTTCCAAACATCCAACCTATCCTTCCTGTCCCGCATGGCCGCGGTGTAAGCGATCAATGCGGCGGTACTGCTGCGCTTTCCCTCTCGGATCAACCATTGAATCCTGCTTTCGAGATGCACAGCCTTTGATGGAGCGAAAAGCCCTGGAACAAAGGATTCCAAAAACGGGTCAATGCCGTTCTTTTCCAAAAAAGCAATGACCTTGTTGCGGGTGTGTTTTTTCTCTGCATCATCCGACAATGCGGTCGAGTGGAAAAGGCCAATTCCCTTCAATCTTGGGCCCAAAAGTTCCGCCAACGCGAGGGTCACGTAACCGCCCAAGGAATGTCCAATCACAATAGGCGACTCAATCCGCTCCCTCTCCATCCAATCGGCCATGTCAGCGGCCAAACTTTCCATCGAGATTTCCTTTTTCGATAGGGGATTGTCCCCAAAACCGGGCAGGTCAAAGGCAAAAACGGTATGCGTAGCCGCCAAGGCTTCGGTCATTTCAATCCATATTTCTTTGGATTCGCAAAATCCATGGATCAGGATCAGAGGCTGTCCTTGGCCGGTTTTGGTGAAGTGGGGCATAAAAATAATTTTTCTTTCAAGGCACTTTAATAACCCAAAAGTAACGATGAAGTATTGGTTATATAAAATGCATCGTCAATTTGATCGGTGATTTTAAAGGAGCTTTCAACCCCAAATGATGAACCTTTGATTTCTTAAAGTCAATGACCAAAATCGGCTCAACTCAAACAACATTAGTAGAACTTATTCGCTGATAGCTTAAGCTCGAGAAATATCACCTAGCTGCTACCGTAATCGTTAGACCAAAATTTGTTCTCCCTATAATAGGTTTGTCACTAAAATGTCTTCGTCCAAGGACTCCCAATGAATACCTTCTCCTCCACCAATGAAACGAAAATTCAAAAGTGCCTCTTGGTTTGCATCTCGTAGCTTTGGGAACCACTCCAAAGGAATACTAAGTTCCCGTCCATCCTCTAAAGAAATATACATTCTGGCCTCATCGAACCTGACGTCTATTGCTAAGGGTGATTTACTTATTGTCAAAATACTCATTCCAAGATCCTTCTAGTGTCAACTGATAAAGCTCAATAAATTTACGAATTTCTTTAAGGTCCTTTGCTCCAAATCCTTTCGATTTTACCAATTCAATAGGCCTGAGAAGAAATTTTGCCGTAGCATTTCCCTTTTCAACGTGGATATGCGGGGGATCATGGTCGTTGGAATAGAAAAAGAAGCGATACCCAAAGACATTCAGAACCGTCGGCATAGGCCCTACTAAACCTCAACCTCCACCATTTCCCGTACGGCATTGGCAATTCCCTCGGGGTCGAAGCCACATTCGCGGTGAAGCTCGATCTGTTCGCCATGCTCCACAATGCGGTCCGGAATCCCCAAGCGCCTTACCTGGGCGGCATAGCCGTGGTCTGACATCCATTCGATCACGGCAGAACCAAATCCACCCATGATACAGCCATCCTCCACAGTCAGTACTTTCTTGAATTTCCCAAAAACTTCCTGCAATAGCTCTCCGTCAAGCGGCTTCACAAATCGCATGTCGTAGTGTGCGGGCTTCAATCCTTCTTTCGCAAGCATTGCACAAGCCTCGACTGCATAGTTCCCAATGTGTCCGATTGTCAAAATAGCCACTTCCTCACCTTCCTGCACGATGCGTCCCTGGCCGATCGGAATTTCGCGCATAGGCGTTCTCCATTCCGGCATTACGCCTTGGCCTCTCGGATAACGGATCGAGAACGGCCCTTCGAACTGCGTGGCTGTGAACATCAGGTTGCGGAGTTCTTCTTCATTCATAGGCGCGGAAACGACCATGTTGGGAATGCAACGGAAATAGGCCAAATCATAGGCCCCATGGTGCGTCGGCCCATCCGCTCCCGCAAAGCCGGCGCGATCCAGACAAAAAACTACCTGAAGATTTTGCAGCGCCACATCGTGCACAACCTGGTCGTAGGCACGCTGCATGAAGGATGAATAGATATTGCAGAACGGAATTAGCCCTTGCGTGGCTAAGCCGGCAGAAAACGTGACAGCATGCTGCTCGGCAATACCCACGTCAAATGCGCGGTCAGGCATTTCCTTCATCATGATATTCATGGAAGAGCCTGAAGGCATCGCAGGTGTCACCCCCATGATTTTGGGGTTTTCTTTGGCCAATTCGACAATGGTATGTCCAAACACATCCTGGTACTTTGGAGCCTGGGGCGCACTTGGAACCTTTTTGAAAATCTCCCCTGTGACCTTGTCGAATAGCCCCGGTGCGTGCCAAGTAGTCTTGTTGCCGTTTTCGGCTGGGCCATAGCCTTTGCCTTTGACGGTCACGCAGTGAAGTATTTTTGGACCTGGAATATCGCGAAGGTCGGAGATGATCTCTACCAAGTGGTTGACATCATGACCGTCGACAGGGCCAAAATAGCGCAGATTGAGCGATTCGAAGAGGTTGCTTTGCTTCAAAACTGCGGACTTGATGGCTCCTTCGATTTTGGAGATGATCTCTTGGGCTGATGAGCCAAATTTGGATATTTTACCCAAAAGGCTCCACACTTCATCCTTTACCTTGTTGTAGGTATGGGAAGTGGTGATATCTGTGAGGTAGTCCTTGAGTGCCCCCACGTTGGGGTCGATGGACATGCAATTGTCGTTGAGAATAATCAGCAGATTGGTATCGGAAACGCCCGCATGGTTCATCGCCTCAAATGCCATCCCACCAGTCATGGAACCGTCGCCGATAACGGCCACGTGCTGTTTGTCTTTTTCCCCCTTGTATTTGGAAGCTACAGCCATCCCCAAAGCTGCGGAAATGGAGGTGCTTGAATGGCCCACGCCAAACGTGTCAAACTCACTTTCTTTCCTTTTTGGAAATCCCGAAAGACCTCCATATACCCTGTTGGTATGGAAATTATCCCTTCTCCCGGTGAGAATCTTGTGTCCGTAGGCCTGATGTCCAACGTCCCAAACAAGTTGATCCTCCGGTGTATTCAGCACATAATGCAGGGCGACGGTCAGCTCCACTACGCCTAAGCTCGCGCCGAAATGTCCGCCATAAACCGACACGATATCCACGATGTACTGTCTCAGTTCATCACAAATTTGGACCAGTTGGTCTTTCGAAAATTTTTTGAGATCGTCGGGTGAGTCGATCTGTGCGAGCAATTTTCCAGGTTTGATGGTCATCAGCAATGTGTTACATGATAAAGGTAATAAACAACAGCATCCGCATAATGTTTTGAAAAAGATAATTTCGGGAGTGGCTTTCGATACAGGCTTGAATTTACCTGTAGGGTGTTTAATTTACCATTAAATGGATATCTTTGAAATCCGTTCGGGCGCAAAAATAATATAAATAATATAGTTTCCAGTGAGTTTCGAAATCAAATTGCCTCTCTTTGAGGGACCTTTCGACCTGATGCTCTTTTTCATCGAAAGAGATGAGCTGGATATCTATGACATTCCGATAGCCAAAATCACCCAGGACTTTTTGGAGTATATCCACCATTTGGAGAAGATGGAGATCGAAGTCGCGAGCGAATTTATCCTCTTTGCAGCCACGTTGATGAAAATCAAATCCCGGATGCTACTGCCTCGACCCGAATCGGATGAGGAGGGGAACGAAATCGATCCTAGGGAGGAATTGATCAGGCACTTGCTGGAATACAAAAAGTACAAATCCGTGATCGTCGAGTTGGCAAGTCTCGAAGAGCAAAGACTCTCCAAGGAAAAAAGGGGCAATATCCAATGGGAATTGGAGCAGCTTTCCAAGGCTGAGGATGTGGATGCAGAGATGCAGGATTTGGACTTGTTCAAGCTTTTGAAGGTCTTCCAAAAGGTCATGTCCAAATATGCCAACCGGACTGACGAAACCAAACACACGGTTGTGCAGTATCCATATACCATTGAGCAACAAAAGGATTTTGTCTTGGAAAAGATCAGCTTTCGTGACCGGGTTCCCTTCACGGAGTTTGTTCAGTACAAACCCGACAAAATATTTGTGATTTATACATTTTTGGCCATTTTGGATCTCCTGCAGCTTTCACTCGTGACAATCACGATAGGTGAAGGCTTCAACAATTTTTGGGTTGAGAAAAAAGAACCTGTTGCCGCTGCATAAGTATGAAGTTGGACAACAAGAAGATTTTCCAGACACTCAACCCCAATAAAGTATGGGTTCCAATCCTCATTGGTTTGGCGATCGTTTTTTACATGTTTTACACAGATCCCTCGGTCAATGCCAATACGCTCAAAGGGGTTTTTGACGCATCGGTTGGTTGGATATTTTTGGCGATCTTGGTGATTTTGGGACGGGATGTAGGGTACATTTTCAGAATCAGGGAAATCACGGACAGGCAACTCACTTGGTCAAGGGCATTATATGTGATCATTCTTTGGGAATTTGCGTCTGCGGTAACACCTTCGGTGGTCGGCGGTTCGGCAGTTGCCATTTTTATTCTGAACAGGGAAGGAATCAAACTTGGAAAGGCCATCGCTTACGTGATGGTCACGGCGATCCTAGATAACCTGTTTTTTGTCATTGGCGCCCCCATCATCCTGTATTTTGCCCAAGGAAACATTTTCCCTTCTGGAAGGATCATGGAAATGCGGTTTGGTAGGAGTATCGAGGTCCTGTTTTGGATTTCCTATGGACTGTATGCTTCGTACTCGCTCGTGATGGCATTGGCGCTTTTTTACAAGCCCCGGGTTTTCAAATGGGTGTTGTTAAAAATATATTCCATCAAATGGCTTCGGAAATGGAAGCATTCAGCCAACGAGTACGGCAACCAAATCATCGAAGCCTCGAAGGAACTCATAGGTAAAAACGCCAAATATTGGGTGACGATAATTGTTGCGACGATATTCATTTGGAGTTCCAGGTACTTGATGCTCAATGCACTAATTGGAGCTTATGCTGATTTGGATATCTATGAGCACATCACGATTTTCGCCCGACAGGTCATCATGTGGATCGTAATGATGATATCGCCAACCCCGGGCAGCAGTGGCACGGCAGAGTTTTTCTTTGCCCAGTTCTTTGCCGAGTTCCTCAATGGCTACACCTTCGTGACGAGTATCTTGTGGAGGTTGCTGACGTACTATCCCTATTTGTTTTTGGGTGCGATATTCTTACCTCGATGGATCAAGCAAGTATTTTTTAAAAAGAAAGAGCATTGATCGACAATTGCTATTTTTAGGTTATGATCCAATCGCTCACGCCCCGACAGATTACCGATATTGTCCAAGGGCAATTGCTCGGACCCTCAGAGGACGCGCTTATATCGATGGTATCCATCGATTCGAGGAACATTCTGCAGCCAGAGTCCACGCTTTTTGTGGCACTCAAAGGCGCCAAATTTGACGGTCACACGTTCGTGCCTTCTTTGTTGGATTTGGGAGTGAGCTGTTTTTTGGTGAAAAATGACTTCCCCGACGCTGCGTCTATGTCCCATCGGGCAAGTTTCATCCTGGTTGACAATACGCATGCCGCACTCCACCAACTGGCGGCATACCAGCGCAGTCTGTTTAAAAACCCCCTCGTCGGCATCACCGGGAGCAACGGCAAGACCATCGTAAAGGAATGGCTGGGGCAGGTTTTGGGAAGAAAATTCCCCGTCGCCAAAAGCCCCAAGAGCTACAATAGTCAAGTCGGCGTACCACTTTCCGTGTTTGGCATCCACGCCACCGACAAAGCCGCCATCATGGAAGCCGGTATCTCCAAACAGGGAGAAATGTCCAAATTGGAAGCGATCCTCAAACCCGAAATCGGGATTTTCACCAATATCGGTACCGCCCACGAGGAAGGTTTTCCCTCGATGGAAGAAAAACTGAAGGAAAAAGCGCTGCTGTTTGACCACAGTAAATTTGTCATTTGCCGAAAGGAACATGCGGCGATCCACCAGCATTTATTGGACAAATTGGGAGAGGAGCGTCTGATTGTCTGGTCGGACGATGTCGGCTGCGACTATACCCTGACCGTTCGCAAGGATCCGGATCATGCCAAAATCCTGCTGATGCGGCCGGATTTGAGCATTTTTACCTTTTCGGTTCCCTTCTTGGACGAGGCATCGCTCGAAAACATTCGCCATGTAATTGTGGCCTCACTCACCTTGGGTTTGGAGCCGACAGATATCCAAGAAGGCATCAGCCACCTGAAAGCTGTGGAAATGCGGCTAACCTTGAAGCCAGGTATCAACGACTGCCTATTGATCGATGATACGTACAACAATGACTTGGCAGGGCTTAGGCTAGCATTAGACTTTATGAGCGCGCAGCGGCCCAAAGACAGGAAAGTGGTGATCCTCTCAGACATGTTGCAGGTGGGAAAGCCCCAGGAGGTTTACCAAAAAATCGCCGAGCTCCTCCAATACCACCGGGTTGACTTTCTGGTGGCGGTTGGACAGCATATTCGACAGGCACTTTCCCATTTTCAAGGCGAATCGCGCCATTTTGCGGACACCAAGTCATTGGTTGCCGGTATCTCCGAGCTCAATTTCGAAAACGACCTGATCCTCATCACGGGTGCAAGGGAATTCCGCTTCGAGCAAATCGTCGATCGGCTGCAGCAGCGGATACATGGTACCACTCTGGAGATCAACCTCAATGCGCTGACCCACAATTACAATTTTTACAAATCAAAAATCCTACCCCATACCAAGATCATGGTGATGGTCAAGGCTTTCGCCTATGGAGGTGGGGCCGCCGAGATCGCCAATCATCTACAGCAAATGGGGGCCGACTACCTCGCCGTCGCCTACACCGATGAAGGCGTCGCACTTCGGGAAGCAGGTATCAAGCTGCCGATTATGGTACTCAATCCGGTACAGGAGTCCTTCATCCACCTGCAGCAGTTCCACTTGGAACCTGTCGTTTACAGCCTGGATTTTTTCAAACAACTGGGAAAATACTGTCGCCACCAAGGCACCGACATGCATATCCACCTCGACTTTGACACGGGCATGCACCGCCTTGGTTTCGAAATGGAGCATTTGCAGGATTTGAAAACGCTGATCATTGATTTTCCCGAACTGAGAATAGCCAGTATGTACACCCACCTCGTAGGTGCCGACGAGGAGGCCCACCATGAATTCTCGATCCGACAATTGGAGGATTTCCTGAAAATGTGCGCCACCTTGGAATCAGCACTCGGCTACCGCCCACTCCGCCACGCACTCAACTCAGCGGGCATCGTCAGGTACCCCGAATACCAAATGGACATGGTGCGCTTGGGAATCGGGCTCTACGGCGTAGAGGTCAGCGGACTATATGAGGGACACTTGAAACCAATCAGCAGCCTGAAAACCACTGTCTCCCAAGTAAAACACCTAAAAGCAGGAGAAACCATTGGCTACAGCAGAAAGGGGAAAATGGACAAGGACGGCCAAATCGCCACCATCGCAATCGGCTATGCGGACGGTTATGACAGACGGTTCAGCAATGGCAGGGGCTTCGTGCTCATCCATGGACACCGTGCACCCGTGATCGGCAATGTCTGCATGGATATGACCATGCTGGACGTGACGGGCTTGGAGGTGCGTGAAGGCGATGAAGTTTTGATCTATGGACCCGGCATTTCTCTGAAGGAACTCGCCGAACGCATCGGGACCATTCCCTATGAACTGCTAACCAATATCAGCAGCCGGGTGAAGCGGGTGTATTATTTGGATTAAACTGTACGATTACTTCTAGGAGATGAAATTGCCGACTTCTGACTAACTTGGATCTGATGAGATCAAAGTTTGAAACGAATTGGCAGATACATTTCCGTCTTCACCGGGTTGCCGTTTTCGACTTTGGGAGAGAAATTTTTCCGATACTTTTTCATCACCCTCAAGGCTTCATTGGCCAACGCTGGATGCACGTCTTCTGGATTCATTACTTCAATCTCGGAAATTCTTCCTTCCTCGTCCAATTGGAACGCTAGATATACCATGCCCTCGGCTCGGTCGGACCGCGCTTCAGAGGGGTAATTCAGGTTACTACCCAAGAAGTTGTCCCAGGCCTCCGGCCCGCCAACAATGGAAGCCTCCCGAAAGAGCCCGAGGTCTAAAGGATTGCCCGAGTTATCCCATCTTTTTTCCTCAACCAGTTGCCAATTCGCAGTTCTTTTGAAAGCCGCAAGTATCCCATTAGAATGAAACACAGAATCAACAGTAGACTTACTGGAATTATCTACTCGATAAACTCTGATAACGGCCCGGGAATTTTGATCAAAATCCTTTAACGAATATTGTAATACATTCCCTTTTTTCCCAAGATACTCGACCTTCTCTTGTACCAAAACACTGTCCAAGTTATAAGTCTTCGCAACTCGAATATTTGATTTGCTTTCCTCCGTAGTTTGAAAATAACGCGGCTCATACTTTGTTACATCCTTAATCGGACGCTTGTACTTGTTTAGAAAAATAGTTCCCTGGGCAAAGCAGACCTGATGAAATATGCCAATAGAAAACAAAAGCATCAAAAGAAGATAAGACCGTTGATTTTTCATTTGAAGGGTTTTGATTACGATGTGATTATTGCGGAGGAGAAATTTTGATCAATTGCTAACCCTCACTTTTTCTTCTTCACCGGCTTGCATTCTTTGCAAAAGTCAGGGTACTGCTCGAGCTCGAGAAGCACTTCCTTGTGCATGCGATCGAGCGCTTCCCGGTTCATCCCGAGATCGGCTTCTTCCATGGATTGGGTGCTCCTATCGTTCCAATCCTTATTCACGCTTTCAAAGAAGGCCCCGAGCTTGTTGGGGTCTGAAAAAGCTTCCTTTTCGTCGTAGATCTTTTTTCTGAACTTGCGCGCATACAACTCCGCCAAATCAAACTGAAAATCCGCCATGGCGACCATATTGTTGGCCATTTCCAAATTGGGGGCCTTGATGGTCGAGGCCGTTGGCTGAAATACGACGGTGACCTTTGAGTTAAAGTTTTTGGTAAACATGTACTCGTAGTTACTCATCGCGTAGTTGAAATCCATTTTGATCCCGGCGCCAAGGTAATAGGAGCTAAGGGAGGGGTCGATCTTGGTACCCTTGGATTTGAAGTCTTCCAAGGTGACTTCGTATTCGGGTGTCCACTCGATGGATTCTTGGGAAAATGCTTCAAAACACAAAAACACGACAAAACAGGTAAGTAGTAATTTACGCATAAGGATATAGATTAGGCGTCGAAAAATATCCAAAAAATCCCGACCAAGAACAGAACATCGAAAAATAATTTAGACATCTGACTATTTTGTTTTCTGATCCGACGATGAATCCCTTGGTCTAACCGTGGGGTGAAATCAAGCTTTGAACCGAGGAGGAATAGGTACTATCATCCGGACCGAAATGACCCCTGCCGAAAAAATTGTCAACAAGCCAACCGCCCAAATGGAGACAGTCATCCCAAAAGCATCCGCAAGAAATCCCGTCAATATTGCTCCGATGGCGTAACCCAAATCCCGCCAAAGCCTGAAAATTCCGATGCTGTTGGCCCGATCTCCGGGGTGGGTATTTTCAGCCACAGTTGCCAAAAATGTCGGATAAACCAAGGCCGTCCCGAATCCCAAAACAGCAGATAAAACAACGTATCCCCACAGATCCCTGGCAAACACAAACAAAAGCAACGCCACACCTTGCAGCAACATTCCCCAAAACAGAAGCCACTTTTTCGGAAAAACGTCCGCTAACAATCCGGTAAACAACTGTCCTATTCCCCAAACCGCCGGATACACCGCGGTAACAATTCCTATCTGCGCCAAATCGAAGCCTTTGCCGGACAAAAGAATGGGGAAAATCCCCCAAATCATGCCGTCATTCAGGTTATTTACCAAGCCCGCCTGTGTCACAGCCCCAAGGTTGGGATGCCGCCAGGAAGTTTCCCAAAATTGTTTTCGAAGACGGGGAATGGAAGAGAATTCTTGTTCCTTTGCGACATGGTGCTTGGTGTCCTTTACCAGGAAAATTGACCCCAACAAACCCAATCCCGCCAGCCCAATTCCGATATAGAAAGGGTAAGGTCTAAGTCCATAGGCCGAGGCTATATAGCCTGTCAAAAACGCCACCACAGCGACTGCCAAGTAGCCAGCAAACTCGTTGAGGCCCATCGCAAAGCCTCGCTGCTTTTCGCCGACCAAGTCAATCTTCATGACCACGGTGCTACTCCAAGCCAAACCTTGGTTGATGCCAAGCAGCACATTAGCCGCTACAATCCAATTCCAATCAGGGGCAAACATCAGGATCCAAGGAACTGGCAGGCCAAACAGCCAGCCCAAAACCAGCAGGTTTTTTCTCCCCACCCGATTGGCAAAAGCACCAGCAAAGTAATTTGTCAGCGCTTTGACGATACCAAAAACGAAAATAAAGGAGAGAATCGCCGTTTTTGCGGCAATGCCAAACTCCACCTCCGCGATTTGGGGTAGAATGCTCCGCTCGAGCCCGACCATCCCGCCCACAAAAGCATTGACGATGACCAACAGGCTGAATTGCCTCCAATTTTCCTTGAGGCCAAGGTGGACGTTTTGCATAATGCAAAAATAGAACGACCCTAACGGCAGGTAAGTGATGATTATTACAAGAATATCATCGCAATGGGACTAGCAAGAGATTTCAACCAATACTTCCCCAAATTCAGTTGCTAAACAACATATTCCTTGATTTCTTCCATAGGCGGATCAAGGATTTTTCCCATTTTGCCCTATCTTGGGTCTTAGCTAATCTTAACGCACTCCACCAAAAAACATGCAATTCAGAACCCTTGGCAAAACCGGATTAAATGTCTCCGTACTCGGCTTTGGCGCATCCCCGATGGGAAATGTCTTTGATCCAGTGGATGAAAATGAAGCCGTCAGCTCGGTGCACAAGGCCATCGATCGGGGCATTAATTTTTTCGATGTTTCGCCTTTTTACGGATTGACGCTTGCAGAGTCCAGACTCGGAAAGGCACTCGAAGGCAGGCGGCAGGGAATTATCCTCGCCAGCAAGTGCGGCAGGTATGGATTGCAGGATTTTGATTTTTCCAGAAAAAAAATCCTCGCGAGCATCGATGAATCCTTGATGCGGCTGAAGACGGATTACCTGGATTTGTTCCAACTGCATGACATCGAGTTTGTGGACAAGCAGATTATCATAGAAGAAGCAGTGCCTGCAATAAAGGAAGTAGTCCAATCCGGAAAAGCGCGGTTTTGGGGAATCACAGGACTTCCCGTCCGGTATCTGGCGCATATAGCACGGGAGACCCAGCCCGATACGGTCTTGTCGTGGGCCCATTACAACCTGCTTGAGGACCAGATTAATGATGAACTGATACCGCTTTCCAAGGAACAAGGTTTCGGCTTGATGAATGCCGCACCACTGCTGCAGCGGATTCTTTCTGAGGAGAGATTACCCCCGTGGCACCGTTCGCCGGAAGCCGTCAAGGCCACGCAGCCAAAATTGTCGGCGCTTTGTAAACGATATGGTCTGCGTCTGAGTGATGTCGCTATTCGCTATGCCGTCGACCATAAAGCGATCGCTACGACGATCGTGGGCATGTGCGAAACTCATATTGTTGACAAGAACATCGATGCTTTGGAAGTAAAAATTCCAAGCGAGCTTATGCTGGAGATCCAGCAACTCGTCGCCCCGGTCAAAAACCAGATGTGGTATGAAGGAAGGCCTGAAAACAATATTTGATCGAGACGAAGCTGTTTGATTTCCTTCCCAAAAATGTTGATTAGAAAAAGGCAAAAACGCCCAAAATGAATTAAATGAAAGCACTGTTTCTTACCGAAGTCGGAAAAACGGAAGTCCGGGAAATCGAAAAACCTACACCCAAGGCCGGTGAAGTCCTGCTCGAGGTAGGCATGGTTGGATTTTGCGGGGGAGACTTGAATGGTTTCAAAGGCCTTTTCCCGCTGCAGGAATACCCCAATGTCCTAGGACATGAAGTTGGAGCCACGATCGTGGAAATTGGCGCTGATGTCCCCTCCGAGGTTCGTCCTGGAGAAAAAGTAACGCTTTACCCCTATCTCGCCTGCGGGACATGTGTCGCCTGTCGCAAAGGTCGGCCCAATGCCTGCAAATTCAACAAGACGATGGGTGTCCGCCGTCCAGGAGCGATGACCCGGTATGTCACGGCACCTTGGCAGGATGTTTTTCCCTCCAAGAAACTCAGTCTCCGCGAACTCGCCTTGGTGGAGCCGCTGACGGTGGGTTTCCATGCAGTGAGCCGCGGACGGGTAAGTGCAGAGGACCGCGTTGCCGTGATCGGCTGCGGAATTGTGGGCCTGGGCGCTGTTGCATCTGCGGTGAATAAAGGTGCCAAAGTGATTGCCATCGATGTCGACGATTCCAAGCTGGAGATTGCGCGCAAAATCGGTGTGGCGCATACGATCAATCCGTCCGAAGTAGATTTACATCAGGCGCTGCAGGAAATTACCGCAGGGGACGGGCCGGATGTAATCATCGAAGCAGTCGGCAGTCCGGCTACCTACCAAGCAGCTGTGGAGGAAGTGGCGTTTCTCGGTCGGGTAGTTTGCATCGGCTATGCAAAGGCGCCGGTTTCCTTCAATACATCTTTGTTTGTCCAAAAGGAAATCGAAATCCTCGGCTCGCGCAATTGTGTGGGCAGGACGGATTTCCCGGAAGTGATTTCCTATCTGGAAGCAGGGAAATTTCCAGTAGATGCCGTAGTCAGCAAAGTCATCTCTATCGACCAAGGGCCTGAAACGATGGCGGCTTGGGCGGCAAATCCGCAGGGAATCATCAAAATCATGCTTAATCTCGAAGACCAATGATCAAATCCGCTGTCACCATAGCCTTGGTCCCGCAGATCAAAACCGGGCCTTGGATTTTTTGGAATGATCTGGAAATGGGCATGAAGCAAGCGTCAGAGTTGGGATTTGATGGCGTGGAGCTGTTTACGGCTTCTGCAGACAGCATCGATCCCAGTGAACTGGAAAAACTTCTGGCAAAACACAGACTCAGCTTGGCTGCCGTAGGCACCGGTGCGGGTAAGGTGCTGCATGGCTTGACATTGACAGACCCTGATACGACAATGCGCGCCAAGGCGCAGGCCTTCGTTTCGGATATGATCGCTTTCGGCGCAAGGTTCGGAGCACCCGCGATCATTGGCTCTATGCAAGGCAATGTCCAGCCGGGGGCGGATCGGCAGCAGACCGTCGAATGGTTCAGAGAGAGTCTTGAAATCCTATCAGACAAAGCGTCATCCCTTGGCGTTCATTTGATCTATGAACCGCTGAACCGCTATGAAAGCAACCTTTTCAATACCTTGGAAAGCAGTGTGTCACTGTTGGCATCATTGAAACCCAATCAAGTCAAACTCTTGGCGGATCTTTTCCATATGAACATTGAGGAAACAGCGTTGGCACAAAGCATTCAGGAATTCGGAAAGTATATAGGTCATGTGCATTTTGCAGATTCGAACCGAAAACCGATGGGGTTCGGCCATACGGATATGGCACCAATTGCCGAGGCTTTGAAGGAAATCGGCTACCAAGGTTACATTTCCGCGGAAGCCTTTCCCTGGCCGGATTCGAACGCAGCAGCAACGCGCACGATCCATGAATTCCAAAAACACTTCCGACAATAACATTAGTTCAAAAAATACCCCCTGGTACCAACTTCCATTCTTCCAAACACCCTAACCTCCAAACGATGAAACGCTTTTGCCTCGCCCTTGACCTGATCGACAATCCAGACTCTATCCGGGAATATGAAAAATACCATGCGCCGGGTGCCGCTTGGCCGGAAGTGACGCAGTATGATATTGACTGTGGTATCCTGAATATAGAGATTTTCAGGACCGGCAACCGGATGTTTATGATACTGGAAACCGTGGATGATTTTTCCTTTGAGCAGAAAGCCAAGATGGACGCTGCCAACCCCGTAATTGCCAAATGGGAAGCGCTGATGTGGGGCTTTCAGCAGCCACTTCCCTGGGCAAAACCCGGAGAAAAATGGGTTTTAATGGACCGGATTTTTAAGTCGGGGCTGTGAGGTCCAGATAGAAAAAAAGCCCTCCGGTTATCAGAGGGCTTTCAAGTCATTTTTTCAAGGTGAACTCCGGCAAAGGAATAATCTTTCCACCAGCCATCGCAGACTCATGTGCCAAAATACCCACGCAGGTGATGTTGGCGGATTGGCGGTGGTCCGGATAAGGTGATTTCTTTTCTGCCAATGCTGTCAAAAACGCATGAGCCAAATGGGGATGCGAACCGCCATGACCAGCGCCTTGGATGAAGGATAGGTGTTGGTTGTCATCGGAATCATATACGCCCGCGGTCGTAAAGGAAGCAATTTCCTTAGGCAAAAGGTGCGCATAGTCAGGTACCTCCACCAAGGAAGGCTCTTCCCCGGTATGGATAACATGCGGCTTGTGCTCGATCAGAGTCCATTCGAAGGATTTCTTGGAACCATACACATCGAAGCTTTCCCGATACTGTCGCGCGGTATTGAAAAGCGAACGGGTCACTTCGGCAGATAAATCCGAATCCTTCAATTTGATATGGCAGGTTTCGATGGCGAAGGGAGAACCGTATTTTGGAATCAGGTTTTCATCGATCCTTCCCGAACCAAAGCAGGAAACGTACTCGGCCTGTGCGCCCGGCAAAGCCAAAACCGGCCCCACACAGTGCGTAGCATAGTGCATCGGCGGCAGCCCTTCCCAGTAGCCCGGCCAGCCCGCCATTTCCTGCTGATGGCTTGCGCGGAGAAACTGGATTTTTCCCAACTCCCCTTTCTCATACATTTCCTTGACAAACAAGAATTCGCGGGAATAGACGACTGTCTCCATCATCATGTACGTCAGGCCAGTTTCCTCGCATGCCTCCACGATTTGGCGGCATTCCTCCACCGTGGTTGCCATGGGCACGGTACAGGCCACGTGCTTCCCAGCCCTCAGGGCTTTCAAAGATTGCTCCGCGTGTGACTGAATCGGCGTGTTGATGTGGACGGCATCGATGTTGGGATCCTTGAGCAATTCATCATAGTCCGTGTACCTGACTGCCACGCCGAACGCATCCCCGATTTCGTTGAGCTTTTGTTCATTCCTTTGGCAGATCGCATACATATTGGCGAGGGGGTGCTTCTGATAGATGGGGATAAATTCCGCCCCAAAGCCCAGTCCGATGATAGCGATATTGATTTTCTTTTGGGTCATGATGGTAGAGTTAGAAAGTTGATAGTTAATTGGTTATTGCAGTGTTCCGAGTCGAAAGTCCATAGTAAATAGACCATGGAAGGTGGTGGGTAGAGCAAATCGTAATTCATTATTCGGCGTTCGTCATTCGATATTGATTGATGAGGGGTCAAAAACATTAAACTCCGATTTTCGAATCATGAAGTCTCCTCAGGTTCCAAAGCCATTCGGCATATATCATTCATCATTTTACATTCTTAAATCCTCCCCGCCCACTCTTTCAAAAACTTCAGGCCTTGTTCGGCAAATCCATCTTGGCTTGGGGCAAGCGGCTTCCAAATACAAACGGCTCCTGCCAGTTCCTGCACGTTAGGAGTGAAGCTTTCGATCGAAACCACGCCTCGGTACCCGACCGCTTCCAAGCCACGCCTGAACGATTCCCAGTTGGTTTGCCCTGTTCCGGGAATACCGCGATGATTTTCCGAGACTTGGACGTGAATAAGTTTATCACCCACGGTTCTCACCGCTTCCTCGAGATTGGCCTCTTCGATGCTCAAGTGGAAGCCATCCAATAGCACCTTGGCTGCCGGATGGTTGATATCTGCCACCATTTTCATCAAGTCTTTGGCAGTATTGACAAGATCGGTCTCAAAGCGGTTCAGCGTCTCCAAAGCGATCTCTTGGCCAAAACTTTCCGCCATTTGACAAACCTTGTACAAGTTGTTGACAGCACGGTCCCATTCGATTTTCCTTTGTTCGTCGGAAACCAAACGGGCCTTGCCGACAGCCGAATACATTGGGCCCGCCACAAAACGAGCCCCCAAGACGGCGCTGATCTCGAAACAGGCGCGCAGGTAATCAAAACAAATCTGGTGGAACTTCGGGTCATCATGGGTAAGGTCCCTTGTCGGGCCAAAAGCGCCACAAATGATGGGTTTCAGTCCATTGTCCGCCAAGGCTGCCTTGACTTCCTTCACATCAACCAATGCAGGGTCTTCGACAGGAATCTCCACCGCATCGAATCCCATCTTTTTGATTTTGGGAAAAAGCTCCAGGGTTTTGGTATTGAATGGCGAGGTCCAAAGCCAGGTACTCACGCCAAAAGTTACGTCCAAAGCCATTATTCCACGATCATTTTTCCGTTCATGATTCGCCAGTGACCTGGCACAGTACAGACAAATGGATATTCGCCCGGCTGGTTTGGCGCGTAGAACATAAGCGTTTCCACGCTTTCCGGATTGACCAATTTGGAGGAAATAATGATCTCAGGCATATCAGGGATATAGTTTTTCTCCATGCCTTTGGGATCCCGCGCCATGTCGTCCGCTGCTTTTCCAACCTTCTCCAAACTGCCCGGAGTGGCAATGATCAAGTTGTGCTGCATGAAATCCTTATTTTCGAAATCCAGAATCACCGCCTGCCCGGCTTTGACCTTAAAGCTGGTAACGTTGTATTTCATTTCGTGTGGAATGACACCAACTTTCACAACCAGTGCTGTTTCACGGGAGAATTTCGGCTTGGACCCTCCGCGAATCGCCGCCACCATGTCCCCGGTATCCCATTTTGGATTCTTGAAGCTGATAGAGCTCTCGTTGGACATTCGGCCACGCAGCCAATTATCGTCTTCATAGTCGCCAACTTGGTTTTCACCATTCCAGTCGTCGCCGATCCGTATGTTCGCAGGCACAAGGTCTTCAGTGAATAATCCATTCGCCTTTTGCTTCCCGACCAATTCTCCGTCGATGTACAGGCTCATGCTTCCATCTTCCAGCAAATTGGCATACACTGAAAATAGGTTATCAGGTATTTTCTTTGGGCTCGTGATTTTGAAGGATTTGCCGTTTTGCTTGACCACCCAGCTCAGTTTGTCATCGACGACATACATGGTGTAGCCGTTGGTTTTGTTTCCTTGGGCGATAATTGCACCAACGAGGCCACCATTTCCTTTCGCCAATTCAGTTCGGATATGGATTTCCTTGTCCTTGACATCCGGTGGGAAAGCAATCGGTGCCCTCCTATCCAAGTTGTATTCTTCCTCCACGAAGCTCTTGGCAATTCTGTCTGTCAAGGTGTAAAGCGTGTCGGCTTTTTCTCCCTGCAAGAGCGTCATGATGTTGGATTCAAAATACGCAGGATGTGCCAATACGCCCGCAAAGATCACCTGTGGAAGATATTTGTCCTTGGCATTTTCCTCGTCCAAACTCGCACGGTAGAGGAAATTGCCGACGTTGGGATCTTCAGGAACATGTACAAGTGCCTGGAATGCTGCTTTTCTTACATTGAAATCAGCATCCTCAAAAAGCTTGGCCGCTTGAAGTTTTGTGAAAAGATTGGTATCCTTGGGCAATACCATAATCGCATTTCTCCTTACGGAAGCTGACGGATGGCTGAGCGCTTTGGTAACAACTTGCAAAGCATTGGCATCACTTCCATCCAACAGCCCAAGGCCATGAAGTGTCCATAGGGCGTGCACTGCAGGTGCATTGAGACCAATTTCATCCACAGAACGATCACCGACCAATTTATACAGGTCTCCGGCAATGTCCTTGTTTTGCTTTTCGACGATCAGCCGCTGGGCGGTAATCCTCCAAAACATGTTGTCGCTCTTCAGCCCTTTGATCAAGTCCTTATTGGAATTTGGATCAATTTGGAGGGTTTTGTAATCGTCATTACCCTTGTAGACAATCCTGTAAATGCGGCCATGCTTGTTGTCCCGCAGGGGATTGATGTAGGCATTTCCAGCTCCATTTTCAAATCCCCGCGGCGTAGGATTGTGTTGGATGATAAAATTGTACCAGTCCGCAACCCACAATGCCCCGTCAGGGCCGACTTCGGCATGAACCGGCGAGAACCATTCATCTGAGCTAGCAAGGATGTTGAAACCATTTTTCTCTATAAACCCTGAACCGTCCTTTTCGATGATTGCGTTGTGCAGTACTCTGCCGGTTGGCTCTGCTACGAAAGCGATGCGGTTCCAGTATTTTTTCGGGAAATTTCGAGCCGTGTAAAAATTGTGTCCTGCCGCCGCAGTATAGCCACCATGGTAATCTACCTGACGCAGGGCCGGCGTCAAGTGAGGCATATCTGAGTGGGTTTCGATACCAAACACCGTATTGTTGACGCCACCGGAGATCGGCCGTTTGACAAACTCCCTCGTCATCGCCATATAGGCGCTGTGCTGACCGTTTGCTGTCGAGATGAAAACGTTGAAATCTTCAGAAAATCCTAGACCCCAGGTATTGTTGCTGGTCGAACCAAGGAACTCCAAGGCTGACGCATCTCTTTCAAAACGATAAACACCTTGACCGAAATTGAATTCCTCTCCTCCGACGGTACCTCTAAAACCTGCATATCCCAAAACTCCCCAAATCTTGTTATCAAATCCATATTTGAGATTGGACGGCCCGGCGTGGGTATCGCTTTTACCCCAACCTGTCATGATGACTTCACGCACATCGGCCTTGTCGTCGCCGTCTGTATCTTTCAAAAAAATGAAATCCGGTGCCATGGAAATCAAAATACCCCCATTCATGGCCATAATGCTGGTAGGGATGTTCAGCCCGTCAGCAAACACCGTGATTTTGTCAGCTTTTCCATCTCCGTCGGTATCTTCCAAAATCTTGATCCTGTCATTTCCGCCTTCTGTACGCACTTCATTGGGGTAATCTTTAGTTTCGATGACATAAAGCCTTCCTTTCTCATCCCAACACATGGCCATCGGATTTACGATATCCGGCTCGGAGGCAAACAACTGTAACTCAAAACCAACGGGAACCTGAACCAGTTTCATGGACTCCTCTGGACTCATTGGCAACTGAAACTTAGGTGCAGGGTCGCGGTTTTCGTAGTTTGGAATCTCAGCATCCCGAAATGTCGGTTGCGGGATATCGAATGAAGCTACCTGTCCGGCGACTTTATCGCCGATCGCCCAAAGAACCCCATTGGCTACCAATTGGTGGAATTGCGGCTTGGACCAAGTTCTTTCATCATGTCCATAGGCTGTGTAGAAAACACGTCCCTTACCTTGTTCACGAATCCAAGTCCATGGCTCGCGATGCCCATTTTCTTCCCGTTCCATGAGCACGGTCATATCGGGATTGATGCTTGTATGGAGATATGTCTCATCCCAAGTCTCAAAAACCTCCACGCCTGCCATAATCGGATGCTCCGGCTTGACGATATCTACTGTAAAATCCCCTGTGCCGTGGGATTTGAATTGCCCTCCGACCGCAGAGACATACCAATCGGAATTTCTGAAGCAGTAAGATGCACTGTGGATGGGAATGAAACCCTTGCCGCTTTCCACATAGGCCTTCAGCGCGGCTTCTTGGGCAGGGGTAATTTCGTCATGGTTGGCATAAATCATGATCCCATCGTACATGTTGAGCGTTTCCTCGTTGAGGTCGTTAGGATCCGAAGTGTAGGTAAAATTGATTCCTTTTGGAAAAAGCGCCCTCGCCAATATTGGCATCAGCTTTTCCGAATCGTGGTGTTTGCTGTCATGTCCCAAAAACAGGATTTCGGCCCTACGGGGACCATCACTGAGTGGCTGGAATTTTTGCTTTTGGCCGCATGACCATAAAAAGATCAGAAGAAGCAGAATAGGGGAATATGCCTTCATGGAATATCGATTTTGGGTTTACGCACATGTTGAGAAGTTAAAATTCGAAATAAAATCCCGCTTAATCTTCCTGCATTTTGATGATTTCTGACAGTATTTTGTCCAAAAAATTGTAATTGGGAAGATTTTATGATATAATCAGGCAAGTTATGAAACAAGCGCTCCAAAAATCCAGGATTCCTGAAAACAAGGCCTTCGTAGCCAAAGAACTCATCGCGCCCCATTTTGACAAGGCTTGGCATTTCCATCAGGAGTATCAGTTGTTTTTGGTTTTGGAGGGGCGGGGGACCCGCTTCATCGGGGACCAAATGAAGCCCTTTCGGGAATTTGACATGGTTTTTACGGGACCCAATCTGCCCCACCTTTGGCGCAACGATGCCGAATATTTCGAAAAGGAGAGCCTTCTTTCCACGCATGGCATCGTGGTTTATTTTGGAGAAGATTTTTTGGGAAGTTCCTACGCACAAAAAGAAGAATTTTTGGCGATCAAAAACCTTTTCGAAAAGTCCTACAGGGGATTGGAAATCACGGGTGAGACCAACCAAAAGTTGCGGCCGATGCTACGGGATTTGCCGCACAAGAGGGGTCTTGAGAGTCTACTCTTGCTACTACAAATTCTTGGAATACTTGCCGAATCGCAGGAATGCACGCCGATCACCCACGAGCATTATACCAACAACAACAAGGAGTCCGAAAAGGACCGGATGCGGAAGGTGTACGAGTTTGTGATGGAGAATTTTCAAGAGAAAATCCAGCTTTCGGAAGTCGCAGCATTGGCCAATATGACGGAAAGTGCCTTTTCGCGGTACTTCAAATCAAGGATGAACAGGACATTCTCTGAGTTTTTGATGGATGTGCGGCTGGCCCAAGCCTGCAAGCTGCTGCATGAGATGGACCGCAACATCAGCGAGATCGCCATGGAATGCGGCTTCCAAACACTTTCCCACTTCAATCGGCAGTTTAAAGAAAAAATGGGCCTTACCCCAATTCAGTACAAGAAGGATTTTTGGAGGAGTTTCGGGTGAAGGAGGAAAGTTATCACGGACTTCTCACCTTCAAAGCCCAAACTTACTCCATGGAACCACATCCGCCATGGTCCTCGATTGGAACTGGTCACCGCCATAGACGAGTATTTTTTTTGAAATGGGCTCATCAGAAATCGCTTCAAATTTCGCCAATCCATCCATCAGGTTTGATAGGATTGTTTGGGTCGCTTTGATTTCAACAATGGTCTTTTCAAAGCCTTTATCAACAATCAAGTCAATCTCGTTACCAGAGGTATCCCTCCAAAACCAAAGATCAGACAGGTCGTTTCGGTGATGCATTTGTTTCAAATAATCCGCGATCACCATATTTTCGAAAATCGCCCCTTTTAGTGGATTGGCAATGATCTGTTCGGCATTTTGGATTTTCAGCAAATGCGCCAGCAGCCCCGTATCGTAGAAATACAGCTTTGGGGTTTTGATGATTCTCTTGTTGAAATTTTTGTGATAAGGATAAAGCTGGAATGTGATATAGCTGTGTTCCAGCGCAGAAAGCCATGCTTTTGCCGTAGGCTGACTGATGCCACATTCATTGGCGAGGGAATTGAGGTTGAGCAATTGTCCCGCTCTTCCGGCACATAATGCCAGAAAGTTTTGAAAAAGCCGCATGTCCCTTACCGCGATCAGTTCGCTGACGTCCCTGTTGATATAGGTTTGTATATAGTTGCTGTAAAAGGTTTTTGAGGGGATTTCCTTGTCATAAATGGCGGGATAAAAGCCCTTTATCATTTGGTCCAGGAAGTCATTTTCCAATAAGCCCGCATGTTCTAGTTCTTGAGTATCTAAGGGAAACAACTTAAAGATCGCTACCCTCCCGGCCAAGCTTTGTGTGATCCGCTCCATGAGGTGAAAATTTTGCGATCCCGAAAGCACATAAATGCCGGTTTCCGGACTTCTCTCGTCTACCTTTCCTTGTAGGTAGGAAAAAAGCGCAGGCACTCTTTGTACTTCATCAAAAATCACATGTCGGTCATACTCGCGTAGAAATCCGTTGGGGTCCGATTCTGCGAAGCTTCTGTGGTCAGGGTTTTCAAGGCTTACGTATCTATACCCTTTGAAAAGACTTTTGAGCAATGTGGTCTTTCCAGACTGTCTTGGGCCAGTCAGCGCGATAATCGGATACTTTGGAATCAAAGCCTCGATTGCAGCTACTATATGTCTGGAAATCAACATTTTTTTTCTACAAATGTATTCCGAATTTTGAAATATCAAAAGACTAATTTTGAATTATCACAGGATTAATTTTGAAATATCACAGGATTAATTTTGAAATATCATGATAAAAATCCCTGATCTAAAACAAGAGTTTTCCCAAATGGCCCGGCCGATCAGTGAAAAATCTGGGCTTGAGACAAAAAAGAAAAGGACTTCCCTTTTGGAGAAGTCCTTGAAAGCTGCAAAGCAGCTGTACCAGGAACGGGAATCGAACCCGTACGGCCTAAGCGGCCACAAGATTTTAAGTCTTGCGTGTCTACCAGTTCCACCATCCCGGCTTCATCTATACCCTTGCGGTGTAGATGCATTCAATCTTTCGAAAACGCCTGCCGAAAGCCTGCTATTCGTTATTCGTTATTCGTTATTCGTTATTCGTTATTCGTTATTCGTTATTCGTTATTCGTTATTCGATGATAAAAATTTTGAATATCGAATGTCGAATGTCAAATCGAGAAATATTCGATCTTCCCTGAAACGACAAAGCCCTTTTTCAAGGGCTTTTTTGAGCGAGAGACGAGATTCGAACTCGCGACCCCGACCTTGGCAAGGTCGTGCTCTACCAACTGAGCTACTCTCGCTTTTTGATTGTGTTTTGACCTGACCTTATGTCCTCTCAAAATGTGTGTGCAAAGGTAAGGTATTTTTGAAATACACAAAAAGCAAGTCGAAATTTTTTTCTCTTACATGAGATCTTGCATGGTGAGTAATTTCGCCAATTCCACGGAGCTTTTGGCATTCAGCTTTTTAAGTAATTTTTTCCGGTGGACGAAAACCGTATTCACAGAGATATGCATTTTATCTGCAATCTCATTTGAATCCAATCCTTCTAAAAGCCACCTAGCAACCTCTTTTTCTTTCCTGGTCAGGTAGAGTAATGTAGTATCCAAATTCTCCTTTTTAAAGGTGATTTTTCGGCCGCTGTCTTTGGTGTAGGAAAAACTCCAATCGTATTCCTTAAGCGACTCGTTGTTGGTTATTTTGAGGCCAATATGAAGATCGAGGATATAATTCCCATCCTCATCGATGAAATACGGCTTTGCCTTTACAAAAAACCAAATCTCTTCCTTGGTGTATTTGTGAAGCCACCGTAGTGTATAGGAAGCCTCAAAAGTCCTTTTTTCCGAAAGGCTGGCTTTTTCAAATTCCCTCAGAATCCGATTGTTAAATTCCGCATGCTCTTTGGCATCTTGAGGGTGTAGGGCGGAAATGACGCCGACCAGACCATTTTGTCGCAGAAAATCTGCCGAATACCCGCTCAACTGCTCTATATTTTCGGTGAAAAAAGCCAAGCTCATGTCACGATAATCGAAACATCCCAAAATGAGCCCATCTCTCATGCCCAAGCCATCCGCAATCTTGCGAAGGTCTGCAATTAGTTGCTTTTCGCCTGGATAGGAAACAAATTCCCTCCCCTTCCAAATAGAAAAAAACTCGGAGATCTTGTTTTGCTTCTTTAATTCTTCCAAAAGACCCAACTCCATACTTATTGCTCGCTAAAAGTTTTCTGCAATTTCCAATTTGAATTTACGGAATTTTCCGAGACCTTCAATTTTCGAGTTTTTTCTTGATTTCATGCAATTTGAGTAGCGCTTCTATGGGTGAAATCGTATTGATGTCGATGTTTTTGATCATTTCCTGGGTTTCCTTGAATTTTGGATCCATGTCAAAAAGACTCAATTGGTAATTGTTTTTGGGCAATTGCTTGATTTTTTCCTGGGGTGATTTCAGAGCTTTGTCTTTTTCAAGATGAACCATAATTTCTGATGCTCTGAACACAACCGGATTGGGCATTCCAGCCATTTGGGCTACGTGGATACCGAAGCTGTGTTCGCTACCGCCTTCTTTCAATTTGCGCATAAAGATTACCTTATTTCCGACCTCCTTCACTGACACATTGAAATTTTTGACTTTTGGCAAATCCTCGGCAAGCTGGTTCAGTTCGTGGTAATGCGTCGCAAAAAGTGTCTTTGCGCGGAATTTTGGATGGTTGTGTAAGTATTCGACGATCGACCAGGCGATAGAAATCCCATCGTAGGTTGAGGTCCCGCGTCCGATTTCATCCATCAATACCAGGCTTCGGTCGGATAAGTTGTTGAGAATGCTAGCCGTCTCGGTCATTTCGACCATGAATGTGGATTCCCCTTTTGAGAGGTTATCAGAAGCTCCGACCCGGGTAAACACCTTGTCGATGATCCCAATCCGCGCATAGGATGCAGGCACAAAACTCCCCATCTGCGCCATCAGGACGATCAAGGCAGTTTGCCGCAGCAAAGCTGACTTCCCAGCCATATTCGGGCCAGTGATGATGATGATCTGTTGGTTTTCGTTGTCGAGGTAAATGTCGTTTGGCACGTAGCTCTCCCCAAGGGGAAGTTGCTTTTCGATCACCGGGTGTCGCCCATCCTTGATTTCCAAAGAATCCGTATCGGCGATCTTCGGCTTGGCATATTGATTGGCATTTGCTACCCTAGCAAAAGACAACAAGCAATCAATCGTCGCCAACACTTTGGCGTTTTGCTGTATTTGGATGACATATTCTGAGGCGTACTGAACAAGCGCGTTGAAATACCGCATCTCGATCCCTATCATGCGCTCTTCTGCGTGCAGGATTTTTTCTTCATAATCCTTGAGCTCTGGCGTGATGTACCGCTCCGCATTGACCAAAGTCTGTTTCCTGATCCATTCTGTCGGTACTTTGTCCTTGTGTGCATGGGTGACCTCGAGGTAATAGCCAAATACCTTATTATAGGCAACCTTGAGTGAGGAAATACCCGTGATTTGGACCTCCCGCTGCTGCAAGGCGATCAAGTAGTCCTTGCCTGTATTGGCCAAAGACCGGTATTCATCCAATTCCGCATCTACGCCACTTTTTATGATTCCACCTTGGTGTACCAACATCGGAGCATCTTCCTGAAGCTCTCTCTCGATTTTCTCCAACAAATATCCGCAGGGGTTGATTTGGTCGGCGAGTTTGTTCAAGGCATCGGAGTTTGCCTTCTTAAGTATCTCCTGAAGGGGAATTGTATTCTTCAGCGCCCTTTTGAGCTGATTCATTTCCCGGGGATTGATCCGGCCAACAGAAACTTTTGAGATGAGCCTTTCGAGATCGCCAATATGCTTTAAGTGGGAAAGGATTTCTTCTCCCAAATCCGAATTTTCGACAAAAAACTCGACCACCTTCAGTCTGTCTTCTATCGGTTCCCTTTCCTTTAGTGGCAGCACCATCCACTTGCGCATCATGCGGCTGCCCATAGGAGTCACTGTTTGGTCCAAAATCTGGATCAAAGGAACTCCCCCCTCTTGCTGTGGGTATACAAGCTCGAGGTTTCTGATGGTGAACTTGTCGAGCCAGACATATTTTTCCTCCGCAATTCTGGAAATGGAAGTGATATGCTTGACTTCCTTGTGTTCGGTTTCCTCCAAATAGAAAAGTATCGCACCGGCAGCCACTATTCCGTGGGTCAATGTCTCTATTCCAAAGCCCTTTAGATTTTGTGTAGAAAAATGTTTGGTGAGCCGCTCATAAGTATAATCCAACTGAAAAACCCAATCCTCACAATGAAATGTCGCATATTGATCTTTGAGCATTTCTTGCGCCCGCGTCCTGTCCGCTTTGGAATATATCAGCTCTGACGGCGAAAAGCTCTGGACAAGTTTCTCGATGTAGGCTTGTGTCCCCTCGGCGCACATAAACTCACCGGTAGACAGGTCCAAAAAAGCGATACCCAACTGTTCCTTTCCAAAATAAATCGATCCAAGGTAGTTGTTCTTCCTTTTGTCAAGTACATTATCATTGAAGGAAAGGCCGGGCGTCACGAGTTCGGTCACCCCACGTTTGACGATGCCTTTGACCTCCTTTGGGTCTTCGAGTTGATCGCAGATAGCTACACGGTTGCCCGCACGGACGAGCTTGGGCAGATAAGTATCTAAGGAATGGTGGGGAAATCCAGCCAATTCGATATGGGATGCGGCACCATTAGCCCGCTTGGTCAGGACGATGTCGAGAACTTTGCTCGCGATGACGGCATCTTCTCCAAACGTCTCATAAAAATCACCAACCCTGAAAAGCAAAAGCGCACCGGGATGCTTTGCTTTGATGGCATTATATTGTTTCATCAAAGGTGTTTCTTTCCCGTCCGCTTCCTTCACTTTGGCCATGATTCCGATTTAATTTCTTTCCTTAATTTTGGTTTCCCCTAGGCGCCGAAATTAAAATATATCAAAAGGGAAACAAAGCCGTATGAGAAAATTAAGCATGGAGGAATTGGATAGGCTGTCCGTAGAAGAATTCAAAAAAGAATCCAAATCCCCGCTCACAATTGTGCTTGACAATGTCAGAAGCCTCAACAATGTCGGGTCTGTTTTTCGAACGGCAGATGCCTTCTTGGTCGAGAAGATTTACCTGTGTGGAATCACCGGTACGCCTCCCCACAAAGAAATCCAGAAGACAGCTCTTGGTGCGACCGAATCCGTCGATTGGGAACACGTCCCTAATACTTTGGACGCAGTGGAAAGACTCAAAACCCAAGGTTTTATCATTTGTGCCTTTGAGCAAGCTGACAAAAGCAAGATGCTGCATGAGTTTACGCCAGAAAATGGAAAGAAATATGCGTTGGTGTTTGGAAACGAGGTATTTGGCGTGGAACAGGATGTACTGAAGGCCTCGGACTACGTGATCGAAATCCCTCAATTGGGCACAAAGCATTCGCTTAACATCGCAGTAAGCGCGGGAATTGCAGTTTGGGATTTTGTATCCAAAATGTCTGTTTTGAAGAATTAAGCACAAAAAAAAAGAGGCCACGCAGCCTCTTTTTTCATATATGTAATTGGTATTTGCATTAATCTTCTTTGAATTTGTCCACAATGTACAGGAAAAGATTGAAGGACAAAGTGGAGATTTCCTCTTTCTTGGCGTCTTTCTCCCCCCCTTGTTTAAAAATTGGGTTTTCTTTTTTAATGGGAACCCCAGGCGTCTTTGCTGTGGCGCTTGTCTTGTTCACACCATCAATTGACCCATCCGGGCTGTCAAACTGCTGTACAGATTCCACGTTCTTGGGTCCGTCTGGCATAATCCGATCTTTCTCTCCTTGAGCGAAAGCCGCGAAACCAAATAACAGACAGAAAAACATTGTCAGACTGAACGTCCTGCAACTTTCCAGCAAATAGTTGGCTGTTTGAAACATTATATGTTGGAGGTTTGAGTAGATTGAACAGCTTTTCTTTCGAAAAGTTTCCAAATTTAAGAAAATAAAAATTCTATGCAAACGATTGACTACACTGATTTTCTAAGAATTGAGCTTAAGATCGGGACGATTATCCGAGCAGAAAATTTTGAAAAAGCGAGGAAGCCTGCCTATAAAATTTGGGTGGATTTGGGTGAACTTGGCGTGAAGAAATCTTCCGCCCAAATCACGGATCACTACACGCTGGAATCCCTTATTGGCAAGCAGGTCATGTGCGTTTGCAATTTTCCTCCAAAGCAAATCGCTGATTTTATCTCGGAAGTCTTGGTGACTGGGTTTTCCGACTCCGAAGGCAAGATTGTACTCGCTTCAGTCGACCAAGCCGTACCTAACGGGGCAAGACTTCACTGATCTGGTAGAAGAATCTTAAGGCCTACATCAGTCAGTTCAGTAGAAAAAACCTGCAAATCCCGACAATCTCCTAACCTGACCGAGCCTGTCTTGATATCGAACCTATATTGATGCAGCGGACAGACCACTTCCCTGAAGGGCGTAACGAAGCCTTGGGCCAAGGAAACGCGTCGGTGTGGACAAAAAGCTTCAAATCCGTACACAGTCTCTCCTTTCCTTGTCAGGCAGATTTTCTCTTCTCCTAACTGAACGAGTCTGATCGAATTTTCCGGAACCAACCGCAAAACCTCTTCTTTAGAGTGTCCAAGGATAAATGTTTTCATTCCACGGGCATTATTGATAATTTGGAATTCGATAAACCAAATATAATCAGACCATGAAAGGATACCTTCTTTTACCTCTTTTACTCCTTGCCTTTTTTGTGCAAGGCCAACAAATCGACGGAGCCTGGAAACTCACCCAGCAAAACGGCAAGGCTGTAACCGATAAGGAATACATCAAAATCTACCAAGACGGCTACTTTGCATTTGGGGCAAAGGAAGTAGGAACTAATAAGTTTATCAGTGCAGGTGGCGGCAATTATTCACTGGAGGGGAAAGCCTATCACGAGATCCTTGATTTTTATACCCCAAATCCAGAGTGGGTCGGCAAAACCACCAAATTCGCGTTGGATATCAAGGGCAATAAGATGACGATTACCCTCAACGAAGGCACAAATAAAATGGAAGAAACCTGGGAACGGGTGGGTGATAGAAAGGATGCGCTGACCGCAAATTGGGTGATCACAGGCAGAAAGCAGGAAAACGAAATCAGGCGAAGCACTCCAGGTGCGAGACGAACCATCAAAATCCTCAGTGGCGGCCGATTCCAATGGGTCGCATTCAACTCAGAGACCAAGGAGTTCATGGGCACTGGAGGGGGAACCTACACCGCAGAAAACGGTAAATACACCGAGAGCATCGAATTTTTCTCTCGGGATGATAGCAGGGTTGGCGCCAAGTTGTCTTTCGATTTTCAAGTAATCGACGGCGAATGGCACCACAGTGGGCTCAGCTCCACAGGCAACCCCATCTATGAAATCTGGTCCAAATACAACATCGCCTACAAACCCATCAAATAAGGCAGCAATTCAAACGCGGCAAAAAAACGGCGAAAAAGGGTGGTCATCTCAAATGACCACCCTTTTTCCTGCAGCTGCGGATTCCAATATCGCTTCCACGATCCTAATATCCCTCAATCCCTCTTCTCCCGGCACAGGCATTGGTTTCCCAGCCATGATCGCGAGGCTATCCATATCCATTTGATTGGCTTGCTGCCATGGTACCTGATAGGGAAAATTAATTTCGCCGAGCGGGCTTTTGCCCTTATTACCGGCATAGCCTTGGAACGGAGACATTTCTATCATCCCCTTCTCGCAGCTGATCTTGAGGTGATTGATGTTTTCAAAAAAGGATGTCTTGACTTTGCCGTGTACGCCTCCCGGGAATTCGAGTTCAGCTTCGACCACTTCGCCCAAGCCATTTTTGTAGATTTCGGGACGCTCCGCCCAAACTTTCGCTGATTTGACTGCAATAGGCTCCAAGTTGGAACCAAGACGTGCGCCCTGAATGGAATAGACGCCCATGTCATAGATCACACCGCCGCCCATTTCCTTTTTTTGTTTCCAATGGTCGGTCCTTCCTTCACGATAACCTGCCGCGCAATCCACCGAAAGCACCTTGCCCAAGGAGCCGTCCTTTACGATCTTTTGATAGGCAAGGGTGTTTGGTTCATGCTGACAGCGATAGCCGATAGATAATGTCACCTTGTTGGCCTTACAGGCATCGATCATGGCTTGGCATTCGGCCACGGTGACCGCCATGGGTTTTTCGCACCAGACATGCTTCTTGGCTTTGGCTGCGCGGATGACATACTCCTTGTGCATGGATGGAGGCAAAACCACATAAATCACATCGATATCCGGGTTATCAGCAATCTTGTCAAAGGTCTCGTAGTTGTAGATATTCTTGTCTGGAATCTTGTATTTGGCTTTCCATGCCTCGGCCTTGGCAGGAGTCCCAGTGACGATCCCAGCCAAATAGCAATGTTGGGTTTGCTGCAATGCCGGCGCCAATAGATCTGTCGAATAGTACCCCAAGCCGACGAGCGCAACCCCCAGTTTCTCCTTTTTTGGAGCATTGCTGCACAATAAAATGGAAAGTGGTGACAATAGGCTAATGCCTGCACCGAGCGTGAGGGATTTGATGGTATCCCTTCTTGAAATGTTTTTCATGGCTAAGTAGGTTTAAGAAAAAGGTGTGATTGACTGTCAAGGCTTTAAGGTAGGATATTTTGCGTTAGGCTTCAACTGAAATTAGAGCATTGGTAAGGTTGGCCCATCAAAAAACCGTTTCCCCTTAACGGGAGACAAACAAAAAGTAATGTCTTGGTTTTTCCCACCGAGAAGAAAAAACTTTCTTCTGAACGTGAACAAATCCCAGAATTATAGATCCTCTTCATAGCATACCTTCTTCCAGGTTTGAAAATTGAGTCGGCCGGCCATCGTAATTTCTATTAATTGGTCGGATTATTCAGTAAAAGCTCACAAAAAAAGGGGCAGAAGCCCCTCTGTTTTTCCCACCAACAACTATTTGTCGTTCCCGAAAAACCGGTCGTGAAACTTGTACCGCACATCGTCCAATGCTTTGACGGACTTCGATTCTGTATCGATGAGCATCACCGGCGGATTCGGATCGCTGGCAGTTGCTTTGGGCCATTCGGGAAGATTCGGTCCATTCGGATTTCCGGTTTTGACAAAATTCGTGAAGTTCTCAAACATCGTATCCGAGGTCTTGTAATCATCCGCCGTCCAAGCAAATTCCTTGATTCGCTCCAAGTTGCCCATGGCATATTCTATCTCTGCGGCGTGGGGTGCGCCAAGGTCTTTTGGTCTGGGAGGGGCATTGGAAGGCCGCTTGGAAGTACCGCCTGCGAGCCCGGCCTCCATGCTTTCGTCGACCAATGGCGGACGGATTTTGGCATACAAGTATCGGTAGACCGGCTGATTGGAATTTCTCAAATGCAGATCAAACCACTTCCAAGTACTGTAGGAAATGAACCTGTCTCCCGCCAAAGCCATGGCAGAATAGGCAACTTGCTCTTCCGTGTCGTGGGGATACAATTTCAATACCTCTTCGAAGTCCTTTGGATAGGCCTGCTTGACCTTGGTGATAAAATTCTCCTTGGTATTGGGCAGTCCCTGCATAAATGCCGCTCCCGGGTTCTCTTGGGTATTCCAGCCTAGCAAAAGGGGAACTTGGGCCTGCTCGCGGGCATTGAATATCTCCACCAAGGACTTGGGTAATAGGTAGCCATCCAAAACCACCGGGAATCCAAACCTCCCAGACTCGTTGTACATTTCGTAGATCTCGCGGGTGCTGAGCTTTCGGGCCTCGGCAATGTTTTTTACTCCAAATTTCTTAAAAAACTCCTCACCGATCTTTTCTGCTTCCGCCAGCGGAACCGGTGCCAATGCCGAAACACCTGAACCACTTTCACCAATGGCGCCTGCGATCATATTTCGGGAAAGCGGTGATGCCATCTGATAGCTTACCGATATCGAGCCGGCGGATTCACCAGCAATTGTGATCTTCTTCGGATCACCGCCAAATGCCGCGATGTTGTCATAAACCCACTTCAAACCCAAGGATTGGTCCAAAAGGCCATAGTTGCCGGATGCTTTGTAAGTGGATTCTGCGCTCAGCTCGGGATGGGCCAGGAAGCCGAAGATGTTCAGGCGATAGTTGACCGTAACCACGACAACGCCTTTTTTGGCCATATTTTCTCCATCATAGCGCGGTTCGGAAGCATCTCCCGCCACGAATCCGCCGCCAAAGAAGTAGACCAACACAGGCAAATCCTTTGTATTCCGACTTGCCGGCGTCCACACATTCAGGTACAAACAATCCTCGTTGACGCCGTTGGACCGGGAGTTCATATCGCCCCAGATAAGCTTCTGTACCGGTCTCGGCCCAAAATCCTTGGTCACCAATACGCCAGTCCAGTTATCCATCGGCTGCGGCGCTTTCCATCGGAGTTCCCCTATTGGCGGCTTCGCAAAAGGAATTCCAAAATACTTTTGAACGCCGGTACGGGTATCCAGATTGCCTTCCACTACACCATTATTTGTTGTAATTTGGACAGGAAATCCATCCCTTCCTTGTGCCCACGCGATGCTCGCGAGGCCAAAGACCAAAAGGCTGGTTACAAACATTTTTTTCATGAATGGGCTAGATTTGAGTCTATTGTTACACTGTGAGACAATATAAATTGTTTTCAAACAAAAATCCTATTTATTTGCTATCAAATCGCCTTGCTTTTCATGCCCCTTCCCGAAGCCAATTCCTATTTGTCCCACATTGCCTACGATTCCGTAGTGTTTGGTTTTTCCAAAGGAAAATTGAAAATCCTGCTTATGGAATACCATGCTACCGGTTGGTTTGCGCTGCCGGGAGGATTTGTCCTTCGGGACGAAAACCTCGACGATGCCGTCCTGCGTGGCCTTCGGGAAAGGACAGGAATAGCCGAGATTTACCTCGAGCAATTCCATACGTTTGGGAGTGTGGCCCGATTCCAACCGGCCGTGATGAAGACGATTTTGGAAGCCAATGGCTATACCCTACCTGAGGACTATTGGCTTTTGGACAGGTTCGTGACGGTGGCCTATTATGCATTGATAGACTACGAAAAGGTAACTTTGAATCCTGATTCCCTATCCGATTCGATGGCTTGGTACGATGTCAATGCACTGCCCGAATTGATTTTGGACCATCGGCAAATCGTGGAAAAAGCACTTCAAACCCTGCGCTTCAACTTGGATAGAAAACTGATCGGGGGAAATCTTTTGCCCGAAAAATTCACCATGAACGAGCTGCAGGCGGTCTATGAGGCGATTTTGGGCGAAAAACTCCGTAGGACAAGTTTCCAAAGGAAAATGCTCAGCATGGAGATTCTCGAACGCCACGAAAAACGCTTTAGCGGCAAAAACCACAAGGCACCCTACCTATACAGCTTCAAGCAATAGGAAACACTTCTCGTTAATTTTTCCATTAGGCAGCTTTTTGACCAAACATGTAGCGGCGCTGCAGCGTTTAGCCTTTGTTGGCATGGTTTTTTCACTACGAAAAAAATAATCCCAAACACATTAAACCCTATCGGATAAGTGAAGTCTAACCCGCGTTTATAAAACCAAACATATTCATCTAAACTAATTCAATTACTATGAAAATGCTGATTTCCCTCTCCCTCGTCCTCATTTCTTGGATGTTTACTGAAGCCACAGCTCCTGTCACCGTCAGTACCACTGAAAGTACGATTACCTGGAAGGCCGCCAAAGTCACCGGCGAGCACTATGGCAAAGTGAAGCTTTCCGATGCCAAGATGGACTATGCCAACGGTAAGATCACCGGCGGTTCCTTCGAAATGGACATGACCAGCATCACAGTCGAAGACATCACCGATGCCAACTCCAACAAGAGACTGACAGACCACTTGAAATCTGATGATTTCTTTTCTGTAGAAAAATTCAACAAATCCAGCTTCAAGATCAAAGAAGCGAAATCCAGCAACGGCAAAGACTACCAAATCACCGGAGACCTGACCATCAAAGGCATCACAAATCCCGTGACATTCCCTGCCAAGGTTGAGGTCGTGGGCGGCAAGATCACCGCGACTGCAAAAATCACCTTTGACAGGACAAAATTCGACATTAAATACCGCTCTGGAAGCTACTTCGAAAACCTCGCCGACAAGCTCATCTATGATGAAGTCAGCTTGGACGTGAAGTTGGTTGCCAACAGCTAAGAAACCAAACTATCCGACTATTGAGACCCAGCGCCAAAAGCGTTGGGTTTTTTTGTTTAACAAACATTTGCAATAATTAGAATCCATAGGCAGGGATAGACGAGCGGTTTTAGTAATTTAGCCCCATGGAGTACAAATGGATCATTCGCGAAAAAGCAAACGCCAAAGCCGTCGAATCCCTTGGAAAAGAGATCAACGTCAATCCGATCTTGGCCAATATGCTGGTCAATCGGGCCGTGGATAGCTTCCAGAAGGCGAAGGATTTTTTCCGTCCGGATTTGGATAAGCTCCATGACCCCTTCCTGATGAAGGACATGGACAAGGCCGTCCATCGCCTCCACTACGCCATCCAAAACGATGAAAAAATCCTCGTCTATGGGGACTATGACGTGGACGGGACGACTTCCGTGGCCATGGTGTACGATTACCTGCGCCGGTTTTACGACAAAGTTGATTTTTACATTCCCGACCGCTACAAGGAAGGCTATGGCATCTCCGAGCGTGGTGTCCGCTGGGCGGCGGAAAACGGCTTCAACTTGGTCATTTCGCTGGACTGCGGCATCAAGGCCATCGAAAAAGTCCAGCTCGCCAAAGACCTCGGCGTAGACTTCATCATCTGCGACCACCACACGCCTGGCGATATCCTCCCGCCTGCTGTCGCGATTTTGGATCCGAAGCGGCAGGACTGTGGATACCCTTACAAAGAGCTGAGTGGCTGCGGCGTGGGATTCAAGCTCTTGGAAGCACTGTCCGCTTATCGAAAGGAAGATCCGGCCCGTGTGATGGCTTACCTGGATTTGCTTGCCGTGAGTATTGCCGCGGATATAGTGCCGATCACGGGCGAAAACAGGATTTTCACCTTCTACGGCATTGAGCGGATCAATAACAACCCGAGACCTGGAATCAAGGCCCTGATCTTGCGCAGCAAAATCGAAAAGGACATCGGGATATCCGACATCGTGTTCAAAATTGGCCCAAGGATCAATGCCTCTGGCAGGCTCGAGCATGCCAAAGCCTCGGTCGAATTGCTCATTTCCCAAGATCTTGAAGACGCGCTTGAGCGTGCAGAGCTTGTGGACACGGTGAATGCGGCAAGGAAAAATTTTGACGAGAATATCACGAAAGAAGCCCTCTCCATGATCCAAAGCATGGAGGAAGTATACCAACGGAAAACCACCGTGCTTTTTAAGGAAGATTGGCACAAAGGCGTGATCGGAATCGTGGCCTCCCGCTGTATCGAGAAATTTTACCGCCCGACGATCATACTCACCGAGTCCAACAGCAAGGCTACAGGGAGCGCGAGATCGGTGTTTGATTTCGACATCTACGAGGCCATCAGCGAATGCAGTGATCTACTGGAGCAGTTTGGCGGACACAAGTACGCAGCGGGCCTCACCTTGTCGGTGGACAAGGTGCCTGCTTTCCAGGCGAAGTTTGAGGAAGTCGTCAGCGCGCGGATCGATGAAATCCACCGCATGCCCGTCCTCGAAATCGACGACGAAATCCTCCTCGACCAGATCAATTACAAATTCTACAATATCCTGAAGCAAATGGCACCCTTCGGTCCCGGCAACCCGGAGCCGATCTTTTGTGTCAAACAGGTCTATGCCGAAGACGTGAAAATTCTCAAAGAAAAACACCTCCGATTCAACGTCGTGCAGGATGGGCAGCAAACCAAACCTGTCTGTATCGCCTTTGGCATGGCTGACCAAAGCATCTACCCCGACGAAATCATCATCAAGATGCTCAACCGGAAAATGCGATTTGACCTTGCCTTTGAAATCCGGGAAAATACCTTCAGGAATACAAGTTCCCTCCAACTATACGTGAAAGACATCAAATTTGACTAGTGCATGAAGCTACGGGCAGATCACCTGATCAAGATTTACAAAGGAAGAAAAGTCGTCAACAACCTGTCCATTGAGGTGGAACAAGGCGAAATCGTCGGTCTCTTGGGACCAAACGGAGCAGGAAAGACGACTTCATTTTACATGATCGTGGGACTCATCAAACCCGACGAAGGCGTCATCCACCTGGAAGACCAAGACATCACCAAGCTCCCGATGTACAAGCGTGCCAAGCTGGGAATCGGCTATCTGGCGCAGGAAGCATCTGTATTTAGAAAATTGTCCGTAGAGGAAAACATCCTCGCCGTGCTGGAAATGACCAACAAAACCAAAGCCGAGCGCAAGGAAAAGGTAGAGACCCTGTTGGAGGAATTCAGCCTCACGCATGTGCGCAAAAACCTCGGCATGGTGCTATCCGGAGGCGAGCGCCGTAGGACCGAAATCGCGCGTGCTTTGGCCGTAGACCCCAAGTTCGTATTGCTGGACGAACCTTTTGCTGGCGTGGACCCGATTGCGGTCGAGGAAATCCAAACCATCGTCGCCAAGCTCAAGACCAAAAACATCGGCATCCTCATCACCGACCACAACGTCAACGAAACGCTGTCGATTACCGACCGGGCGTACCTGATGTTTGAAGGAAAACTGCTGAAAGCCGGGACGGCAGAGGAACTCGCAGCCGACGAACAGGTACGCAGGGTCTACCTTGGCCAACATTTTGAACTCAAAAGAAAAGTCTTCACCTGATGGAAGTGATCAACACTTTTATGACCTGGGTCTTCAAGAACCGCATTGGTCAGATCGAGAATTTCATGCACCATCCGATCGCCGTGCAGACGCAGGTTTTCGAAGACTTGATCGAAAAGGCCAAGCGCACCGAAATTGGGAGAAAGTTCCATTTTTCCGACATCAAAAATCACAGGGATTTCGCATCCCAAGTACCCATCCACGACTACGAGCAGATCAAACCCTACATCGAAAAGACCATGCGGGGCGAGCAAAATGTACTATGGCCCACGGATATCTATTGGTTTTCGAAATCCTCGGGTACGACGGGCAGCCGCTCCAAGTACATTCCCGTCTCCCAGGAATCACTGGAAGATTGCCATTTCAAGGGCGGAAAGGACATGCTCTCGCTCTATGTCAACAACTATCCCGACACCAAACTCTTCACGGGAAAAAGCCTCAGCATTGGCGGCAGCCTTGCCAATAATCCCCTGGATGCCGAAAACGACAGCCAAGTCGGGGATATCTCTGCGGTTATCATGCACAATTTGCCTCTGTGGGCACAGTTTGCGCGGACACCAAGTCTGGACGTGGCACTTATGAGCGAATGGGAGTCCAAAATCGAGCGCATGGCCTACGAGGTCATGGACGAAAATGTCGTCAGCATCTCCGGCGTGCCTACTTGGACGGTGGTTTTGATCAGGCGGATTTTGGAAGTCAAAAAGGCGAAAAACATCCTCGAAGTCTGGCCCAACCTGGAAGTGTTTTTTCACGGTGCCGTGGCCTTTGGGCCTTACAGGAATCTCTTTGCGGAGCTGATTCCCTCGCCCAAAATGCACTATGTCGAGACCTACAACGCCTCCGAGGGATTCTTCGGCATCCAAGACCAAAAGGATTCCGACGAACTGCTGCTGATGTTGGATTATGGGATTTTCTACGAATTCATTCCCATGGAAGAATGGGAAAAGGAAAACCCGAAGGTAATCACGCTCGGAGATGTGGAGATCGGGAAAAACTACGCCATGGTCATCAGTACCAACGGCGGACTTTGGCGGTACAAGATCGGTGATACGGTCAAATTCACCCATACCAGCCCTTACCGGTTCAGGATTTCGGGCCGGACCAAGCATTTCATCAATGCATTTGGCGAGGAAGTCATTGTCGAAAATGCCGAGCAGGCGATCCAAAAAGCCGCCGAATCCACCGGGGCGATTATCCTCAACTTCACGGCAGCACCCGTCTATTTCGGAGATTCCAAAAGCAAGGCCGCCCACGAATGGGTGATAGAGTTTGGCAGGATGCCATCGGACAGAGCTGTTTTTTCAACGATACTTGACGATACACTCCGAGCTGTCAACTCGGACTATGATGCCAAGCGGTACAAGGACTTGGCCTTGGTCGCGCCCAAAATCCACTTTGCCGAAGAGGGCTTATTCGAAAAATGGCTCAAGTCCAAAGGCAAACTCGGTGGCCAAAACAAGGTTCCCCGCCTTTCCAACAACCGGGAGTATATTGAGGAGGTTTTGGGGATGATGGGGGTCGGATGATAAAAGGGATTTCACCACTTCTGATTATGCAGGGCACAAAACTTTCAAATACAACTAAACTGCATGCGGAGTACGAAACCCCGCATATTGCAAATGTGCCGTTAGCTGCCGGCGTTTTTAATCATTTCTTCAAGTTTTGCTGTCAACCAAGTTGAGTCGTCCACTTTAATAGTTTGTTTTTTGTCAAGTGATAATTTCGAATTACACATTAACGAATAACGAATATTTTCATCTTCGTCTTCCGATAGAAAAGAAAATATTTCGTCACTTATTTTTCGTTTACGCGCTACTTCAATTCTAATTTTTGGGTCTTTGTCCTTAGCTAATAGCGTAAGAATTTCAATTGGAATTGTTTTGTTGTGAACAACCCAAAGCTTAAAGTCTGGAAATCTTTGAATAATCTCATGCCAAACACCAATGTCCGCAGAGTCGTTTGAAGCCCTTCTTTGCTCATTAATATCTTCACTTTGTCTAAGTTGGACAAATTCGTCTGCACTATTGATCATAACTTTTATTCGAATTATTCTTTCACATTTATTTCGGACTGGTCAAAAGCTCTATTAAAGTCTCGAACTCTTTTAGGATTTTGTTCGAAGTCGCCATTCGTCTACTCTGCCCAAAACATTACATCACGTGGGTCATTTATTGCAGTTTGGATATGTGATTTTAGTTTTTCAATATTTTTGTCCGCTAAAAATATTATGCAGCGAATTATTCTTGGATGATTTAGATAGTCAGTCTTTACTATCGCATCTTTAAAAATTTCAAAAGCAACAGAGGCTTTGTCGCCAAAGTCAGTTTTAATTCTCTCATTTATGTCTGTGATATTGATCATCGAGGTTTCTGTCTATTGCCTGCCGCTAACCTGAATATACCCGAAAAATCACTTCGCCTTTAACTCTGAATTCTGTCGGCTAAGCGAAGTTTTACCTCGCCTCCCCACTATCTCCTAAGATAATAGATTTTGTTCAATCGATGAAAAAATCACAGTCAGCAGCAGCCTGAAAAATCCGGAAACCAACAATCCATTTACATTCATCCGAGAAAAATCTCCCCATCAATTCCCCATCCCTACCGGTGCGAGGTTGTTCATTTGGCGCATGATCCAGGATTGGCGACCACGGATATAGCCGGTCGGTCGGGATGGATTCCAGCGGCGGGGATTGGGTAGGACGGCGGCGATGACGGCCGCTTCGCTGCGGTTGAGCTTGGCAGCGGGTTTTTTGAAATAGGTCTGGGCGGCGGCTTCGATGCCATAGATGCCATCACCCATTTCGATCACATTGAGGTATACTTCCATGATCCGCTCCTTGGACCATAGCAGTTCAATCAGTAGTGTAAAGTAGGCCTCCAATCCTTTTCTCACAAAATTCCTATCGGGCCACAGAAAGACGTTTTTAGCAGTCTGTTGGGTGATGGTACTCGCGCCTTTGATCCGTTTGCCTCTTTTGTTCCCTTGCCAGGCCTTTTCCATCGCTTCCATATCAAATCCCCAATGGTCCAAAAACTTCTGGTCCTCGGCAGCCACGACGGCTTGGGGCATGTGTCTTGAAATCTTGGACATCGACACCCAATCCTTCGTCAGGCGTATATCCTTTTTCTCGTCCCAAGCCTGTTCCCAGAGCCGTATCACCATCAGCGGCGTAATGGGCACAGGCACAAAGCGATAAAGTATCGTAAACCCGATACTCAGGATAAAGAACCAAAGGATGATTTTGAAGATCAATCTGAAAAATCGGCGGATCAGCTTCATGGATATCAGGCAAAGGCGGTGGCTTGGATAAATCTATAATAAAAAACCGAATCTGCCATTTCCCTCAGCTCATCTATGGCCGTTTGCATGGCTTTCACCTGGGACTCGGTCACTTTTCCTTCCTGTACCAAGAGCGGTGCACCGCTACTCATGAGGTTTTTCCAATACTCGAAAACCGTCTTTTTTTCCTCAAGTTCCCTTCCGTCCAAATGGAAACCACCTGAGCGCAGGCTGATGTGGTAATAACCCGCCTCGCGCAGCATTTCTCCCAAGCGGGCACCAACTTGTGGATCTCCGCCGATTTCGACCTGGTATTGGTTGTAGGTCTCCCAATAATCCATGACCTCGGCACGATAGGGATAGGTATAGAAAGTCTTGTTGAAGACCTCCGTAATTGACACCATGGCGCCGGGCTTCAGGAAGGGTTTCATGCTGTGCAGTACTTCGATTGGATTGGGGATATGCTCCAGCACCCAGCAGAGGAAAGCCCCGTCATAGCTTTCCGAAAGCTGCAAGTGTCGGGCATCTTGCTGGACAAAATGCACTTTGTCAGGGCCGTAGCCCAGGGCAGCCATATTTTCCAATGCCTTGGAGATCTGCTTTGTTTCGTACTCGACGCCTGTGATCTCCAGGTGCGGAAAGCGTCTGAGCAAAATCTCTGTTTGCGCACCCACACCACTGCCGATTTCGAGCAGTTTTTTCACCCCCGAAAAATCGATGAAATCGTAAATCGGATTTTCGATGACCAGGGCCTGCTCGCGGAGCCTTTCCTGCTCTTCGTCGAGGTAGCCATGGATGTACTTAGTTGTGGTTGATTCGCTCATGAGCGGTGCTATTTTCCGCAAAGAAATGTGTTTTTTGGGGCAAATTAAAGTGCGGCGCTACAGCAGAATCAAGGATTGGCAACTTTCTTCAACACGACAGGTTCTTGGAGTTTGGAGGTCAGAATCTCCATGAAATATTTCAAATCCGGATAGATGTCGGGGTAAATGAGGCTGGACTTCAGTGCGATTGTTACGTTGATATTTACTTGGTTGGAAAGGGGCGTAATGTCATAAGTGAAGACTGCACTGCCAGTCGGGATCGTGAGCTTGACAGCCTCGGGGTAATCATCCAATTCGTATCCTTCAGGGATTTGGATTTGGGCGGAATAATTGTCGCTAAACGTGTAAAGAAAATCCACGGGAAACGTCCTTGTCGTGGATTGGAAAGGATTTTCATCCCAGCGCATAAAGGTAAAGGGTTTGATGAATTGCATATCGGCATCCATGGCCTCGGCTTCCACTACAAACTTGGTATCGAGCTGTTTGCGCGGCTCACTTTTTTGGGAAAAGGTAAAATCCTTGACAAGTAGCGCAGCTTCCTTCCCGAGCAACTCCGCCTTCAGGGTATCCGCAACAGGTTTTTCTTCATTGATCCTCGTCAGCGCATCATAGTCTGTAAACCTGAGGTTGGTTTCGAAAACAAGACGGTTTTCAGCATTTGGCTTGATGCTGACGATTTGGGAAATGCCGGAGCGGTGGGTGATTTGAAGTGGGATCAATCCGCTGCCTTCTTCGAGCATGATATACCCATGGTTTGCATGGAATCTCAGGGGAAGATACCCAAATGGACGCGCAGGATTGGTCACATCGAGGTAGTAGTCTTTTCCGTCAACTTTTGCGAATACGATCAATTGGTCAAACTGGTCCAAGAAAGGCGTGTCGACCAAGCGTGAATGCCCGTTTCCTTTGCTGCTGATCATCAGCGGATAGGCTGTAATCCCATTGGCTTTCAATGCTGCCATCAGCATCAAGTTCATATCCGGACGGGACCCCTTTTTTGTTTCGATGAGTGACTTCAATGTCTGGGAAGGGAAATTACCGTCCCTTTCGTTGTAAGAGATTGATTTTTGGACCCAAGCATAAATTTCCTTTGCCTTTTCCAGTTCGGCTTGGTCCTGTTTGATCGGAATTACGAAATAGTCTTTCTGCGAACCTTGGGGCTTCATGTACTGAGCAAATTTTTCTAATCCCACGATAAACTTGGTCAGCTCCTGCCAAGTACCATAGGTGTCTTTGTAGCCCGACTCTCCCCCGTAGGAACCAGAATTGATAAATGCGTATCCGGCCAACTGGAAGCTTATTTTTTCGAAGTAATCCGCATAGTTGGTCATCATAGGTTCTGGCTTGACCGAGTTCAGATCAGTCACAGTCCACTCATAGAGCCCGTCTCCTTTTACAAAATTGCATGCAATGGTTTTTTCGCCCTGTGGCAGGTATCTGTAGTTGAAGTAGGACGGAATGCTGATTGTGTAGGTCGAGCGCAGCGTGGGGATATCATTGTGAAAAATCCATGGATCCAGAAAACTAACACTTTTTGAGATTTTGGTGTACGAATATTCCAGGATGGAGCCTTGTTGCACGTTTTTCAACGAAAACCGGACTTCCTTCCAGCCATTGCCAAGATCAGCCTCAAAAAAATCCTCCTTTTCAAGTTTGGTAATCGACATATTCGGACCATCAAAATTGACTGTGTGGGCATTGAGTCTCACAATATCCTCGATTTTGTCTTTGGCATAAAACTGCAGCTTTACGTTCGCATTGTCTTTGCCCGACTCTTTCAATATTTTTACCCTTCTGTGTATATCCGATCCCAAGACTCCGCCGGTAAATGAGTTGAAACTCACTTCAGCAAGTACCACAGCATCAGCACCGGGTTCGAAGTCTACTTCCTTAAGATCGATTTCTTCTTGGCTGAACTTTCCGAATTTGAGGTTTTGGGCGAATGATATGCTTGTAAAAAGGCTAAACAGCAGCAGCGAAAGAAATGGCTTGATTCTCATGGCATTTCGGATTTTTTCAGGATGATGGTTTTTTTGAACTGGTCGTTGATTTTGTTAACCAATATGGCTTTGTCTTCTTTCCCGAGTGGCTCGGGACTGTGAACGAACAAACTACTTTTGACGATCAGCTTGTTTTCTACAAGTTGAGAAGAAAGGTTATAGTCAAAAAGGTTGTCCTGATGTTTGAATTCACCGATTCCCGACTCGAGAGAAAGGTTTGGCAAAAGCGTGATTTCGAGGCTTTCTTCCCAGTTAAGGTTGCCTTCTCCCAAAAAATCTGCGTCCATTTTCTTCCAATGTGTCGGCAGTATCACCCGCTTGGCAGTCTGCTGTGCAAACCGCTGAACGATCCCTGAATAATCGATTGTCGTGCTGGGGACTTCCCTGCTGGCGATGTTTTGCAGTGTGAAGTTGGCGATGATTGCACCACTTCCCGCCGCTTGGGAATTCAGGTAACTCTTTTTTGTATTCTCATCCGCATACCGCTCCAATGCCCAAAAAGGAATAGCGGGAAAACCTCCATAGGTATTGGAACCTGAGAAGTTCGCATCGCCATTTGGCTGGAGTTCGAGGCTATAGTTGTTTCTCACTTGATGGAACTTGGCCTCAGCATATTTGGGCGTGCGATCCAAAAATCCCCCATCTTCGGTGATCACAAAAACATCTCGGTCTGAGGTAAAATTTCCAGAAAATCCAGCTGGAAGAAAATCATTTGTACATTCCAACCAAATCACATCATCACCGATTGGAACCCGCAGGAATGCGTGATTGAAACTGTGTACGGGAAAGTCGGGTGCAAGCGGCCGCTTCTTTTTGTCGTCAGCAAACACCAAGGCATATTGTGCGTTGATACCGACCTCCCTAAGCATACCTTTCATCAAGGTTGAAAGGCCTTTACATTCCCCGTATTTTGTTTCTAAGACATCTTCCGCCTTTCGTGGTTCCCAGCCGTCGATACCGAGGAAAATCACCAAGTAGCGGAAGTTCTTTTGGAGATAAGAATAAAGCCTACTGACTTTTTCGTAATCGTCGGTAGCCCCTTCCACCATTTTGTGTACTTCCGCTTTGAATTGCTTGGGTAGTTCGTCTTTTCCGGCAATCAATTGGGCGTAAAATTTCCCAAATCCCTCCCAGGTCCGCATATCCGAGGAAATTCCATCCAGTGAAAACCGCGCCGGTGCAAATTGCACCCACGGATAATCCTCTCCAGGATTGGGTGCTTTGGGCTCCATCTGCTCAAAAACCCACTTCAATTGAATACTTCCTTCGCTCACTTCTTTGGCTGGACCTTTTTCGAAATTCATCTCCCTAAAACGCAATCCAACGCTCGGTGGATAGGAAGCAACCACCTCGGCCTTGACGACCTTTTGGTTCCAATATTCCTGTGGATCCCAAGAATTGATAAAAAAATTGTCCAGGCTGCTGTGTTCTGCGATTATTTCAATCTTGCAGGGAATCGGGAAGTTTCTCGCATCGAAGAATTTTTCCCTATCATCTTGATACAAACTGATGTCGCTAATCAAAGAACGCTCACCAAGGTCCTTCAATTTAAACTTCTTGACTACCTTTCCTGTAATGAGGTCGGTCACCGTGGCATCAAATGCAAGCAACTTATTTCTGGAATTCTGATGGAATGAATAAGCGGCGTGATCAAGTCCATTTGCATTTTTTATGATCAAGACGTGGTGCTTCCTATAAAGAACTGACATGTCATTTCCAAGGGTAATTTGATCATGCCTGGTTATTTCGGAGAAGGCTGCCACCTCTTCTTGGGCAGTTGCCTGAGAAAAAACACCGGAAATAAATGAAGCGATAAAACAAAGGGAAAAGATAGCACGCATACTGGCTGGGTAACTATCCAAATTTATCGATGTAGTTGAATTAAAAAAATAATCCTGTGGGAATTTTTTTCTTTTTTGATTAAGGCGTCAGATTGCTTCCCAGCTTAACAAAGGATTTGTGTGAGCCTCAAAAAAAATATTTTTTACCTTTATTTTTTCAAACAGACTTTTGTCATGAGCATCATCACTATTGGAAGTTTTGAGGATTTCGAAAAATATGTAGGTCAGGAACTCGGAGTCTCCGATTACCATCGGATTACGCAAGAGCAGATCAACCAATTTGCCACGGCAACCCTGGACCATCAGTGGATTCACACGGATCCGGCGCGCGCCAAGTCCGAAGGTACTTTTGGGGATACGATTGCCCACGGTTACCTCACACTTTCCTTGGTTCCATACTTGTGGGACCAAATCATCCATGTCAACAACCTCAAGATGATGGTCAACTATGGTATCGAAAGCTTGAGATTTGCCCAAGCTGTCCTGGTCAACAATGAGGTCCGTCTCAATGCCAACCTCAAAAGCCTCGCAAATCTAAGGGGCACTATAAAGGCGGAGGTAAATGTCAAGTTGGAAATCAAAGACCAGAAAAAACCCGCATTTACTGGCGTACTCGTATTCCTATACCACTTCAATTCCTAGCAAAACACCTCGCCACTCTTCCCAATCCACCCATCAATTTTTGTATTTCTTTCTCTGTCAAATCTTCTTAGATTCAGACCATGGAGAGAAAAATTGCCTTGGTCACAGGAGCTACCTCGGGAATAGGGAAAGCCACAGCAATCGCACTTGCAAGACTTGGATACGACATCATCGCCACAGGAAGACGACAGGACCGATTATCCGCGCTATCCGATGAACTCCCCCAAGGAACCCGACTTTTGACCTTGCAATTTGACGTACGGGACAAAGAAGCGGTTTTCGAAATTTTGGGCAATCTACCCGAAGAGTGGAAACAAATAGACGTCCTAATCAACAATGCCGGCAACGCCCACGGTTTTGACCCGATTCAAACGGGAAGCGTCGATGATTGGGACGCCATGATGGATATCAATGTGAAGGGCCTTTTGTATGTATCCAAGGCGATCATTCCCGGCATGACCCAAAGAAACCGCGGGACAATCGTGAATATTGGATCGATAGCGGGTAAAGAAGTCTATCTCAACGGCAATGTCTATTGTGCTTCCAAACACGCCGTCGACGCCCTGACCAAAGGCATGCGCATGGATCTTAATCCTCACGGTATCCGCGTGATTGGGGTACATCCTGGACTTGTCGAGACGGAGTTTTCCCTAGTCAGATTCAAGGGAGATGCGGAGAGAAGCAAGTCAGTGTACAAGGGCTATGAGCCTCTCACCGCGGAAGACATAGCAGATACCATCGCATTTGCAGTGAGCAGGCCCCCACATGTGGTCTTGGCTGATATTGTCATCCTGCCAACTGCACAAGCTGCTGCTACTTTGGTCAAAAAGAACTTATCATGAGATGATGAATAACCTGCTGCAAATCCTCTTTGTGCTGATTCTACTCGGCTGCGAGTCCAAAATGAACGAGCAGACCGCGACAGGTGTGGTCATGGATGATTTGGTGGAAGTCGGAGGGGAACAGTTCAAGATCGTCTACGAAGTATCCGAGCTCGAGCAAAGTCTCATAGATGGAGGATTGGTTGATATCGCAGCAATCATTCCCGGAATATATGTGGACCTCAAGTATTCCACGACGGACAATTTTTTCGGGAAGGACGTCTATGGCGAGCTTACCCGATGCTATGTACAGCCGGTGGTGGCGGACATGCTCCAAAAGGCCCATTCAAAATTGAAAGAAGAGCATCCCGAGCTGACCTTTCTTGTCTATGACGGCGTGCGACCACTTCGGGTACAACAGCTGATGTGGGACAGCTTGGACAAGCCCGACAGCATCAAGCCTCTCTACGTGGCCGACCCAAAGATCGGCGGATTGCACAACTATGGCGTGGCCATAGATTTGACTTTGGCACGGCAAGACACCGGCGAGGCCTTGGATATGGGTACGCCCTTTGATTTCTTTGGCTACGCAGCCTACCCTGACAGGGAAGCCCAAATGCTCCAAGAAGGAAGAATCACCGCCGAACATATCAAAAACCGCGAAATCCTCCGCAAAGTCATGGCACACGGAGGCTTCACAGGGATTGGTTCGGAATGGTGGCATTTCAATGCCTTTTCGCGAAAAGAAGCAGGCGAAAAGTTTGCTCTTATCCGTTGACGCTAAGTCTAGTTGAATCAATCGTTCCAAATATGTATTATATTGGAGTGACCCGAATGAAAATACTGAAACACACATCAATATCACCACCCAAAAAACACCGAAACATGCGCCCCATCCATTTCTTTTCCTTGCTCCTTTCCGCCCTGCTATTGGTGGCAGTTGCTCCTATCGAATCAATGGCACAAGCCCAATTCAGGGCTTTGGTATTCAGCAAAACCAAGGGCTTTCGCCATCAGTCTATCCCCGACGGTGTGGTTGCCTTGAAAAAACTGGCTCGCGACAATCAATTTGAAGTCTACACGACCGAGGATGAGACAATCTTCACCGATGAAAAACTTGCCCGCTACGATGTCATCATCCTGATGAGTACGACGGGGACGATTTTCAATGCCGAGCAAAAAGCGGCTTTTGAAAAATTCGTACGTAGTGGAAAAGGAATCGTCGGAATCCACTCGGCCACGGACACCGAATACGAATGGCCTTGGTATACCAAACTCATCGGGGCACAGTTCAAAAATCACCCCCATATCCAATCCGTAAGGCTTAATGTCATCGACAGGAAACATCCTGCCACCTACCATCTTCCAGAAAAATGGCTTTGGACGGATGAGTTGTATGCTTTCAAAAACTTCAATCCCGACGTACGTGTATTGATCACCGCGGACGAGACTTCCTATGATGCCAAAGATGGCATGGGCGAATTTCACCCGATGGCATGGACGCATGAATATGACGGGGGTCGGATTTTCTACACGGCTTTGGGACATACCGATTGGGCATTTCTCAGCCACGATTTTATGCAACACATTTACGGAGGCATTTGGTATGCGGCCAAAGGATACCCAATTGAAAAATAGAATGGACAAACTCTAATCCACAAGACCTGAGGGATTCAAAAACCCTTCAGGTCTTTTTTTTTAACCCAAAAACCAAATTCCATTTCCTGCCAAAGCATTCCAAAGGGTAAGGGAGGAAAAAACAAAGTACACCAAGCCGAATCCATACACCCAGTTGACCTTTCCCCTCGCCACAAACCAGGCAAAAAGCGGAATAACCTGCAAGGCATGCAATCCGAAAAAATGGGCAATCCGCAGATCCCCGTAAGCCTTGGCCCAGTTCAGAAAGAAAATCCCTTCCTGCCCATCCGGAGCACCAATGGTATGGCCAAGATTGCCCACCATCATAAACCCTTCCAGACTTGCCAAGATAAAGATGAACATGCCGATCTGAAGCCCGCGCTTATAGGATAAGGGCAGGTTTTCTACGGGTCGCAGCAGCAACAGCGCCCATAAAACCATAACGGTATTAACAACGATCGCGATCCCCATCAGCTGGAAAAGGAATGCATTGCCGATGGTGGAGATATTGAAATGCGAAAGCTGACCCCGTGCGGCTTGTCCGATGATGACAATCTGCTCCAATACCAAAGCCAAAATGATGGTGATCTTGATTTTCTGGACCTTCCGGATTTGGGGCAGATAATCCAAATACCAGCCCATTGTCCACAGGAAGACACAAATTGAAATCGAAAACTTCATCGGCTTATGCCAGACGTTGGCTCCGCTGACAAGGCGATCATCGAAAAAGGACAAAGCCAACAATACCGCAAATGCAGTCAAATTGAGCATTCCTGCCCAAAAAAGCGACTTGCTCCTTTTCTTCAGTTCCGAAAAAAAATTCATGGATGGTAAGGGCTTTGATTCAGTTGCCGGGTGTTGGCAGCACGAACAAGCATATATGTCAAAAGCCCAACTGGCCCCATCATAAATGTCAAGATCAAACAGGGGAGGACCAGCCAACGACTGATATGTTTGTCCCAAGCATCCTTCGTGATCCACATCCCCACAAACAGGTCAAAGGCCAGGTAATGGATCCAGCCGGCCAAAAGTGCCTCGTCGGATTGGAACAATGCCCTGACTTCAGCAAGTGAGTTGAATCCACCTTCGGGAGTACCCAACAGGGCAGGCAATACATAAAACATGTAAGTCAATCCCAACAACACCAAAACCCCGGTGAAGAGAGTTTGGTACACCCACTTTCGAGGGTAAAACACAAACAAGGCAATCCAGGAAAAAAAGGCCAAGGTACTGGCCATCCCAAAAACAGCTTCCAAGGTCATAGCGGCGGGGGTTTGTTTACAGTGTAATTTATGCAAAAACAAGCCAAACAAAAAACCCCGGGCGGTAAACCAAATCCCGGGTTATATCGACGCCCTTTTCTTCAGCTTTGCAATGTAAAAACCATCAAAGCCGCTTTCCTGTGCCAATACCTTCTCGTCCTCGATCAATTCAAATTCCTTACCTGCGGTAGACGCCAAAAAGGTGTTGACTTGGTCTTGATTTTCGGAAGGCAAAATGCTGCAGGTTGCGTAGACCATAATGCCACCTGGTTTGAGCATGGTCGAATACCGCTGCAGAATGTCCTGCTGGATCGATTGGACCTTTTCGATGGATTCAGGGGAAAGCTTCCATTTGGTATCGGGATTGCGTCTGAGTACACCCAATCCAGAACAGGGCACGTCCAAGAGCAGCCTGTCTGCGGATTCCTTGAGTCGCTTGATGGTTTTGGTACCTTCGATCGGACGGGGTTCGATGATGCTGATGCCATTTCGCCTTGCGCGCAACTTCGTTTGCTGCAGCTTCCAAGCCTCCGTGTCCATGGAAATCACTCTTCCCTTGTCTTCCATCAGGGCAGCCAAATGCAGGGACTTTCCTCCCGCACCCGCACAGGCATCGATGACACGCATGCCCGGCTCTACGTCGAGGGCAGTGGCTACCTTTTGGGAGGAGGCATCCTGTACCTCAAAAAGTCCCTCTTTGAATGCCGGATGCTGGAAAATGTTTTGGCGCTTGGCCAATACCAAGGCATCCTTGTAGCCCCGAGGCAGGTAGGTGTCGATATCGTCTGCCGCGAGTCTTTGGCGCAAATCCTCACGGCTTATCTTAAGGGTATTTACCCGGAGCACGACTTCCGCCTGCTGGTTGAGCGTGTCGATTTCTTTTTCCCATTTTTCCCCCAATTGCTTGCTCCCCATCTCATCCAGCCAATCGGGGATAGATTGGAGAATGGCGCGGTTGTCCAGCTGCCTGTACTTCCGGGATATATGGTCAGGATGAAGACCTTTGAATTCCCTCCAATCCGGGAGCGTCCGGTCATGCATGAGCCAATACGTGCCAAAAAGATGGTACAAATCCCCGCTTGGACTCAGGTATTCGATCAGTCGCCTCCAGCGCACCATGTCATAGACCGTCTCCGCAATAAACCCGCGGTCTCGGGCGCCCCATTTTGGATTGGACTTCAATACCTTTTCGATCACCTTGTCGGCGTACCGGTTTTGATGGAAAACCTCATCGATAGCCTCGACCACCGCCCTGACCAAATTGGGGAAAAGCTTCATTTCGTTTCAAGTAAGCTGCAAAGATAAACAGAATTGAACGGCTGGAACGGAAAATCCCAAAACCGATATTTTTCCTAATTTTGCGGCATCCAATTTCACAGCCATTTATGCTTGACAAATTACAAGCTCTCAAGGACAGGTTTATCGAGGTAGGCCAGTTGATCATCCAACCGGACGCCATGTCGGACATGTCCAAGTACACCAAGCTCAATAAAGAGTACAAAGACCTGGAAAAAATCGTCACGCTCTACGACGACTACAAGCTGGTCCTTGACAATATCGACAGTACCAAGGAAATTCTGGAAAAGGAAAAGGATCCTGATTTTCGTGAAATGGCCAAAGCTGAGCTCGACGAACTGCGGCAAAAAGAGACGGAATTGGAAGAAACCATCAAGCAGGCGCTAATTCCAAAAGACCCGAACGATTCCAAGGATTCCATTCTAGAGATCCGCGCAGGTACGGGAGGGGATGAAGCGGCGATTTTTGCAGGCGATCTGTTCCGAATGTACCAGCGATTCTGCGAAAAACAAGGATGGAAACTCACCGTCCTTGATTTGACCTTTGGCTCGTCGGGTGGATACAAGGAAATCATCAGTACGATCACAGGCGCGGACGTCTACGGCATGATGAAGTACGAATCCGGCGTGCATCGCGTACAGCGCGTGCCCGCTACAGAGACACAGGGACGCGTACATACATCCGCAGCAACAGTGGCCGTTTTGCCCGAAATGGACGAGGTAGAAGTGAACATCAATATGAATGATGTCCGTAAAGATACCTTCTGTTCCTCGGGGCCGGGTGGTCAGTCGGTCAACACGACTTATTCGGCGGTTCGTCTCACCCACCTTCCTTCGGGATTGGTCGTGACTTGCCAAGACGAAAAATCGCAGATCAAAAACTTCGAAAAAGCGCTAAAGGTACTTCGCTCGAGGTTATATGAAATCGAGCTCGAAAAACACAACGAAGCCGTCGGCGCACAGCGCAGATCCATGGTGGGCAGCGGAGATCGCTCTGACAAGATCCGCACCTACAATTATCCCCAAAGCCGCGTGACCGACCACCGGATCAACAAGACCGTGTACAACTTGCCGGATGTGATGGATGGCAATATCGAAGATTTTATTTCAGCCCTACGGCTCGCGGAAAACCTTGAGAAAATGAATGCGGGCGGCGTGGAATAGTAAATTCCAAGCATATCAGGTGGAAAAAGACCATTTGAAAATGCCTGAAGTTTCTCCCGAGTTTTCGAGAAAAACCTGTCAAACTTGGCGTTTTTGGAGTATATTGAAAAGAGAAATCAGCAAGTAGATGAAAATCATAGGAAAAGGAAACGTTTGTCTGAATACTTGGCACGAGGGACATTTCCACCATTTGTACCCGATCGCCAACAACCCAAAAATCGCCAAAAACCTCCGCGACAGTTTCCCTTCGCCCTATACCATCCACGACGCGCGTCACTGGATAGAGCACAACCAAAAGTTTAACCCCCCTCAAAATTTTGCGATCGAGTATGAAGGTAAGTTGGTCGGCTCGGTAGGCTGCGAAATTGGAAAAAACGAGCTGAGGACCAATATGGAAATCGGGTTTTGGGTCGGCGAAGCTTTCTGGGGAAAAGGAATTGCATCACAGGCGGTGCAACTTTTTGTCGAATATGCCTTGGAAAAATTTCCCGAGATCAAGCGGATTTACTCCCAAGTCTACGATTACAATGTGCCCTCGATGAAAGTGCTCGAAAATGCGGGATTTGAACCTGAGGCCATTCTCCGCCATGCCTACATCAAAGACGGAAAAATCGGTGACGTATTCCAATACGTCATCATCCGCGAAGAGGTAGAGAAATATTTTGACTAGTCCTATTCCTATTTTGCCAATCACTAGCCTCGGTGTCAGAATCGCAGCGGTTTGGTCGCTGATTGTGTTCTTGCCATTATTCTCCTTTTCCCAAAACCAAACTGAAAGCATCCAGGAGAAAAAAGCCGTGGAAAAGCTCTTTGATTTTGGCGATCTCGTCGTGGACAAATTGTCCGGGGACAAATGGACCGTCATTCCCGCAGTCATCTATTCCCCGGAGACCAGTCTTGGTCTCGGCGCCCGCGCGATTCGGGTTTTTCGGCACAAAAACACCGCCGACAGCCTCTTGCGGCCCTCAAGTCTTCCTATCACTTTTCTATATACGCTCAACAATCAGGCGATCCTTACTACCGAACTGGACCTCTGGGCTGACCAAAACAAATCTTATTTCAACGGTCGATTGGAACTATCCCGCTTCCCGTTCAAGTATTTCGGCATCGGCAATGAGCCGCAACTTGAGGAGGGGGAAGTGTACACGACGCGCTATGCGTATTTCCACCTTTTTTACCAACGAAAAATCGCAAAGGGCATCTACTTCGGTCCAAGGTATGAGTTCCGCTTGGACAATATCACCGACCGTGTGGCAGGAGGTTTGTTGGAAAGCACCCAAGTACCAGGTTATGATGGACAGCGCCTATCGGGCTTGGGTTTGATACTGCAACACGATACACGGAATATCCTTTTCCAACCCACCCGCGGTTGGTACAATCGCCTCCAATGGATGGTTTTTTCACAAACTCTGGGAAGCCAATACGATTTTCAGCATGTGGTCGGTGACGTGAGAAGGTATATTTCGGTGGGAAAAAGACAAGTGATTGCGCTGCAGGCTTGGTCCAGTTTCACTTGGGGAACTCCCACTTTCCAGCATCTTTCGCTAATAGGCGGCAGCGACTTGATGCGGGGATTTTTTGAAGGAAAATTCCGGGATCGTCATGCTTTGGTATTCCAAGGAGAATATCGCTTGCCTATCTACCGTAACCTTGGAATGGTATTTTTTGGACATACAGGACTGGTGGCGCCCGAAATCCGAAAATTTGGCTGGGAACGGTTCAGGTATGGCGCAGGAGTCGGCTTTCGCTACCGCATCAATTCCGACGGACTCAATATCCGCTTTGACTTTGCGATCGGGGACCAAAAAGCCTTCTATTTTGGGCTGAATGAGGTCATTTGATTGCGCAAGTCCCCAGTGAGTTTTTCAAAAACCTCGGCCATCCTAGATATCCCTCTCGTACTATTTGTAAAGTATACTTTTAAAATGGTATTACGATATTTAAAAAAGAGCCAAAAACGCTGTTTTGGGCGGGAATGATTCGATAAAAAAATCAAGAAAAAACCCCGGAAGATTGACCTCCGGGGTTCTTTTTTCCAAGTGCCTATTTTTTGCTTTTGGCGCGCTTCATCGGATTGTCACCCGAGGCTGCACCTCTTACTCCTCCTGCTCCTTTGAACATCTCAAATCGGCTTGGCACATACTGTGGTGGCCAATGGTTGTTGGACTCGTCGATGTCCGCAGTCTCCCGGTAGGGGTCAAGCAGGATGCTTTTCACTTCCTTTTTCTTGGCAAATACCTTGGACACTTCCCATTCATCATATCTCCAAATCTCTGCGGGAATCCTTTCGACCTCGGAAGTACCGTCCACATAGTTGAACTGGATGATCAGCGGCATCACCAACCCGCCGACGTTTTTGAACTTCAACTCGTAGAAATTCAGGCCGGAATTTAGCAGCTCCTTTTCCTTTGGACTCAGTCTCGCCATAAAGTCGTTGTAGGCCTTTTCGTCCTCCGGCGTCACGGTAAATGGATTGTAGGAATTGTAGAAATCCCGCGTCGCCGGATCGGCTTCAACCACGGTCTGTGGCACGTCCTTTTGGTTGAAGGTTTTGCTGATATAATCCTCTTCGCGTTCGAAGGCTTTTTTCTCGTCAGCCTTTTTTTCCGCCGGGGTGAGGTTATCTATTTTGTACCAATTGACCGTCTCTAGGGCAATATCTACCGGCTCTGTGCCGAAGAACCAACCCCTCCAGAACCAGTCCAAATCGACTGCGGAAGCATCCTCCATCGTCCTGAAGAAATCCTCTGGCGTCGGGTGCTTGAACATCCACCTTTGGGCATACTCCTTGAAAGCGTAATCGAAAAGCTCCCGGCCCATGATGGTTTCCCGGAGGATGACCAAAGCAGTGGCCGGCTTGGCATAAGCATTCGGCCCAAACTGGATGATGTTTTCCGAATTGGTCATGATGGGTTCCAAGGTATTTTTCTCGCTGCGCATGTAAGGCACGATCTTGTGTGCCGGTCCGCGACGGGATGGATAGTTTCTGTCCCATTCCTGCTCAGCCATGTACTGCATGAAGGTATTCAAGCCTTCGTCCATCCAAGTCCACTGACGCTCGTCGGAGTTGACGATCATTGGGAAGAAGTTGTGCCCGACCTCGTGGATGATGACCGAAATCATGCCGTACTTGATCGCATCGGAATAGGTACCATCCGCGTCAGGTCGACCATAATTGAAGCAAATCATCGGATATTCCATCCCGTTGGTCGCCTCCACGGATATCGCCGTTGGATATGGGTAGTCAAAAGTCTTGGCGGCGTAGGATTTGATCGTGTGTGCTACGACCCGCGTGGAATACTGTTCCCAAAGCGGATTGGCCTCCTTGGCATAATATGACATGGCCATCACATCTTTGCCTCCCTGCTTCACCGCCATCGCATCCCAAATGAACTTCCTTGAGGAAGTCCAGGCAAAATCACGCACGTTTTCGGCATGGAAAACCCAGGTTTTTTTGTCCTTGGATTTTGCTTTTTCAAGTTTCTCGGCCTCCGCTTGGGTGCGGATGATGACGGGCTTGTCATAGGTTTTTTTGGCAGTTTCCCAACGCTGCAGTTCGGTTGGACTGAGGACTTCCTGTGGATTTTGGAGCACGCCGGTCGCTCCTACCATGTGGTCCGCGGGGACGGTGATCTTTACTTTGTAGTCACCAAAAGTCAAGGCAAATTCACCCCGACCGGCAAATTGCTTGTTTTGCCAGCCTTCGAAGTCTGAATAGACAGCCATTCTTGGAAACCATTCCGCCATGGTATAGAGGTAGTTCCCGTCGTTGGGAAAATACTCATAGCCGGGACGGCCGCCGATGAAACTCATCCTGTCGTGAATATTGAAACTCCAATCCACGGTAAACTCGGTTTTTTGACCGGGAAGCAAAGGCTGAGGCAAATCGACCCGCATCATCGTATGGTTGATGGTGACGGGGATATCCTTGCCTGTCATGTCCTTGACGGAGTGGATTTTGTAGCCAAGGTCCAAATCATGCCAAAGAATGCTCTCCAACTGCCGCAGGTTCATACGCGGATTGATGCTGCTTTCGGCTGTTTTGGGGGTGTTGGAATCCTTCGCACGCTCATTTTGGTCGAGTTGGATCCAAAGGTATTTGAGCGGATCGGGGGAATTGTTGAAGTAGGTGACCTTCTGCCAGCCTTTGATGGATTGGTTGTCATCATTGAGCTCGACCGAGATTTCGTGGTCGGCCTTTTGCTGCCAATACATATGCCCCGGCGCACCGGATGCGGTACGGTAGACATTGGGAGAGCGCAGCATGGTGCCAAGTTGCTCAAAGCGCTCGGCGTGGTTTTGCGCAGACCATTGGGCAAATCCAGGTTGGATTCCCAAAAACATCAACACAACAATTGGTAATAGCTTTCTCATACACGTTTGTTTGTTAATCAATTTGGCCTTTTTTTTAAAGACAAAAGACATAAGACTCAAGATTCAAGACTGACGAACTCAGATGCACCCTATTTATTAGCATACAACACCTTCCAAAATCAACAATTTTCCAATTTTCCAATTTTCCAATTTTCCAATTTTCCAATTTTCCAATTTTCCAATTTTCCAATTTTCCAATTTTCCAATTTTCCAATTTTTACCAAAACTTGGTATCGATCATCATCATGATCGCCATCCCCAATACAATCGAGGAAATGACAAGCGCCCAATCCTTCCGATTGATGCCCACGATCCCCACCAAAATGCCGGAAACCACCATGAAAATCGCCACAATGACCAACTGCCCCACTTCCAAGCCAAGGTTGAAAGCCAATAATGGCTCAAACAAGGAGGCTTCTTTTCCCAACAAAGACCGCAGGTAATTGGAAAAGCCCAAGCCGTGGATCAAGCCAAAGAAAAGCGCGAAGAAATAATTGATCTGGATTCCCCTGCCGCTGCTGGGCTTGGGTTTGAAGATATTGCTCACGGCTGTGATCGCAATCGTGGTCGGAATCAAGAATTCGACCCAAGCCGAATCGACTTTTACCAGCTTGAGCGTGGCCAAAGCCAAGGTAATCGAATGTCCGATCGTGAATGCCGTGACGAGAATTAGGATTTTTTTCCAATCCCTGGTGATGTAGATCGCGCATAATGCCACGACGAAAAGGATATGGTCAAAGCCCTTGATATCAAGGATATGTTGGATGCCTAGTTGGAAATAGAGTTGGAACTGGCCCATGGGTGAATGGATAAATGTACCGCCGAGGTACGCAAGCTTCGTCAGATTGAGTAATTTGCAAAGAAAACAATTTCAACCACGCGGAATGCAATTCTCTTTTATTTTCCTGCTGATTTGGGGATGGAAGGTGATTTTTCACCCCTTTTACATCAGTCTGACAGAGATTCGGTACAAGGCCGATCAAAAATCTTTGGAGATCGAGCAAAAGATATTTTGGGATGACCTTGAAGTGGCTCTTTCCAAGGACAACGGTCAAAAAGTCAACTTTCTGCAGCCTACCAATAAAACTGAACTCGACCGCATGATTCGTGAATACCTCCTATCCCACAACCAAATCAAAATCAACGGAAAGGTGGTAGCGCTGGAATATCTCGGCTACGAGATCGAGGAAGACGCCGCTTGGTTTTATCTGGAAGCAACAGAAATCCCGCTTCCAAAAACCGTGGAAATCAAAAGCACGTTGCTTTTTGACCACTTCGAGGGCCAGCAGAATATCATCAACTTCTACCTGGACAAAAAACCGAAAAGCATGATTCTGGTAAAAGGGAAGGAAACGGGAGAGTTGAGGTTTTGAAGCAGGTACGCAAAACCTGTTGCCGATCGCCAGAAATTTCTTAAATTTTCAACATGAAAGAGATTCTAATCACTCCAAAAAATGAGAAACAGCTTCAGGAAATCGAAGCGATGCTCAAATCCATCGATGTGGAATTCACCGTGATGGAAAACAGGGATTTTTGGGATACAATTCCCCGCGAAATAAAAGAAACTGTTGAAATAAGCCGCCTGGAAATAGCTGAAGGCAAATCAATCTCACTTAATGATGCAAAAGAATACTTCGCCAAACGATGAAGTATGAGATTATTTTTTCTCCGACTGCGCTGAGCACTTTGGACGACCTAAAAATAATTATCGAAGAAAAATGGGGACAGAAAGTGGCAAATGCCTTTCTGTCAAATACATGGAGGGTCCTGGGCTTATTAGAGGAAAACCCGTTTTTATTCAAAAAATCTGATATTCGACCTCAAATTAGGCTTGGCATGTTGGACCGACATACTTCCTTCCTGTATGAGGTAGGCGAAAATAAGGTCAAAATCCTGTGTTTTTGGAACAACAAAGTACAGCCTTTCATTTAAATTTCCATCCCTCACCTCTCCATCACCGTTCCGCATTTTTTACAGGTGGTGTTTTCCGGATTGCCCCAAAAGCGTTCCATGATTGGCGGCAGTTGGCTGACGATATCGGTAATCTCGGCAAATTCCTCATAAAGCTTGTTGCCGCAGTTTTCACAGTGCCAAATAAACCCATCCTTCTCTCCCGGCCTTCTGTAGCGTTCCATCACCAATCCAATCGTATTGGCGGGGCGACGCGGCGAATGCGGCATGCGCGCGGGCAGGAGAAACATTTCCCCTTCCTTGATTTCGATATCCTTCACGACGCCTTCGTCCACGACCTTGAGGGTGATGTTGCCTTCGATTTGGTAGAAAAACTCCTCGCCTTCGTCATAGTGGAAGTCCTTGCGTGAGTTGGGCCCACCGACGACCATCACGATAAAATCATCGTTTCCTTTGTAAATCACATGGTTGCCGATCGGGGGCTTGAGGAGATGGCGGTTTTCCTCTATCCACTTCAGGAAATTGATGGGCTTGGCTACTGGCATGGGGAATTCAGATTTTGGCTTCACGGTAAAAGTATCAAAAAACTCCCTTTATTTTGGTTTAATTTGAGGCTTAAACAGTCCTTCCGATGAAATTCCCGATTGTTGATACCCATTGCGACCTATTGTCCTACTTGGCAAAAATCCCCGGTGCCTCCCCCCTGAAATCCGAGGATATTGCCTGTGCCGTTCCATTGTTGGAGTCTGGACATGTCCGCCTGCAGATCTGTGCGATTTACACGGACGTGAAGCCCGGAAGTATGGATTTGGCTACAAAGCAGGCATACGCCTACCGCGAAATGCTCATGAAGTATCCAAAAAACGTCTGCCAAGCAGATGGGGAATTTGTCAGGAATCTGGAAATGCAGGAAAAAATCGGTTTGGTGACAGCCGTGGAAAATGCCGCAGGTCTGGCGGAAGAGGGGGTTCCGATCGGAAAAGCCTTTGAACAACTCGACTTGATCCTGAAGCTCACCAAGCGCATCGCCTATATCAGCCTCACCCACCATACCGAAAACAGGTTTGGCGGTGGCAACTATACCGAAAAAATCGGCCTGAGGGACGATGGGAAAAAGCTCTTGGACTACATCTCCGGGAAAAAGATCGCCATTGACCTCTCCCACACCTCGGATTGGCTGGCCGAGGGCATTCTCGACCATGTCGACTCGCTTTCCTTGGATATTCCGGTGATTGCGAGCCATTCCAATTTTCGGAAAATCTGGGACCACAAGCGCAACCTCAACGATGAGTTTGCCAAGGAAATTATCCGCCGTAAGGGCATCATTGGGATCAATTTCCTACGGGCTTTTCTGGACGACAAACATCCCGAGCGGATTTTTGAACATTTCCTCTACGGCTTTGACCTGGGCGGAGAGGAAAACATCTGCTTTGGAGCGGACTTTTTCTACACCAAGGATTTCCCCGATCCCAAGCGTTTTCCCTTCTACTTCCCAATCGTAGAAGACGCATCCAAATATCCGGCGATATTGGAAACACTCTCTAAAAGCCTCAGCGCGAGCCAACTGGAGAAGTTGGCATTCAAAAACTGTCAGCGCTTGTTTGGTAGATTGTGGGATTAGAAGTTCTATTCACCGATTTGGCCAAAATTTGGTGAATATATTCACTGAATTTAGCTAAATTTGGTGAATAGAAATCACCATGCTACGAAGATCTCTTGAAAACACCATCAAATCAAAACTTGGAAAACGCAAAGCGATCCTGTTGATCGGACCTAGGCAAGTCGGTAAAACTACCCTCATCAAGGAGGTACTGCAGGATAGGCCATACCTATTTCTCGATGGGGATATACTAACCGTCAGGCAGTCGCTTACGGATCCAAATGTAGAAACCCTCAGGACCATTTTTGGAAATCATCAGTATGTGTTTATTGACGAGGCGCAAAGAATACACAATATCGGACTTACGCTGAAAATCATTGTCGACAACTTTCCGGATGTACAGCTGTTGGTTTCAGGTTCCTCTGCCTTTGAACTGAATGCTTCCATCAACGAACCGCTTACCGGAAGGAAATGGGAATATGAAATGTTTCCCATTTCATGGCAAGAATTAGAAGGAAATGGCGGCTATTTATCTGCTCTCCAACAGCTAAACAACCGCATGGTGTTTGGTTCTTACCCAGATGTAATCAACAATCCAGGAGATGAAATTGAACTGCTCGATGAACTTACAGGCAGCTATCTTTACAAAGATATCCTGGCGTTTGGAGGCATAAGAAAACCTGAAGTTTTAGAAAAAATCTTGAGAGCATTGGCGTTTCAGGTTGGAAGCGAAGTAAGTTATAACGAAGTAGCCCAGTTGGTTGGAATTGACAAAAACACGGTGTCAAATTATATCAGCCTTTTGGAGCAAAGCTTTGTGGTATTTTCACTCACCAGCTTTAGTAGAAACCTGCGTGACGAGATAAAGACGAACAAGAAAATCTACTTCTTCGACAACGGCATTAGAAACGCAATTATCCAAAACTTCAACCCATTAGAGTTAAGACAAGACGTGGGTGCGCTTTGGGAAAACTTTCTTCTCGCTGAGCGCAAGAAACGAAATGCTTATCAGCGAAATTTTGTAAACGGATACTTTTGGAGAAACTTTCAACAACAGGAGGTAGATTATGTTGAAGAAGGAAACGGTGAGGTTAGAGGATTTGAATTCAAATGGAATCCAAAAGCTAACGCTAAGATTCCGGCGGTATTTGAAAAAACATACCAAACATCGGTTAAGATTGTCCACCGAGAAAATTTTAGGGAATTTGTGGTTTGAAACATTACCTGATCGCTTCGGGTTAAAATACATTATGAGTATCCGGAATGTTGCACGTTGGACTATAAGAGATTTTTTTGATTGCGGATGCTCGTCCACAGACGACAGACCACTGTCCACAGAGGGTATAATCGGTATTTCAACCAATTATATAATGGCTACGTGCAAGAAAGCGGATACACATAAAATACATCGACTCATTGATCCGATCGACCTAGAAGAGTGCTCAAATGAATGATTTGCCTTTATTTATGAAATATTTTTTGGTCTTTTTCCTTTGCGTTTCAGTTGGTGATGTCTTTTCTCAGAGCCTAGCAAAACGGTATATCAACAGCATCCTCAACGACACTACCGAATCGGCAAAACCAAAGTTTGTGATTTACCCCACCCTGGCCTATGCCCCGGAAACGAGTTGGGAAATCGGCTTTTCCACACTTTATGTGTACCATGCCAAGGGAAATATCGAAAATCGCCTAAGTGAAATCAGTGGATTTACTTTCATCACCTTGGAAAGTCAATACGGGATCTGGTTTGACCATGCGCTGTATTCAGATCAGAGCAAATGGTTTTTTCTGGGTCGGATTCGGCTACAAAGTTTCCCCTTGAAGTACCATGGGATCGGCATGGATTCTCCTGAAGAATACCTAGCCTTGGTGGATGCCAATCAAATCTTGATAAAAGAAAGGGTCCTGCGGGAAATCAGGAAGGATTTCTACGTTGGACTCGAAACGGACTTTCAGCGGATGTCCCGCGTAGACTTCCAACCGTCCGAAAGCGCCCCAAATTTTGAATTGCCATTGGGATATGAAGGCTCGACGAACCTCGGACTGGGCCTCGGCTTGGTATATGACAACCGCCACAATGTCCTCAACGTGCGCAAAGGTTTCTTTGCCGAATTGGCTTACCTCAATTACAATGAAGCTTGGAGCACTTTTGGATTTGAAGGAATCACTGCCGATGCTCGGATTTTCAAGCCGATTGGCAAAAACAACGTCTTGGCTTGGCAAGGTATCGGACAGTTTTATTCTGGAAATGTTCCATTCAATCAGCTTGCACTTTTGGGTGGCGACAGCATGATGCGGGGGTATTATCTTGGACGTTTTCGCGACAAAAACCAGATCGCTACCCAACTGGAATTCCGTATGCTTCCACTACCGCTAGGTTTTTCGAAACGGATCGGCGCGGCGGTATTTGCCGGGGCTGGGACAGTATTTCCTGATTTTTCCAAAGCCGCGATCAACAAAGTCGTCTGGTCAGCAGGCGGTGGGCTGAGGTTTTTGCTTTTCCCAAAAAAAGATATCTACACGCGCTTCGATGTGGCGTTTACCGAGGAAGGAAGCGGATTCTATTTGTTTATCGGAGAGGCGTTTTGAGACATTAGAAACGAGATACGAGATGCTAGACCAATGTTGTAGTGTTTTGATGGCCTTTAGCTGAAACTTATTCCTTTGCAAAAAATCCTGCAAGGAAGCGTGAGAAAGTCATTCGGATGATGAAAGCAGTCAGACAGGTTGTTCTGATGGCATAATTTCAGATACCCAAAAAAAAACGGCGGACCTGAAGCCCGCCGTTTCTTTTTGAATCCAAATTGGTATCACTACTGCTTTTTCCAGGATGCTTTGCCGCCTTTGGCAGAGTCGACCGTGATGCTGTAATTGCCTCCGCCGGAAACGATCCATCGCACCTTGACCGCGCCCATGCCGGGAATATTGTCTACGGCAATTTTCTCCGGATTGACCTTTTGTTCGGCGTACTTCTTGAAATCCTCATTCTCGACCACAAATCCCGCCAAGACCTTCGCACCGGAGATCGTCACGAAATCAGGCCTTTCGATCTTGTATTTGAGGTCTTGTGATGAGTGTGTCGGAATCAAACGCTCATTGTAGATCGTCGCCGTGACCGCTTTCATGCCGCCGCCCAAGTCTTCTTCCTTCACGTCCATCACGCTCAGCTTTGGCGTATGGTAGGCATGGAGGATGGTAAAGGCCGCGTTTCGATGGCCATCCGTTTCCAACAAAAATCCCGGATGCAAACGCCCAAAGTTCTTTTTGAAACCGCCCACTTCGATTTTTCCATATTGTGGGTGGTCGAATTCTTTCCAGTCCACGAAGGCGTCACCGAAAGTCAGATAGGTATCGACTTTCATTTGCTCATCCTGATTACCCCTACCGGCGTTTTGGTGGAAATAGAGGTAGGAAGTCATCAATTCATTGGAGTACGTGAATATGCCTCGTCCGCCGTAGAACCAATCCAACTGGCCACCAAATACTGAATAAAGATCTTTGTAGACCACGAGGTATTTGTAGCCCGGCATAAACTCTTCTCCTTTTTTACCGATCGCGTCATAGATCCGGATATCGGTTTGATTATAAGTTCCCAAATCCTCTTCTGCACCCGGCCCGCGCAAAATCATACCACCGTAGTTGTGATAGGATTGGGCGGCGGCAATGTTTGGATGCTTCATGACAAATTCCATCACTACCCTGTTTTCCGGCACAGAGAATGGATATTTCCAAGCGCCACGCTGCACGTAGTCAGGCTGCCAGTTCCATGCCCAATCCCTATTGGGATCATAATATCCGATTGCATCTTCATTGACTGAACCATCGCCATCATTGTCCATCCCTTCAAAACCGAGCATTTCATATTCACCTTTTTGATCTGGAGCGACCATGACAAGTTTTCTTGGGTCCAATTGGTCCTTCACATACCTGCCGGTTGGCGATTTGCGGATCATCATGGTGATATGGCCGTCCTTATTGAAGTCGTCAAAGCCGTCTTCACCGATGACACCGTCACCATCATCGTCCATATTGATCATGCCCGATCTTGGAGAGTTGAGCGTGTTGGGTTCATAGATAAAATTATCATGGGCGTCTGGGTTGATCGTCGGAGCAAGGTAAAAAGTCTTATCCTTCAGTAGCTGGGTAATAAAGTCCAAGTCCCCGTACATTTCAGAAAGGTACCAAGCCGTATAGAGCACAAACTCGGTCCCTTGGATTTCGTTGGAGTGGATGTTGCCATCAATCCAAATCGCTGGTTTGTCCTCAGCCTTACCTGCTTTGAAATCGGTAATGGTCAGGACCCAAATGTCGCGGCCTTGGTAGGACTTGCCGATGCTTTCGAGCTTTACAATATCAGGATGGCTTTTGGCCATGTTTTTCATGATTTCCTCAAATGCAATGTTGGAATGGTAGCGATTCCATGAAACCTGAACTTTGGGATTATGGGGCGTCCCAATCGCGCGGAAATATTTCTCCTGCGCAATGCCCTCCTGCAAGCCGGCCAAACTCAAGGCCAACCCAAGGAATGTAGTATATATCCAATTATTGAATTTCATCTTTTTGTTGGTTTAAAGTTTCACGTTGAGTGTCGCAATTCCTGTATGGGCCGCACCTGCTTTGATATCGATAGAGCCCGTACCTTTGACTATCCAGCTGAGCGTGGTCTTTTCGTAAGCCCCCAACTTATCGATAAGCTTGATCTTGTCGCCGGAGACGATATCCTTTGGGTCACGGTTGATGTCTATTCGGATACTGCGAAGCCACCTGGACTTTTCACCCATTTCCGAATGGGTCGGCAGTGGCGAATTGTTGTACAAATCGGCCGTAATGCGGGTTAATCCGTTGCCGAGTTTTTCTGATTGCACATTGTGAAACTCCAACTTGGGAGCCATTCCAGCCAGTTTCAAAATGAAATCCGTGTGCTCTTTGGCTATATCACCCACTTTCGCATAGGGAGGATTGTGCATTACAAAAGGACGGATTCCGCCCACTTCCACTTTCTGGTTAGGAAAGTCGGGATGGCTGACAGAGGTCCAAGGGATGAAGGCATTTTGGATTCCCTCTTTTTCCGCCCAAGCTAGGAAATTGGCTTCTGCGTTTGGATTGGATTTTCCATCTTCCCCTTTTACTTCAGGAACCCACCACCCTGGTGTACTGAAACTCAATCTCCCAAAATGGAAATAGGCCCATTGGAAGAAATCACCGTCGGTACCTTGGTTGCTTTGGTTGAAGGCCTTTTGACTTACGGTTTCATTGTAGATGCCCGAGACCATGGCGTTGATCGCGACGTCCTTTTCGAGCATGGAGGTAATGACCCGCTTTCTCGCATCCGCTGCGCTGAATTTCAACGGTGCAGATAGGTTATTGGAGGGTCCAAAAGTCACGAAGGCGAAAATATTCCACTGTTCAAAGAGATAATCGAGCGTCGCACGGCTTTCCGCCTGCGAAACCGCGTAATCCCCTGCGAGTGGCGTGAAAATCGGGAATTTGTAGGTTTGGTTTCGGTTGAAGGCGATTCCCTCTTCCAAGTCCTCCCCAAACTTTCCATCCTTGTCTTTGTCGCGGGTCTCTGACATCACCAGATGCGTTCCCTTTTGACCTTTGGCGCGGTCAGCTTTGACCATTATCCTTGGATCCTTGTCGTGTGCGACATAATCGCCCATTGGACTCTCTACACGCATCATCGTGATCAATCCGTCTTTGTTGAGGTCCTCATATCCGTCCTCGGAGACCTGACCGTCCCTGTCGTGGTCAACCTTGGCCGCATTGCCCCTTCTCTCGTACTTGAGTGCAGCATGATACTGCTCATAAGCATCCGGAGACATGTTGGGGAAAATGTAGAAAGTCGTATTGTCCAAGGCGTTGCCATGTTCCTTGACGAGTCTTTCGGCAAACTGCACAGCCAACTCGACGCTGAGTACATGGAATCCTTCCACGCCACCTACGACCGCAATCGCGGGCTTGTTGTCGATATCCCCTTTGCCGACTTTGAGGACCCAGATGTCTTTGCCCCCGGCGGTTTTGGTGAGGGAACTGAGCTTGGCCGAGCCCCCGCTGCCATTGGCTACGGACTGCAACCGTTGGCTGACTTGGCTGAGCGTCGGATAGTCGCCCTGTGCCAAGACTGCTGATTGCACGGCAAACAGCAATCCTGCCCCGGCTATCAGCGATAAGTACATTTTCTTCATAAAGTATATCAGGTTTAGTTTTTGAAAAGGCATTGCTATGCACCTTTTGCGCCGCCTATGTTACAAAAAATTATATTCTAATCTCAGCAATCATTTCGCCTATTGGAAACCGTGGTTTTGGAAGGCAAAGGCTGTGGATAAATGGGGGAAAAGGGGGTATTTTCAATACTCGAAATTGGAAATTCGAAATTCCTGATTCCACTCATTACGGCATTGGACTGAAGGGCACGCACTGGAAATTGCTTTGAATTCTTGGGTTCTTTTCGACTTTTTAAACCCGACTTTACCAAAAAATCTGTACTTTTCATTTCCAGTCAATAACAGCCATGTACCAAAAAATCGCCCTCGCCATTGCTTTTTCCCCCAGAATGGAAGCATTGATCGCCGAGTCAAAACGCATCAAAGACATCTTTGGCGCCCAACTAGTATTGATCCATGTCGGCGAGAAAACAGATGCACTTGAATCAAAGCTTAACGCCACGCTCGACAATATTGGATTGCCGATCGATGGCGTGAAGGTGATTTGGGAAACAGGCAAGCCCGCCAAGAAGATCCTCCAAATGTGCGAAGCTGAGCAGGTCGATTTGCTGGTAGCAGGGGCACTGAAAAGCGAAAGTTTTGTCAATTATTACATCGGCTCAATCGCCCGAAAAATCATCCGAAAATCGAAATGCGCTGTGTTGACTTTGATCGAGCCTTTGGAAAAACCAACGCCTTTCAGCAAAGTCGTCATCAACGGAACCCAACACGAGCACACACCCTTTGTGATCGAAAAGGGACTCGAATGGTGCAAAATCGACGGCGCGAAGCAAGTACATGTCGTCAACGAGATCAAAATGTACGGAATGAAGATGGCTACTGCAGGAGAAGGCTCGGAAGAGGAGGTGTCCTCCGTACGCAAGAAACTTGTGGCCGAGGAAATCGCCTATGTGGAAGATATCCTCAAAACGATGGACAAAGGCTCTCTTAAGGTAAATGTCAAGATCACCTGCGGCAAATGGGCCGTCGAACTCGCCAAGTTTGCGGAGGACATAAAGGCTGATCTACTCGTCGTAGGGGATGAGGGAAAGCTTGGTTTCTTGGACAGGCTTTTCCCCCATGATTTGGAAGAAATTTTGAGCAACCTGCCGTGTAACCTTCTGATCATCAAAAAATCCTAGGGCTGCATGGAGAACCTGACACACCAAGAAGTCGTCAACCTTTTGCTGCAGTTAGCTGCCATGCTGATGCTTGCGCGAGTTTTTGCAGAAGTAGCGCAGAAATTCAAACAACCCGCAGTAGTAGGGGAACTGATCGCGGGCATATTGTTGGGGCCGACGATTTTGGGAACCTTCCTACCTGAAATTCACGAATTTCTTTTCATGAGTAATCAGCAGGCAAATCTTGCACTGGACGGTTTTGTACAAGTGGCGGTTGTGCTTTTACTTTTTATAGCGGGCCTTGAAGTAGAGCTCCATCTTGTCTGGTCACAAGGAAAGTCGGCAATCAATATAAGTTTCCTTGGTTTGGTGGTGCCGTTTATTTTCGGTTTTGTATTTCCTTATTTTTTTCCAGATTTCTTCGGATTGGCTGATGGGGATCGTCTGCTCTTTTCACTCTTTATGGGTACTGCCATGTCGATCACAGCATTGCCCGTGGTGGTAAGGATATTGATGGATACGAATCTCTTTAAGACCAAAATGGGCATGCTAATCGTCGCATCCGCCATGGTCAATGATATCATTGGATGGCTGATTTTTTCGGTGATTCTTTCTCTAATGGGAAAAAGCAGCAACCTGTCCATGGTCAATACCATTGGCATCACGCTGATCTTCACCTTTTTTATGCTGACCTTGGGAAAATTCCTTATCAACAAATCACTTCCTTGGGTCAACAAGAAGATGGCTTGGCCGGGAGGGGTACTTTCCGTTTCAATGGCTTTCTGTTTCCTATTGGCTGCGTTCACCGAATGGTTGGGTATTCATGCGATATTCGGCGCTTTTCTCTTAGGTGTGGCCTTGGGGGACTCGGACCATATGTCTGAGCGGGCCAAAGAAATCGTTCACCAATTTATCAACAACATCTTCGCTCCGCTTTTCTTTGTCTCTATCGGGCTAAAGATCAACTTTGTCGCCAATTTTGACCTCATGCTCACGTTGGCCATTTTGGCTATTTCATTTGCCGGGAAAATTCTTGGAAGTGGATATGGGGCATTTCGTGGCGGGTTTCAAAAGAAAGAATCCCTAGCCATCGGTTTTGGGATGAATGCCCGTGGAGCTATGGAAATCATCCTTGGTTTGATCGCATTGGAAGCTGGACTGATCAATGAAAAGCTTTTTGTTGCCTTGGTGGTGATGGCATTGGTTACCTCCATGACAAGCGGTCCATTGATGAAGTGGGCTTTGAAATCAAAGGAATAGGATTTTGCAATTGAGTTTGTTAAAAATTCCAAAAGCTGTTGCCGCTTTCGATTTAATTATCTTACTTTGATATACAAAGTACTTTTTATGAACAAAGAAAAATACCTTGATGACTTGAAGGAAATCCGTGAGATCATGGACAAATCCTCGCGGTTTATCTCCTTGAGCGGAATGTCGGGTATCGTGGCAGGCGTAATTGCGCTCATCGGTGCCTATATCGCCTACACGTATATCTATGTCGATCACGCCTTTTTCGGATATAGGATGGTAATCCTAACGCCTCAGACCATCAGCCAGTTGTTGATTTTGGCTACGGTAATTCTGGTCTTGGCGCTAGTAGCTGGCGTTTTTTTCACCAAAAAAAAAGCCGAAAAGACCAAACAGAAACTTTGGGACCTACAGACCAAACGGCTCATTTCCAACCTGATGATACCGCTTGCGGCAGGAGGGATTTTGTGCCTGATATTTTTGTTGCGCGGGTACGTAGGCATCGTCGCCCCGCTCACCTTGGTATTTTATGGACTTGCTTTGGTCAATGCCAGCAAATACACGCTATCGGAAGTGCGCGCTTTGGGTTTGATGCAGGTGGCTTTGGGATTATTGGCCGCCTATTTTGTGGGCTATGGTTTGTTGTTTTGGGCTTTGGGATTTGGAGTCTTGCATATCATCTACGGAGTCAGGATGCATTTGAAATACGGGTCGTGAAAGATTTACTGCAGGATTTAGACAAAGCTTTTGAAAACCGGCTGCGGTTGGGAATTATGTCCGCCCTGATGGTCAATGATTTCCTGGACTTCAACAGCCTCAAGGACCTACTCGGCGCGACCGATGGTAATCTGGCAACCCATTTGAAAATGTTGGAAAAAGAAGGGTATGTCAGCTTTCAGAAGGAATTTGTAGACCGCAAGCCAAATACCAAATATGCCGCGACCGATGCCGGAAAAACCGCCTTCGTCAAACACCTCAACGCGATCGAAAAACTCTTAAGATAAAAAAATTTATCCACTCACTTTGAATCACAAAGTACTTTCATATCAATAAAAATGGAAACAACAAACACCTCCCCTTTCGCCTTCCTGTCGAAGTTTGCGATCACGTTCAAACTCATCGTAATTGGTTTTTTGGCCATTTTGCTGCTGATTCCCGCAGTTATGATCCAAGAGCTGATCCATGAACGGGAAATGCTCAAACAAACCGCCGTTGCCGAAATCGGCAGCAAATGGGCCGAAGCCCAACTCATTTCCGGTCCGATCCTGACTTTTCCGATGCAGTTTGAAAAAACCGAAAACCAGAAAACGAGCAGTTATGTAGAGCACCTCCATGTCGTGCCGGATGACCTAAAGGTAACCGGTACGATATACCCCGAACAGCTGAAAAGGGGCATATTCACCGCGATCGTATATCGGTCAGATATCGAGATCAGGGGGACTTTTCAGGTACCCGCCGCATTTGACGAAGCGCACTTTGTCGGCATCAAGGGGGAAAAGGCCACAATCAACGTGGGGCTCGGCGACCTTCGTGGCGTCGAAGAAGTGGTGAATCTCAAATGGGGGACCGAAACATTCACCGTGTCTCCAGGATCCACCATTCCCGACCTCCAAACGGCGGGGTTCCACGTGGCATTGCCCATGGAAAAGCTTAGCCCCGGAGCTGAGATCCCCTTTTCGATTCAATTGAAACTGCGGGGAAGCGAAAGCATTTACTTCATCCCGGTCGGCCAAACCACCGAAATCAAGCTGAGTTCGGCTTGGTCGTCGCCAAAATTCGACGGGAAATTCCTGCCAAATGACCGAAAACTGGACGAAGAGGGATTTGAAGCCTCATGGAAGGTGCTTGAGCTCAACAGGAACTTCCCCCAACAGTGGAAAGACGATTCCTTCAACGCACAACTGAAAGCCGCAGCATTCGGTGTGGAATTGCTTTCCCCTATGGAAGATTACCAAAAATCCCTTCGCTCGGCCAAGTATGCGCTGCTGACCATTTCGCTTACTTTCCTGATGTTTTTCTTGGTAGAAATCCTCGGAAAGAAAAACATCCACCCATTCCAATACCTGATGGTAGGCCTTTCTATTTGCCTTTTTTACGTGTTACTCATCGCGATTTCTGAGCATAGTAATTTCAACTTCGCATACTTGGTGGCGATGTCAGCGGTGATCATCACTATATGCCTGTATTCCCTGCCGCTATTCAAATCGAAAAAATATACCCTCGCTTTGGGAGGTGTTTTGCTGGGAACCTTTGGGTTCATTTTCGTGACCTTACAAATGGAAGATTATGCACTCTTGATGGGAAGCGTTGGCTTATTTGTAATCTTGGCCGCGACAATGTACATCACCCGCAACATCGACTGGTACAACATCAAGGGTAGTTCGCAATCTGAATGATAGTTTCTCTAACCCGCTGCGTCTGATTTTGTGATCGGCGTAGCGGGCATTTTTTCGCAAAGAAAAGATGGTGAAATCAGCTATTTTTGGACAAAAATAATCCATGTTCGGAAAGGTCATCAAATCAACCGGAAGCTGGTACACTGTCAAGACGCCGGCTGGATATGTGCAGGCAAGGCTACGCGGAAAATTCAAGCAAGACGATCTCAAACTGACGAATCCGATCGCGGTAGGTGATGAGGTGGAGTTGGAAAAAGAGGAAAATTCCAGCAATATGGTCATCATGGAGATTTTGCCCCGTGAGAATTACATCATCCGCAAATCCACCAGAAAGACCCATTTCTCCCACATTATCGCTTCCAATATCGACCAGGCATTTCTGATCGTGACCGTGTCGCTGCCCCGGACTTCGCTCGGATTCATTGACCGTTTTTTGGTCAGCACGGAGAGCTTTAGGATACCGGTGACGATCATTGTCAACAAGGCAGATTTGATTCAATCTGAAAAAGACCGTGACTTTCTCGGAATACTTCACGAGATCTACGACCCACTCGGATATCCTGTGATTGAAGTATCCGCACTGAACGATCGTGACCTGAAATCAAAATTGGGAAAACTGCTGGATGGAAAATCCACTTTGCTATCAGGACATTCGGGCGTGGGAAAATCCACATTGCTCAATCAACTGATCCCCGCGGCACAACAAAGTACCAAGGAGATTTCCAAATTCAGCTCAAAAGGCGTGCATACAACCACTTTTGCCGAGATGTTTGAATGGGAGGGCGATGGGTACTTGATCGATACGCCGGGCATCAAGGAATTTGGGATTTTGGATATCGACGAATTTGAACTTTCCCACTATTTCGTCGAAATGCGCGCCTTCTTAGGGCGGTGCCGCTACAACAACTGCCGCCATGTCAACGAACCTGGCTGTATTGTCCTGCAAAAAGTAGAGGAAGGATACATACATCCCTATCGGTACGAAAGCTATCTGAAGATTCTTTTCGAAGAAGAAGACCACAAGTAAAACGTCCTAAAGTCTTGCCATCCAACGAGCGAGCAAAACTTCGTGCACCAAGTAGGCACCCTCATCTACTACGACCATTTCGGACTTTTGGAGGGCCTTCAGGGCTGTGCTGACCGAACTTGCCGCTCCAAGACGGTACTTCAGCAGAAAATCCTTACTCAGTGGATTGTGCAAAGGTTCGGCTTTGGCGATAGCCTTGAGAACCCGCCATTGGGTATGGGTTAGGATTTTTGGGAAGTTGGCAAAAACCGCCTGCTGCTGCTCCAAGATTTCTACCAAAACTTGCTCGATTTCGGCATCTTCGACGACGGTCGACCGGGAATACAAATAGTTGCAAACCAACTGGATGGTGTAAGTCTGCGACCTTGCCCAATTATAGATTCGCTCAATCTGTTCTTTGGAAATGGATTTACCGGCATCAGCAAAATGCCCTTGGATAAAATCCGTGTAGCGGTCCAAAGGGATAGGCTTCAGAGACATCAGCTGGGCACTTTGGTAAAATGGACGACTTGTCGATGCAAACATTTCGACCATCATCGTGCGGTGACTTCCACTGAAGATAAAGCGGATATCGGGAAATTGCTGTGTCCAAAACCGAAAGACAGCCTCCGCTTTGGCTTCTTCAAAATGGGCGATTTGCTGGAACTCATCCAAACAAAGCACGATTTTCTTTTTCCTTTCGCGCAGAAACTCGCCCAAGGCCGTCAATGACTTGGGTTCGCTGTCCGGAGGGCGCACGCCCACACTTAGCTCAGGAGCACCGGTAAGTGGACTAAAGCTAAGCGTTGCCCCTATCGAAGCCAGTAGTTTTTGCAAGGAAGCGGAAAAACCCGTCTCCAATTTCCCATACCGATCATACAGTGAACTGGCAATGGCCTGTACCGCTTCATCGATCGAATGACAGGCCAAAAAATCCACAAAAATCGTCTCGTGCTCTCCCTCCTCTTCGAGCAGATCGAAAAACCGCTGGATCAAGGCTGTCTTCCCCAATCGCCTCCAAGCATACAAGACCACATTTCGCCCGTTTTGGATGTGCTCCTGCAATTTCTCGATGTCATGTTCCCTGTCACAGAAGTATTTCTTACCGTGATAGGTATGCAGTACGAATGGATTGTCGGGGGTTTTCATATTATTTTCAAATTAGAGATTTTATTGCGCAATTTACGTAACGCAATTTACGTAACGCAATTTACGCATTAACATTGGATTTGCAAACGAATGGAAAAATGATAGCAATGCTCCTCGCAATCCATGCGCTCACTCACCACAACTTGCTCAGGCCATATACGGAGACTGCCAAAATAGCCGCTACACTCACCCAAAAAAATGCCTCGGTCCAAGGTCCCGTCAATAGTTTCAAAGAGCGGTTCTTAGCACGAAACTTGATCGCTGCCCAAACGACTACCCATAGCAAAACCGAACCGACTACGCCACCCGAAATGATCATGACCCCGGGTAATTTGACGAAAAGGAAGGTAAGCGCCCAAATAGCGGGCAATGCCCAAGCCAAAATAGCGACCCATTTAACCCGATCTCTGGATGCCTTTATCCAGCCAAATTGGGCAAAAACATCCGGCAGTAAGCGGGACCAGTAGGCCAAGGTGGCAAACACACTTGAGTAAAGTGCGAAAAACCCTCCTGCCAAATACCCCAACTTGGCACCAGTTCCCAGCGTCTCGGTATAGATTCCCGCCAAAGCCAAAATCAAATCGTTGCCATCGGGAATGCTTTCCTCCCCATGCAATACCGCCGCACCCAACAGATAAAAGGCAGCCGTAACGATGGTGTATACCACCATGGCCAAAAACGAATCCAGGTACATCACCCTCAGCCAGCCATCGGCGCGATTTCGCCACGCCTCACTGCCATCATTTGGCCCCACATATTTCGAATATCCCTTTTCCTGGCACCAATAAGTATAGGCAATGATCTCATCACTCGCCACGCCCGTGATACCGAATGCCCCAATTGCCACCCATATCGCCTCCCGGGGAAGTTTGAATTCCAATCCAGAGTGCACTTCCTCCCAACTGAATGCAAATGGCGTGAAAAAGAGTGCTACCAGGGAGACTAAAGTGAAGATCGTAAACCCAAATACCAGCACGGTTGCTGTTTTTTCAATCAGGAAGTATTTGTTTTTGTAAACAAAAAGGCTCAGCGACAAACCGGACAAAACCACCCAAACCGCGACAGGGATATGCGGAAAAACAAGGCTGAGAATGATGCTCGCTCCACCCAGCATACCGCCTAATTGTAGGATTTTGAATAGGGTAAGAGCAAAAACAGACCAGACTGCCCAATTCGCTTTTCCAAGACGGGGGCCCTCGAAATGGTTGAATTCCTCCATCAAGGGCCGCCCTGAAAGGATGGCGTTTTTCCCAAACTCAAGTTGGACGGCTACTTTCACTAGACAGCTCAACAAAATCACCCAAAAAGTCACGAACCCAGCCTTTGCACCTAGGACCGTGGTGGCGATCAGTTCTCCAGAACCTACGATCGAAGCCGACAAAATCAATCCTGGCCCCAAAAAACCGAGCCCATGTTTCAGCGAAGTTGGAGGATTTTGAATGTCGATCAATTTCATGATCCTGAATATAGGGGAAAACACCCCTATTCCAGCACCCCCTTAAGGATTTAGAGGAAAAGAATTCCAGCCCTTTAGCAGCGTCTTTGCAGCGCTACTCCTTGTTTTCCAGATTCGGAGTAAACGGATTGGACTGCCGAATAAGCCCATCGGGAAGTTCACCTTCGGTAGATGCTACCGCGACGCACACCACGGCGTCGCCCGTGATATTGACCACCGTACGGAACATGTCCAAAATCCGATCCGGGGCGATGATCAGCGCTACTCCAGCACCGGGCACGCCAATAGCCTCCAGTACGATAATCAGCATAATCAAGCCGGCGCCAGGGACACCAGCTGAGCCAATTGCCGCCAAAGTCGCGGTAAGTACTATTGTCAATTGCTGTGAAAGTGTCAGGTCCATACCCAAGGCTTGAGCGATAAAGACCGCCGCCACCGCTTGGTAAAGGCTTGTCCCATTCATGTTAACGGTCGCACCCAAAGGAAGCACAAAGCTGCTGATCTCCTCAGAGACACCTATCTCGTTTTCCACCTGACGCATGGTCACGGGCAGCGTAGCATTACTTGATGAGGTAGAGAATCCCAGCAACATCGCAGGACGAATCGCTTTGAAGAAATCCTTAACGGGCAACTTGGTGAAACTCTTCAAAATAACCACATACACCCCGGCGACGACCAAGACCAACCCTCCTATGACAATGAGGGAATATTTGGCCAGCGCAAAAAGCAATTCAACAGCCGAATCGGGATTTTCGCCAGCGATCTCCACGATCAGTGAGGCCATCAATGCAAACACACCGTAAGGCGCTATGAGCATGATGTATTCGACGATTTTGATAATGACATCATTGAACGCATCAAAAAATGAGGTGAAACTCCTGGCTTTCTCTTTTGGAATCTGCAGCAAGGCAATGCCGACGATGATGGCAAAAAACACAACCTGGAGCATACTGCCATTGTCAGCGGCGGCTTTCACGATATTTTCGGGAACCATATCGATAATCGGCTGGAGAGGGCCCTGTTGGTTTACCTGGGCTGCTTGGCTCGCCTTTGTGCCAACGGTATCGTCATAGAGTGATAGCAAATTGTCACGGGTGGATTGCGGAAGACTTTCGCCGGGGCGAAGCAAATTCACCAACAACAAACCTACCGATATCGCAATGATTGTTGTCACGAGATAGGCAAATAGTGTTTTTCCACCAATCCGGGACAATTTGGAGATATCCCCCAAATTAGATACGCCGATCACCAATGAAGCAAAGACCAAGGGCACCGCGATCATTTTCAATGAATTGATGAAAATTGTCCCGACGGGTTTGATAAAATCAAGGGTGAACGAAGGATCCAATCCAAACTTGATGATGACCAAACCAAATACGAGTCCGAGCACGAGGCCAATGATGATCTGGGTAGGGAGGGAGATTTTCTTGAACATGTCGAAATGTTGAGGTTATAACTTATTGGTACGGCTTATCAACAAGTGATCCGCCAAAACGAGCGCCGCCATCGCTTCTACGATCGGGACCGCCCGCGGCACTACACAAGGATCATGGCGGCCCTTTCCCGAGACAACCACAGATTCGCCCGACTCGTTGACGGATTCTTGATCCTGCATGATCGTGGCAACTGGCTTGAACGCGACATTGAAATAGATATCCTCGCCGTTTGAGATACCGCCTTGGATTCCACCCGAGTGGTTGCTTCGGGTGCGGACGCGGTCGCCCTCTTGGTAAAAGGCATCGTTATGTTGAGACCCACGCATCTTCACGCCTTCGAAGCCGCTTCCATATTCAAAGCCCTTTACGGCATTGATACTCAGCATGGCTTTCCCCAGATCTGCATGGAGACGGTCAAAAACCGGCTCTCCCAAACCTACCGGTGTACCCTTGACCACACAACTCACGATACCGCCAATGGTATCCCTATCCTTCCTCACTTGGTCAATCAGCTCGATCATCCGATCGGCCGTCTCCGAGTCAGGACAACGAACGATATTATCCTCGGTCTTTGCTAAATCCAATTCTTGGTAAGACTTCCCTAATTTCAAGTCACCGACTTGGCTTACGAAAGCCTGAACGGTGATTCCATAGTGCCTTAGAAACAACTTTGCGATAGCTCCTGCCGCTACCCGAGCGGCCGTTTCCCTCGCACTGCTGCGGCCTCCACCCCTGTAGTCACGGACTCCGTACTTTTCGAAATAGGTAAAATCGGCATGGGAAGGTCTGAATTTGTCGGCAATATGGCTATAGTCTTTACTTTTCTGGTCGGTATTCATGATAACCAAGCCTATGGGCGTACCCGTGCTTTTGCCCTCAAATACCCCGGAAAGGATCTGGAATTCGTCCTCCTCTTTTCTTTGTGTTGTGATTTTGGACTGACCGGGCTTTCGCCGCTGCATTTCTTCGCGGATAAAATCCTCATCAATCGGCAGGCCTGCAGGACAGCCTTCAATGATGACTCCAAGGCCCAATCCGTGGGATTCCCCAAAGGTGCTGATTCTGAAAATTCTCCCGAATGAATTACCCATTGCCTTTTCTCATAATCAGGACGGCCAGCAAAATCACCGATCCGACCAATAATAAATTCATCAAAACTGAAAAATAGTACTTATATCGCTTGTTTGAAAGTTTGTTGTTTTCCACATCGATCAAATCATAAATGCCGCCCAAGCGCTGATTGGATATCGCTTGGTTGACCTTGGAATCCCCGCTGACGTTGATGATTGCCTTGGGGCGGAGCGTATCGTACTTGGCGGTCACCGGATTGAAGTATATCCAGTCAAAATAGTCCGCCAATTTCACTTGGCCCGGTTCATTGATGGTCATATAGTAATTAAACTCCTTGATTCCTGTGACACGCCCGTTACCGCGGTTGATTTGCTGTCGGACGTTGGGGTCGTAGGTATTGAGAAGATGGATTTGTTTTGTTTTTGGGGGATTGATGGAATTGATGTTTCCTTCCCCACTGATACCAAAATTGTACGTGAACCCTTCTCCAGTTTGGGCTTCAAATTCCTGAATATTTTCCCTAAGTTGGAAAACGCCGACACTAACCTCATTGCGAAGTGGATGAGGGGGAAGTGGCCTCACCTTTATCTTTTTGGCCGAAGAATAAAACTTCTTGAAATCCTCCAAGCGATTGGCTCCAAAGAAAGTCGGGTTCTTCGCTACTTTGTACTTGATCATTTCCCAAGAAATGGCCGGAATGGTGATTTCTCCTTCGGAAAAAGGGAAAAAGGTGGCCTCGTACACTTTGTACTTGATCCAATTTTTGCCGTTGAAGCTAACACGTTCGGGTTGGATATTGGTAATATTGAAGTTTTCCTCCCAGGCATTTGAAGGCTTCATTTTTTTCAAAATCTCATCCAGTTGCCTTCCGGGCTCATAGAACTGGAATGGAGCCTGGTTGGTCTCAGACATGTAGAATGCCAGACTAACGTTCAAACCCTCCCCTACGAATATCTCCTCCTTGTCCACCGTGGACGCAAAAAATGCATCATCCTCAATTTCGATAAATTCCGGCTCCTCGGGCGTAGCTCCAAAAAGGTCATTGAAGGGGTCAAACACATTGGACTGGCGCTGGGCCCCACGGGGGTCGCCGACCGTGATTGTCTTGCCGGGAGAAGTATAATCAACACCATTAATCTTGATGCTAAACCGACCCAAGGTAAATTCCCCTTTCTTGGTGGGTTTGTAATATTGAATAATGGAATTGGTGCTGCTCACCTGTCCGTTGATGACATTCATCGAGGAAGATTGCGACAAGCCCTGCTTTTGGAAACTCGGAATGTCCGGAAATTCGTCGTAGGACTTGATTTTGTCATTTGAAATAGTGACCTTAATGCTGAAAGTCTCGTTCAGACCTATTTCGCTCGGTCCCAGTTCAATCGTCACCTCTTGGGCCTGGGCAAAATTTAACACCCAAAATAATACCAATACAGTACCGACAATCGTTTTCAACATGGTAGGCAAATCAATAAGGCCTGCAAAATAGCTTTATATTTTAAACGCAACAAACCTATTTACGTGTCGTAAAACTAGGCGTTGCCAATTCTTTTCACCTTAAACTGTTTGACATATGCTAGAGTACGTGAAGACAATTTTGACGAAAGTAAGTTTCGACAAAAAACTATTCGAAAAAGAATTGCGGAAGGCGCTGAATCTTCTGATGCCCGCCGAAATCCAAGAGTTTAAAGAATGGTGTTACCAGAAATTTTCCAGAAAATATCAGCCCGTATTAGACAAGTATTTTGTCGCTTTGGCTGGTTAATACATACTTAAGCGCCATTTAATCCAAAATTGGATGGCGCTCAAAAGGCTTATTGGGGTCAAACAAATACCGGTAGGTGACCATCCGTCGGGTTTGGTTGGCCCCTAAATTTTTTGAGATATTCAGCATCTTGGGATTGAAATCACCCTGCCAATAAAGTTCGAGGTCTTTGTAATGGGTTTTTGCTTTGATGACTTTTTCGGCTTCCACAATCATAAAATAATCTACGCCCTTGCCCTGAAACTCTGGCACTACACCAAACACCAATCCAACAAACTTCTCCATCTTGCTAAACTTCTGAATAAGGAAAAACTTCAGCTTCGCCCAAAGGTTGAATTGGCCATTGAGATGCTTGACAATTTGGTTGATGTCAGGAAGATTGACCCACATCGCAATCGGCTCATCGTGGTGGTAAGCAAACCAAATCAGGTATTCGTCCATCACCGCGCTCATGGATTTAAGCATTTTCAGCGCCATCTCTGGAGTGATTTCCTTGTTGCCTTGGTGCTTCGCCCAGGCCTTGTTGTACACAATACTTAGATCCTTGGCAGCCTGAGGCAATTGGGACTTGTTGATGTGTCTGACATAATACTCCCCTGTGTCAGCTATTTTTCTGTGGGCCTCATAAAACTTCGAATCCAGCTGACTGGCTGAATCTGCCACTTTGAGTCCCCAACATATTTGATTGAAGAAAACCTTGAATCCGTAATTTTCAAACAAGCGCTGATAGTAAGGGGGATTGTAGTTGGTATTGTAGATGGGCGGCTCAAATCCCTCCACCAAAAGACCCCACCATTTGTCGCGCTCGCCGAGGTTGATGGGACCGTCCATAGCCTCCATGCCGTGTCCGGCCAGCCAATTCTTCGCTTTGTCAAACAGCAGATTCGCCACTTCCTGTGAATCCACCGAATCAAAAAAACCAATACCTCCAACTGGCACATCGTCTCCCTTGCTTTTGTATTTCGGGTTGACAAATGCGGCAATTCTACCAACAAGATCTCCCTTTTCATTTTCAAGCACCCATCGTACGGCCTTAGACGTACGGAGCAGGCGATTTTTCTTCGGGTCAAAAACCTCCAAAATATCCTTGTCAAACGGCCTTATCCAATTGGGATAAGGCTGGTTTATCCGGACATGAGCCATCAAGAAATCTTGCTCGTCACGGGGCGTGGTTATTTCTCTAAGTTTCATTGGGTGGTGCTTGGGGATACAAATCTATCCAATAAATCTGGGTTAACCTTGATTTTCACCTTGCTTCATCTAACCCGTGTCAAATCAAATATTCTTCGACATAAAACTAAAATTAAGCATAAAATTTTTTGTTATAGCAGCAGGATTAGTTTTATTGCGCTCAATTCCTCTTGACCCATGTCACACCAATCGTCCTACAAAACAGTCTTGTTTGCCAGCCGATTTTTCACGTATACATTATTGCTAGTCGGTTTGTGCCTGCCGGCGAAGGCTCAGCAACGTGAAAAGAAAAACAGCGACTACATCCTATTGATGGACACCGTCCACTTCAACGGATACATCGAAAAATTGCCCAGCAAAGCTTTTTCCGAGATCAATTTCAAAAAATTTAAAAGGGATATTCCGACTACCTACCGCATCGATGAAGTCTCTGAGTTCAGGTATAACGATCGGCTTTTTTTCCGAAGAACCGTCGATGGCGAAAGTGTATTCTTGGAATACCTACCGTCCGATAACCCCAATTTTAAGGTCTACAGGCGACAAGGTCAAACCTCCTCCTATTACATCGAAAATCCAAAATCCGGAGAACTCAAGCTCCTGGACGAAAGCTACAAAGAAACACTTGCCGAGGAACTCGACAATCCTTTGGTGGCAAATCTGATCGCACTTACCAACCGGAATGAGTTTTCGCTTCCCTATTTGCTTCAAAACGACCACAAGGTCACCAAGCCGCGGACGTTTTCAAAGCCGATTTCGGTCATACCCTTCGTAGGAACCGGGGCTGGAAATGTCCAAATACCGATTGAATTTCAGAACGCCACAGTCGAGCAATCGATGATGCTGCTGACGGGCGGGATAGGCGTAGAAGCTTTCCCCAATTTTCGGCGCAATCTGTCGGTTTCCTTTATGCCGTACCTAGCAGGCTTCAATTCGACTGGCTTTCATACGATGACCGTCAGGCCAAATGAAGTATTTGAAACAGACATCAGCCTGACTTGGATCGGTGTTCAGCTTCCAATTTCGGCACGGTACTACCTTGACCTCAAGCCCCAAGTGCTGCGGCTTTATACTGAAGTCGGTTATACGCTCTCCATGACCCTCAGCCAACAGTCTATCCAAACCGGGGCCTTGGTCAAGCCCGCAGAGGTGCGAATGGACAACAGACCCGTATCCATTGCCGAGCAGCACCGAGGAATGGTTTACGGAATTGGCCTTGATATCATTCCGCTCAAGGCACACGTCGGCATCAAGAGCAATTCCCTAACAGGCCAGAAGATTGATAGCAAAATCACCTTCATCAATTTACAGATAGGATATAGATTCTAAGTATATGGAAAAGAGAATCAGCTATTTCATCATCAGCCTATGGCTGGTAATTGGCGGGTGCCAATTGGATTCGACCGTCACGGAGCGGGATTATCCGCTGATCAAAAGCCTCGCCGTCACGGAGATTGACGGTACCGGTGCGACGGTGGAGTTTGAGATATTGAAAGAAGGGACGGCGACTGTGGACGCATATGGGGTGGAGTATCGTTCTCAAGCAGCCTATGACAACTTTACTTTTACCGAGGAAAACACCGGCAGCCCAAAATCAATAAACCGCATTAGATTAAAGTACGACTTAGTCAAAGATCAAGTATATGTAGTGACTCCTTTTGTTAGAAAAGGACAACAAATGATTCGAGGCGAGGCGCTTGAATTTACCAGTAAAGGAATACAGGATGCTAGCGTGACATCTGTTACTCCAAGTCGCTTGCTTGCATGGCACGATGTGACGATTGAAGGGGACTTTTTCCCTTCTGATCCGCGCCAAGTTGAGGTTAAGATTCAGGGATTAGAAGAGTTGTTTCAGATCAAAATGATTTCAAGCGAAAGGAAGAAAATTGTTTTTGAAGCGAATAGAATTGGTAGTCAGGCCTTCCCTACAGAGTTATTCGGAGAAAAATTCGACTTGGTGCTCCGTTTGTATGGATCGGCATTCAGATTTCCCGGAGTCTTCGAACTGGATGCGCCGACGATTGTATCTGTAGACAAGACCTCAGTCAAAGTGGGTGAAACAGTAAGTTTTTCTACGTCTGAACCAACTGAATGGGTCAACAACGCACACTTGGTACCGGAGGAAGGATTCGGATCTATCGGCATAACAGTCGAAAAATCAGGACAAAACAATTACTCATTCAGATTTCCAAACGTCAAAGCAGGAAAGTACAAACTCAGACTAAAGCCAATACTATGGGAGGACTTCGTAGAATATCCTGAACCCATAACTGTTTTGTCAAGCTGGGAGTTGGCGGCGACGATAGACCCAAATACCCACCACTTCACCCATTTCGAAAACTTCGGAGAAACTGTATTTGGGGTGAATCAAGACCAATCCACCGTAAGTTTTTTTGATCACTTGTCCGGAAATTTATCGTTTTGCTGTCGACTACCCGAGAATCCAAAACCGAGAGATATAGCCGGCTATGGATTCTTGTATTTAAGAAACGAAAATGCGATCTATTATGGTCTTGGGGGATACTATCCGGCAAACTCCGAAGATTTGCTCAGATATACCGACTTTCACAAGTTTGATTTGGATTCAAAGAAATGGACAAAACTGCCCGACATGTCTGAAGGACCCACTTTTGTAAATAAGATTTTTGAGTTAAACGGACTCATTTACGTCGTATTTCTAAACAGGGAAAGTTACTTTTATTTCAATCCTTCGAATCAAACCTGGATCGACACGGGCATTTTAGTACCACAAGAATTCAAAGATTCCCAAGCATATGCCATCGCTAATAATAGAGTCTATTTTTTGGGTCGATCCTTCGAGCAAAGCCAGTTGATTATTCGTTCTTTGACAATCGGAACGGAACCCATCCCTGTGTCATCCGGTACATGGTATGATAGAGATGGTCAGCCTTCCATGGTTGGATTTCAAAATCAATTATTTATATCGGATGGAAGCAGAGAAATCTTCAGATTAAACCTCACGGACAACAAATTGACACCCTTACAATCAATCCCTTTTGTAGAAAGGAGGAGAGGCAAACTATTTGTGATCGAAGGAAAAATCTTTTTCGGCCTTCCTGATGCCAGGGTCTATCCAGAACAATTCGAACTACACAGACTACTTGACTAACCTTCCCTGCTTTCAACAAACCAAACATTCCTCCTCAAGCCGCTCCATTTGCTACGCTTGAGGGGGGATTTGGCGAAGACCTGCTGGAATACTTCTTCGGTGATTTCCAGCCATTCGCGCTTGCCCATATTCGCCAAATCGGGGCTCGGCTCAAAAAGCGGCTCCCTGTGCGGCTTCGAAAACCTGTTCCATGGACAGACATCCTGACAGATATCGCAGCCAAAAATCCAGTTCTCCATTTTCCCCTTGAACTCGGCGGGAATGTTTTCCTTCAGCTCGATGGTCAGGTAAGAAATGCATTTGGATGCATCCACGACACCATCAGCCACGATGGCATCCGTCGGACAAGCGTCGATGCAGCGGGTGCAAGTGCCGCAATAGTCCTTGACCATCGGCGGGTCAGGGCTGATTTCCACATCGACGATCAACTCTGCGAGGAAAAAAAAGCTTCCCATATCCCTGTTGAGCAACAGGCTGTTTTTTCCCAACCAACCCAATCCGGACTTCTGCGCCCACTGACGTTCCATTACCGGGGCGGAGTCGACAAAGGCCCTTCCACCGATCTCGCCGATTTCCTTTCGGAGGTTTTCCATCAGGGTCTTGAGTCGGTCTTTGACCACCAAGTGGTAGTCTTGTCCATATGCATACTTGGCGATCTTGAGGTCTTCGGGGCCCTCGGGAAGCCTCTTCCCAGGGAAATAATTGTAAATCAATGAAATCACGGACTTGGCACCCTCGACCAGCTTGGTCGGATCCAGGCGCTTGTCAAAGTGGTTGGCCATGTAGGACATCTGGCCGTGAAAATTCTTGTTGAGCCAGGCTTCCAACTTTGGCGCCTCCTCCTCCAAAAAACCCGCCTTGGCAATGCCACAAAAATCAAAGCCCAAGCTTTTGGCTTGGGTCTTGACGATCTGGGCATATTTTTCGGCAAGGCCGTCCATTCTATCCTAAATTTCCGTGTCAAACAAAGTTCCCATTCCTCCCCCGAAATTGGGTTTGATCTTCAGGTGCTTGTAGGCGAGTTCGGTGGCCATTCGACCGCGGGATGTCCGCTTCAGGTATCCTTCTTGGATCAAAAACGGTTCATATACCTCCTCGATCGTTTCGGATTCCTCGCCGCAGGCAGTAGCGATGGTCCCTAAACCTACCGGGCCGCCCTTGAATTTTTCGATGATCGTCAGCAGGATCCTGTTGTCCATTTCATCAAGGCCATTTTCATCCACATCGAGTGCCTGTAGCGCAATCTTGGCGATCTCCAGGGTAATCTTCCCGTTGCCTTTGATTTCGGCGAAATCCCTGGTCCGACGCAGGAGCATATTCGCGATGCGTGGTGTCCCCCGGCTTCTTCTCGCAATCTCAAAAGCAGCTACCTCATCGATCGGTGTTTGCAATATCCCCGCAGACCGCGTCACGATGTCCGTCAGCAACTTGGCATCGTAATACTCCAGCCTTGAATTGATCCCAAACCTTGCCCTCAACGGAGAAGTCAGCAATCCTGACCGTGTGGTAGCGCCGATGAGTGTGAATGGATTCAGGGAAATCTGCACCGAGCGGGCATTGGGACCTGAGTCCAACATGATGTCAATCCTGAAATCCTCCATTGCCGAGTAGAGGTATTCCTCCACAACGGGATTGAGGCGGTGGATCTCGTCAATGAAAAGTACGTCTCCCGATTCCAGATTGGTCAAAAGTCCCGCCAAATCGGAGGGTTTGTCAAGAACAGGCCCTGAAGTGATTTTGATACCCGCTTCGAGCTCGTTGGCAATGATATGGCTCAGGGTGGTTTTTCCCAAGCCGGGAGGTCCATGCAAGAGTACGTGGTCGAGCGGTTCATTTCTCCGCTTTGCAGCCAAGACAAAAACCTTGAGGTTCTCTACAATTTTATACTGACCCGTGAAGTCATCAAAGCTCAAGGGGCGCAATGCCCGTTCTATCTCCCGGTCAGAGGAATTCATTTTACTTTTGTCACCACTCAAATAATCTTCTCTCATACTTCCGGTTGGCCTATCTGCAAATATAGAAAAATCGGGGCAAGCTACTGCCTCCCATTTCCTCGTCCGACATTCTGCAATCGAATTGCATTTGATGTTTGGATTTGGAACTTTGTTTGGAAAATAAGCCTTAACTTTCGAGAAAATTCCATGTCATGCGTTCCAACGCCAACAAGAACATCATTTATTCCATAATCCTCTTGTTTTTGGTAGCCATCGTTTGGCTTTACAGACAAAACAAGCAGGAAAAGCCCGCATCTGAGGAACAGGAGACAATTACCGGAAAGGTAACGCTCACAGGAAACACCATGGGCACTACCTATCGAATCGTGTATTTGGATGCAGAGGAGCGCAATTTCCAACAGGCAATCGATTCGCTCCTCGGTGTTTTCAACCAATCCTTATCAACCTACATTCCGGACTCGGAGCTGAGCCGCCTAAATCAGGGAGATTCATTGCGCTTTGGACTGCCCTATTTTCTGCCGGTGCTGATTGAGAGCAAAAAGGTCTTTGAGGAAACTGGAGGCGCATTTGACCCAACGGTCGGGCCCTTGGTAAATCTCTGGGGTTTTGGTCCGGGAGGACCCCAACTCAAGGATAGCGTTAATATCGAGGAAATCCTTAAACTCGTCGGATTCAACCATATCCAGTTTGATTCCATTTCAGTCCGGAAAACAAAACCGGGGATTTACCTGGACTTTTCGGCCATCGCAAAAGGCTACGGTGTGGATGTGGTCGGGGATTTTCTCGCAAATAATGGCATATCAAATTTCTTGGTCGAAATCGGGGGAGAGCTTGTCGCGAGGGGCACCAATGAAAAAGGCGAACTCTGGAAAGTCGGAGTCAATAAGCCGGAAGAATTGGGACGGTCAGATGACCTGTTCAGCATTCTCGCACTCAACAACCAAGGAATGGCCACCTCGGGAAACTACCGCAACTACTACGAAGTAGACGGACTGAAAATATCCCATACGATCAATCCGGCAACCGGCAGACCTGTGTCGCATGGATTGCTCAGCGCAACCGTGGTGGCGGAAAACTGCATGCGGGCAGACGCCATGGCCACGGCTATGATGGTCGTGGGAACAGAAAGAGCCATCGCGCTGCAAGAACAATTGAAGGATTTTGAAATCTTCCTGATCTTCAACGACTCCCTCGGCCAAATGCAGTTCCACGCGAGCGAAGGGATGAAACCTTATCTTTCATTTCCTACAAATTGACACATACCCATCACCTATTGAACCAAACCTAGATGCTGTTCAATTTTCTCCTGTTGTTTTTTACTGCGCTGCTAGCTGGTGGCTTGGCATACTTCATCCCGAGTTGGGAGGAGCGATACTTCAAACTTGTGCTCGTATTTGCTGGCTCATATCTGTTTGCGATTACGGTATTGCATATTTTGCCAGAGCTGTTTATGGAATCATCCGATCCGACACGGATGGGTTTGTACATACTATTGGGTTTCTTATTGCAGCAGATTTTGGCCTTGCTGTCGACAGGCGTGGAGCATGGGCATATCCATCATCCCGACCATGACCATCACCACGGCGTGCAGGTGGGGGTTTGGACAATCATGATCGGGCTTTTTCTCCATGCATTTTTGGAAGGCACGCTCCTGACTGAAACTGGCGAAATATTGGGTCATTCCCATGATCACGACCATGAAGGACATCACCACCATCACAGCCATGGTAATGGAAATCTCCTGTTAGGCATCTTGCTGCACAAGGGCCCCGAAGCATTTGCTTTGGTAGCCGTGCTGATGAGCAGCATCAAGAAGCGTTGGGTATTCGCATTGTTGGTCGTATTTGCCTTGGCTTCCCCGCTCGGTATGTTGCTGAGTAATTTTCTTTACGAAAGCAAGATCATGGAAAAAGAGGCCTTGAGTATTTTCTACGGCATGGTCGCCGGGGGATTCCTGCATATTTCCACGACGATATTTTTCGAAAGCAGTCCCGACCATCGCTTCTATCTCAACAAGGTTTTGATCAGCATGGCAGCTTTTGCTTTGGCGGTGGCGCTGGAGATGGTGGTTTGATCTGTTTTCCGGTACCCGCCATTTCCTGTTGAAAACACCCGGCGAAAGGTTAGGAGAAATCTGTGTTTTTTGCAAATTCAAATAGTCCAAAGAAAAAATACGCCCACAGAATATTTGCCAAGGGATTATTTCCCCTGGAACGACTCCCCATCCCATTTCATTTGGAAATATCGAATTTAGGAGGAAAATTACCGATTGGATATTGTTTTTAAACCAATCCTTCCCCATACCATGGATCAAAATACCTCCAAGAAGCTTTATTGGCGCAAAAACCTTCAAACGCTATTTTCCCTGCTCCTGATTTGGTTTGTTGTCTCGTTTGGGTTTGGGATTATTTTGGTCGAACCGCTGAATGCCATCAAACTCGGCGGGTTCAAGCTAGGTTTTTGGTTTGCCCAACAGGGCTCGATTTACAGCTTCGTGATCTTGATTTTTGTCTACGTGTACCGGATGGACAAGCTGGACAAGGAATTTGACGTCAACGAAAACTAAGGCATCGCTATTTCGATATGGATATCATCACCTGGACCTATATACTCGTTGGTGCTTCGTTTGCACTCTACATTGCCATTGCCATTTGGACGCGCGCAGGCTCGACAAAGGAATTCTACGTGGCCGGTGGCGGCGTGTCGCCTTTAGCAAACGGCATGGCAACCGCAGCGGATTGGATGTCGGCCGCTTCCTTTATCTCGATGGCAGGGATTATTTCATTTGCGGGTTATGACGGTTCGGTGTACTTGATGGGCTGGACAGGTGGATATGTACTCCTGGCATTGCTGTTGGCACCATACCTTCGGAAATTCGGAAAATTCACGGTGCCGGATTTTGTCGGAGATCGGTACTATTCCAACAAAGCCCGTGTCGTGGCTGTGATCTGTGCACTTTTCATCTCATTCACCTACGTCGCTGGACAGATGCGCGGCGTGGGAATTGTTTTCTCAAGGTATTTGGAAGTCGATATCAACACTGGCGTGGTTATCGGAATGTGTATCGTGTTTTTCTATGCGGTTTTAGGCGGAATGAAAGGCATCACCTACACGCAGGTGGCCCAATATTGTGTCCTGATTTTCGCCTATATGGTTCCGGCGATTTTTGTCTCGATGCAACTGACCGGCAATCCCATTCCACAAGTAGGACTAGGCGGTACAGTGGCCGACGGCAGCGCACTTTTGGACAAGCTTGACGGAGTACTTCAGGAATTAGGCTTTGCAGCTTACACTTCCGGCCGAAAAGGAATGGTGGATATGTTGGCGATTACCCTTGCGCTGATGGTCGGCACTGCGGGACTGCCTCATGTAATCGTAAGGTTTTTCACGGTGCCAAGGGTCAAAGACGCCAGATTATCGGCAGGATATGCGTTGATTTTCATCGCCATTTTGTACACGACAGCCCCAGCGGTAGCGGCATTTGGGATTTACAATGCCATTGATACCGTTGTCGAAAAACCGATCGATGAGCTTCCAGCATGGATGACCAACTGGCAAAAAACAAACCTGATCAAAGTGGACGACAAAAACGGTGATGGCGTCGTCCAATACCTTGCTGACCCCGGTGCCAACGAACTGACGATTGACAAGGACATCATGGTACTCGCAAATCCCGAAATAGCGAACTTACCCAATTGGGTCGTGGGATTGGTGGCAGCTGGCGCGATGGCTGCTGCACTGTCCACGGCTGCGGGCTTGCTTTTGGTCATTTCCACCTCGGTTTCCAGGGATTTGTTCCGAACCTTCAACCCAAAAATGTCCGAAAAGAAAGAACTCCGAATTGCCCGGCTTGCAGCGGCAGGGGCCGTAATTTTGGCGGGGTATTTTGGCGTAAATCCTCCAGGCTTTGTGGCGGAAGTGGTGGCTTTTGCCTTTGGACTGGCGGCGGCATCGTTCTTTCCCGTGATCATCATGGGAATTTTTTCCTCCCGAATGACCAAGGAAGGAGCAATCGCGGGAATGCTTTGCGGGCTTGTGTTCACGATGGCCAATATCGTTTACTTCAAGTTTGTGGCTCCTGAGATGAACAGCGCCGAAAACTGGTGGTTTGGCATATCGCCGGAGGGGATTGGCTCTATTGGCATGTTGATCAATTTCGTCGTGTGTATGCTCGTTTCGAGATTTACCCCGGCACCCCCACAGGAAGTCCAAAGGATGGTAGAGGAAATTCGGATTCCGAGAGGCGCCGGACAGGCTACGGGACATTGATCCCCCACACTTATTTGATCCATTGATTCTGTCCTTTGGGTGAAATTTGTCCAGATTTTGCCTACAAATCCCTTATTTTAGCATCCAGCCTTAACAAAAACCAAAATACCAGACACCATGAGTGATAGAATACATACGCTGAGCGGCTATTTTTACGAATATCAAAAATCCGTCACCGAGCCCGAAAACTTTTGGGCGAGAATCGCCGATTCCTTTTATTGGAGGAAGAGATGGGACAAAATACTCAAGTGGAATTTTGAAGGGCCGAGCGTCAAGTGGTTTGTCAACGCCAAGTTGAATATCACAGAGAATATCTTCGAAAAAAACCTCTTCACCAACGGAGACCGGACCGCGATCATTTGGGAGCCCAGCGAGCCGGGAGAATCAGCGCGCCATATCACGTATGCAGAATTGTACCGCGAAGTCTGCAGGTTTTCGAACGTACTGCTCTCAAAAGGAATCGGTAAAGGTGACCGGGTAATCATCTATATGCCCATGATTCCGGAAGCAGCCGTGGCGATGCTTGCCTGTGCACGGATCGGGGCAATTCATTCGGTGGTGTTTGCCGGATTCAGTTCGACCGCGCTTTCGGACAGGATCAATGACTGCGAAGCCAAAGCGATCCTCACTTCGGATGGCAATTTCCGTGGCAACAAAAAAATCCCTGTCAAGGCCGTAGTCGATGAGGCTTTGGAAAAGTCCTCCGTCGAGACGGTCATCGTTTGCAGAAGGACCGGCCAAGAGGTCACCATGAAACCCGGGAGGGATTTTTGGTGGCATGAGTTGATCAATGGCGCCTCAGAAAAACATGTAGCGGAAGAAATGGACAGCGAAGATCCACTCTTCATCCTCTATACTTCTGGATCCACGGGCAAGCCAAAAGGCGTCGTCCATACCACGGGCGGCTACATGGTTTACACCAAATATTCCTTCGAGAATGTATTCCAATATGCACCCGGAGATGTCTACTGGTGCACGGCAGATATCGGCTGGATCACAGGACACTCCTACATCGTCTACGGGCCCTTGCTGGCTGGGGCGACCACGCTGATGTTTGAGGGCGTACCTACCTATCCCGATGCGGGGAGATTCTGGGCGGTAATCGAAAAACACAAGGTCAACCAATTCTACACCGCACCTACCGCGATACGCGCGCTACAAGCCTACGGCACGGACCCCATCGAGCCCTACAACTTGGACTCACTCAAAGTATTGGGCTCGGTTGGCGAACCGATCAATGAGGAAGCTTGGCGATGGTATTATACCCATATCGGCAAATCCCGCTGCCCGATTGTCGATACTTGGTGGCAAACCGAAACTGGAGGGATTTTGGTTTCACCGATTGCGGGGATCACACCCACCAAGCCCGCCTTTGCGACTTTGCCACTCCCCGGTATTCAACTGGCCATCGTGGATGCCGAGGGCAATGAATTGACCGGAAACTCCGTCGAGGGGAATCTCTGCATCAAGTTCCCCTGGCCATCTATGATTCGGACGACTTGGGGAGACCACGAGCGCTGCCGACAAACTTACTTTGCCTCCTACAAAGGCATGTACTTCACCGGAGACGGGGTCAAGCGTGACCACGACGGCTACTACCGGATTTTGGGTCGTGTCGATGATGTGATCAACGTTTCGGGCCACCGCATGGGTACTGCCGAGGTCGAAAACGCCATCAACGAACATCCCCTGGTGATCGAATCGGCAGTAGTCGGCTATCCGCATGAAATCAAAGGACAGGGAATCTACGCTTACGTCATTTGCGACATGTCGCACAGGACAGAAGAAAACCTGATCAATGAAATCAAGGAAACCGTCAGCAAAATCATTGGTCCAATCGCCAAGCCTGACAAAATCCAAATCGTACCCGGCCTTCCCAAAACCCGCTCCGGAAAAATCATGCGCCGCATCCTGCGGAAGGTTGCAGAAGGAAGCTTGGACAACATGGGAGATACCTCTACGCTTTTGGATCCTGAGGTGGTGGAAAAGATTATTGCTGGGAGGAAATAACAAAGAGGAAACAGAGGCCTGGCTGGATTATCTCAGCTAGGCTTTTGGCATCGTGTCTTCCTGTTCTTTATCCGTTTCTATCGAAGACACGATCGAATCAGGTGAATCCATTTCCTGCTTGTAAAAATTGTGAATGCCGACCATATAGGCTATGATGAGTGCCCAAAACAATCGTCGCAGCGGTTGGAGAAATCTGAACGGCTTCATGGCTTGATAGATCTAGATTTTGAAGTAAACAAGTACAGTGCCAAGAACCAAACCTGCCAAATTGGCTAAGGGTCAACAAAGACGGCCTATCTCGAATGTCCAACGTCATCATCAACCGCGTCCAGGAATTCCTCAAAAGGTTCCCGCCGTTCTCCTTCCTCGATGAACGGTCGCTGTCTGCGGTCGCCAGCGCTGTCGAAGTTCGCTACCATGGCCGAGGGGAATACCTGTTTCGCAGGGGCGAACCCGCCCAACAATTCTTTTTTGTGCTGAAGGAGGGACAGGTACATCTTTTGGCGCAGGATGGAATATCGACAAAGGTCGCAGAGGTATGTGATGAAGGTGACGTCTTTGGCGTCTTGGCACTGCTGGGAAAGCGCCCCTACATCCTCGATGCCTTGGCAATCGAGGACAGCTTGGTATATGCGGTTCCGGTAGCAGTTTTTGAGAAGATATTGCAGGAAAACAGCCGAGTAGCCCTATTCTTTGCGGCTGGATTCGCCTCGGGTCAGTTGGTCGTCCGCAAGGACCTTTCCCAGTCACAAAAGGCGCGGACGGCATTCCAAGACATCTCCAAAGACAACGGATTGATGATTTTCACCGGTCAATCTGATTGGCGGTTTTCAAAAGAAGTTCTTACCTGCCCAAGCGGACTAGCTATCCAAAACGCTGCCCGATTGATGGCCGAACGCGGCGTCGGTTCGATTGTCGTGGTCAACGAATCCCACCATCCCCTCGGCATCATTACCGACAAGGACCTGCGCAACAAGGTGGTCGCGGAAGGCCTTAGCATGGCGACACCTGTCGAACAACTGATGAGCAGCCCGGTACTGACCAAAAGCCAAGATGCAGGGTTTTCAGACCTGTACCTCAGCATGATCAAAAACAGGCTGCACCACCTCATCATCACCCAAGACGGAACCGACGGCAGTCCGGTTTGTGGAATCCTTTCCGACCACGATATCTTGCTTTCGCAGGGAAATAGCCCGGCTGTCCTGATACATGCCCTGATGAATACCTGGGACATTCAAGAAATGGCAAAAATCCGCGACCAAGCCGAAAAGCTGCTGAAGTATTACCTCGAAAATGAAGTCTCTATGGACTTTGTGGCAAGTGTGATCACTGAGATCAACGATACGATCATCCAAAGATCGGTGCAATTGGCGGTCGAAAAACATGCTGTTGAATATTCCGAATTCGGTGATCTCAATTTCTGTTTCTTGTCCCTCGGCAGTGAAGGCAGGGAAGAGCAGTTGCTCCGAACTGATTTGGACAACGCAATTGTCTATGAGGATGTGTCTGATTCGGATGCCGAAAAAGCGCAGGCCTACATGCAGCTGATCGGCCAGGAAGTGATAGAAAGCCTGATGGCATGCGGATTTCGAGCCTGTCCCGCTGAAATGATGGCCAATAATCCCCAATGGTGCCAACCAGTTTCCGCTTGGAAAAAGTATTTCTCCGACTGGATCCTCAGCCCAAATCAAAAAGCTTTACTCAACGCCACGATCTTCTTTGACTTCAGGCCGGTCTACGGAGAAAAGTCCCTAGCCACAGCACTAAGCTCCCATATCTACCAAGAGATCGCGGATCGAAATATTTTCCTCAATTTCTTGGCAAAAAACGCGCTCACGAATCCCCCACCTTTGGGCTTTTTCAAAAACTTCCTCGTCGAGAAATCGGGGGAACAAAAGGATAAGTTCGATATCAAATTGCGGGCAATGATGCCATTGGCTGACATTGCGCGGTTGCTGGTATTGAGCCACAGAGTGGTTGGTATCAACAATACCTTCAAGCGCTTCGAGAAGTTGGCGGAACTCGAGCTCAATTATGTCGAATTGATGCAGGAAGCAGGCAAAGCCTATGAAATACTCATGCGGATGCGGGCGATCGAGGGTCTGAACACCCAAACCGATGGCCGCTATATTGACCCGGGAAGCCTTGGGAAATTGCAACGACAGCTGTTGAAAAATGCTTTTGCTCCGATCGATGAGCTGCAGAAGATCGTGCAGGTTCGGTACCAACTGGATTTTTTCAAGGGCTGATATGGGCTTGCTCGACTTCCTATTCCCAAAAAGAATCCATAAAGCCGATTTTGTTCGGCATTACGAAGATGCGTTCTCAAAGCCGATTTCACCGCTACGGAAAATACCCCAACTCCAATTTACCGTTTTGGACACAGAAACCACAGGTTTGGATATCCGCAGGGATGAGATTCTTTCTTTTGGAGCGGTAAAGGTGAAAGGATACCTGATTGAGGTGAAGGATTCTATCGAACTCTATTTGGATACGGAGAAATTCAAAAAAGAATCCGTTGCCGTCCACCAAATCCTGAATCCATCAAATCCCCTGTCAAAACTCGGATTTGCAGAGGCTTTTTTGGCATATATCGGGACGGATATCTTGGTGGGCCATCATCTTGGATTTGATATCCAAATGCTGGAAAAAACGCTTCGTCCATTTGGGCTCGCCAAATTCCTGAATCCCTTACTCGATACACATAGCCTGGCACTTCGCTTGGAGAAAGGGCCCTTCGCCCAAAAAATACCCATGAAGCCTGGAGAATATGCCTTGGACGAAGTTTGTGCCCGTTATGGAATACCGCTGGACGATCGGCATACAGCCGCAGGCGACGCTTTTCTCACCGCCCAACTGCTGATGAAGCTGTTGAAACTGGCTGAGCAAAAGGGCATTGCGGATTTTCGAAGCTTGATTCGCTGACAACTTAGTACCTAAATCCCAGTTTCAGCCCACCATAGTAATTTCTCCCTGGCGCGGGCTGGAAGAATCTTCCTGCCAAGGCATTCAGGTCATTGCCAAGACTGTAGGCTTCATCCAGTAAATTGTCCACGCCGGCATACAGCTCCAAGTCCCAGCTCGCACCCAACAGATACCTCCATCCCAAACGCGCACCAAGAAGGTTGTAGGAATCCTGAAATACGGTATTGGCATCATTGAGCGGAATCGAATCCACATAATGGTGGGTGACATTGGCATACAATCCAAACCTGCTCCTGATATCCAACATATTGACCAAGGAATTTGGAGCAACTCCGGTCAGTTGGTTGCCCGAGAAATCATTGCCCCCACTTTCGTAGTCTGAAAAATAGAAATAATGGCCCGTGAACGCATGGGCCAACTTGATCTCTTGGATCCTAGTGGCTTGATTTCTCAGCAGCGCATAATCCAAAGAAACCTCCACGCCTTTTTGGTCGGTTGCCCCGGCGTTTCGAAACAAGACCACTCCTTGGTCATTGGTATAGGAAGTGATGGTTTCCGAAAGCCTGAAATAAAATGCTGTCGCATCCAGGTTGAAAATCCCAAATGAGCTTCGATAGCCCAGTTCATAATTGATGCCGCGCTCGGCTTGCAGGTCCAGGTTGATGCTTCCCTCATTGGTACGAACTTCAGCTACGGTCGGCGGCGAAAATCCCGAGCTGACACTGGCATGGATTCCCGACAGCTCGTTGAGCTTATAGACAAATGCCAAGCGGGGGACGAAAGCCGGGTCAAACTTTTTGGTGTTGTTGGATGGATCGTTGGGACCGGCATCCACGGTACGATTGATTTGGTAGCGGGTAAAATTCTCGCTAAAGCCCAGCGTCATGATCAGCTTTTGTGTCCAATCAATCTCGAATTGCTGGAAAAGAAATGCCTGCGTGGTCTGTAGCTCGTCCGAAAAACGGATCGTATCCGCTTGGCCGCCACGGTTGCCAAAATTCTGGGCAGATGTTTTTCCCAATTGGTATTCAGCTCCTACCACAAACCTCACGGGCATCCCAGCCCATCTGTCCTGAAAGTTGAATTTGGTACGGCCGCCGTAGCTGAAACCCGTCTCTTTCTTGTAGTCAAGGATAAAAGGGTTTTCAAAATCGTTGGTGTTGATGTAAAGCGCCGTGGTATTTTGGACTTTGTCAGTCAGTCGATACCGGTGGCTGAGCGTACCGTAAAGGGTTTTTTGTGCAATGGAACTGTTTTGTGCCATTGAGCCCGGTCTCGCCTGTTGGCGGTTTTCATTCACCTGCGTTTGGTTGAGCGCTCCGGGAATTTGGTAAAACAAATCTGCGTACAGGATTTGGGTGGAAATGGACTGCCTTTCCGAAGGATTGCTGTGCAAGGCGAGTTGGAAAACCTTCCGGTCCATGGCGCTATGTTCCCGGTAGCCATCTGATTTTTGGGAAACAAAAGAAGCGCTGACGCCACCTTTCTCGGTTTTTTGATCAATGCCTATCCTGTACCTCCTTAAGCCAAAATCCCCGACTCCAAAATCCGTCGAAAGCAGATTTTGTTCGACCTGCTTCCTGCTTTCCATGCTGATGACGCCGCCATTCCCCGCGCCGAAGATACTTCCCGCGGGGCCTTTGATGATCTCCGTGTTTTGGATGTTGGAAAGGTCCAGCAGGTTCATGGCCGTGGTACCGTCCGGCGCGGTGTAGGGCACATCGTTCCAATAAACCTTCACATTGCGCACACCAAAAGGAGACCGTAGGGCACTTCCCCGTATCGAAATACGGATGCTTGCCGGCGCTCTTTCTTCAACCCGAATACCTGGCTTGGTGTTGAAAGCCGAGAGAAACGAATTCTCGTTGAAGCGGTACAATTCCATTTCGCGCACCTTGCTGATGGCACCTGCCTGATGCGTGATGGGCCTTTCCGACTCAAAACCCTGCACAATCACCTCGCCGAGGGAATTTAAGGCAGGAGAAAGCAAAATCTCTATTTGACCTTGATTTGGGTCAATTTGTATACTGTAAGTCTGATAAGCGATATGTGAAAAAGTGACGGCAACCGATGAGGAAATATTCAAAATTACTTGCCCATTTTGATCGGAAATCTGGTTGGAGCCTCCTTGGATTTTGACCACGACGCCGGGAATCGTTTCCTTCGACTGTGCATCCCGCAATGTCAACAGGGTCTGGGCAAAAGCACTCCAATTCAAAATGAACAAACAGAAAATCAACCAATACTTCATGGGTGGAATTTTTGGGAAAGGTAAAGAGAAACGCAAAGCTGGGGAACAAAAAATGGAGGATTGGTGGTATTGTCGGACTTAGTGCCTGATTTCAAATGGCAGAAAAAAATCCCGAAGGCGGTTTTATTCATCTCCAACGTTCAAAAAACAAAAACCCCCGGATTCCTCCGAGGGTTTTCAAATTTTTAATGACAAGCAATCTTCTTTACCCGATTCTCGTGCCTTCCGCCCTCAAATTCGGTTGTGATAAACAGCTTGGCCATTTTTTCAGCCAAATCGTAGGACACAAACCTCGCAGGTATAGCAATTACGTTGGCGTCGTTGTGCTGACGGGCAAGCGCTGCCAAGTCCTCATTCCAACAGAGCGCGGCGCGGATGCCTTGGTGCTTGTTGGCGGTAATGGCCACGCCGTTGCCACTTCCGCAAATGACGATTCCAAGGTCAAACTCTCCCTGTTCTATCGCCGTTGCCAAAGGATGCACATAATCCGGATAATCGACGGAAGCATTGGAAAAGGGTCCAAAATCCTTGACCTCGTATCCAGCTTCCTGCAATGCAAGAATCATTTTATTCTTGTACTCGAATCCGGCGTGGTCCCCACCGATGGCGATTTTCTTAGGCATTGTCATTGTATTTGAGGTTCTCCAGGCGTTCTTTCTCCGCTCTCTTTTTTTCCAGTCTCTTGGCAATCATAATCCCGACTTCGTAAAGTACCAAAATTGGCATTGCAATCAACAACTGTGAAATCACATCCGGCGGTGTGATAATTGCCGCCACTATTAGGATTACAACAATCGAATGACGTCGATAAGTTTTCAACATTGCCGAAGTAACCAAGCCCGACATGGACAGGAAATAGATTACCACTGGAAGTTGGAACATGATCGCTGATGCCAAAACCAGCATTACCAACGTATTGACATAAGATGTAATATCAAATTCGTTGAGGATCGTGGGATCCAACTGGTAGTTGGCCAGGAAGTTGATCGAAAGCGGGGCTAGGATAAAGTATCCAAATGCTGCACCTGCAAAGAATAGCAAGCTAACAAAAAACACCGCACCTCTCGCTGCCTGCTTTTCTTTACTGTAAAGGCCAGGGCTGATGAATTTCCAAAACTCCCAAAAAATATAGGGGAACGAAATCACCAATCCCACCACCATACTTGAGGTCAGGTGCATGGAAAACTGCCCCGTCATCTGACGGCTTTGGATCGTAAACGGAAGCGTATCGATACAAAGAGCGGTAATCCCAAAATAATCTGCGACCTGGCACAAAACCCTGTAGGTGATAAAATCAACCTTGGAAGGACCAAGAATGACTTGCCCAAACACAATCCCCTTTGAAAGGAACGCAACAATGGTCAGAATCAAAATCGCAGCCAGCGATCTCAAGAGATGCCAACGCAATTCCTCCAAATGGTCCAAAAAGGACATGCCTTCCTCTTCCTCGTCTTTATACTGATCTAGCGCCACAGATGAAGGATATAATTAATACAACGGAAACTGGATCATCCAATCATTCACTTCCTTCTTGATGGAAGCGAGGACACTATCATCAGCGTGATTGTGGAGTGCCTTGTCAATCAGGTGGACGATCTTCTTCATATCTTCCTCTTTCAGCCCCCGCGTGGTGACGGCAGCCGAACCGACCCTCATGCCTGAAGTAACGAAGGGTGAACGGGTATCAAAAGGAACCATATTTTTATTGATCGTAATATCGACTTTGCCGAGCGTCTCCTCAGCCAGTTTTCCGGTGAGGTCTTTGTTGCGGAGGTCAATCAGCATCAAGTGGTTGTCAGTACCTCCGGAAATAATCTGGTAGCCCAAGCTTACAAAAGTCTGCGCCATGACAGCGGCATTCTTTTTCACTTGGAGGATGTAGGCCATGTAGTCGTCTGACAAAGCCTCCTCAAAGGCAACGGCTTTCGCCGCGATGATATGCTCCAACGGTCCACCTTGGGTACCTGGAAACACGCCGGAATCCAAAAGTGAAGACATTTTCCTCAACTCTCCTTTTGGGGTCTTTAGCCCAAACGGATTGTCAAAATCATCCCGCATCAGGATCAATCCGCCTCTTGGTCCCCTCAAAGTCTTGTGCGTGGTAGTCGTGACGATATGGCAATGATCCAATGGATCATTCAGCAAGCCCCTCGCAATCAATCCCGAAGGGTGGGAAATATCCGCCAATAGCAATGCGCCCACTTGGTCAGCGATGTCCCGGAGTCTCTCGTAGTCCCAATCCCTGCTGTATGCAGAGGCACCACAGATGATCATTTTTGGCTTTACGGCCAAGGCTTTAGCCTCTACTTTGTCATAATCGATGACGCCGGTTGCTTCCTCCACACCATAAAAATGTGGCTGGTAAAGTTTCCCGGAGAAATTGACCGGTGAACCGTGGGTCAAGTGACCGCCATGGGAGAGATCGAAACCAAGGATCGCATCACCGGGATTGAGGCAGGCAAGAAAAACTGCGGCATTGGCCTGTGCTCCTGAGTGCGGCTGCACATTGGCCCAAGTCGCACCAAAGAGCTGCTTGGCGCGGTCGATCGCAATCTGCTCGATTTCGTCTACCACCTCACAGCCTCCGTAATACCGCTTTCCGGGCAAGCCCTCCGCATATTTGTTGGTCAATACGGTCCCTGCGGCTTCCATTACCTGCTTGGAAACAAAGTTTTCGGATGCAATCAATTCGATGCCTCTTCGCTGCCGGTTTTCTTCCTTCGAGATGAGGTCAAAAATCACTTGGTCTCTTTTCATGGGGGGAATTTCAATTCAGCGCCAAAAATAGCTTTAACCAATGGATAATCCAATGAAAGAAAATAAGAATCCCACCGTCCAAACAGAAGGTGGGATTCAGAAAGTACTTGACAATTGATCAAAACGGTATCCTCACATTCAGCGCAATGTTTCTACCCATTTGGTTGATGCCGAAAGGGCGGAAAAGGGACATGTGGTCGAGGTAAGTTTTGTTGAGCAAGTTGGTGCCAGACAAATACACATCCAGCGTATTTTTACCAATCTCAATGTTGCCCCCCACGTTCATCCCCAATAGATAATATCCGGGCGTCGCTTCTTCCAATGGCGCGGCCCTGTTCTGGTCAAAAATCCATGAGCCCAAAACGCTGATATAAGGACGCTTGATCGCTCCCATATCCTGCAGCCTGAAATCCACCGATTGGATCCAGCGGAATGCTGGAATATAGGGCAAATAGCTCCAGTCATCCCTTCTTTGGCCGATGACCATGCTGTACGAAGTCGTGAATCCAAACCATTTGGCTTGGGTCGGGTTCAGCTCAAACTCCAACTCAGAGCCATATAGCCTCGCATCCGCCTGCTCAAACTCCCAGATATCGAGGTTGCCTTCCATTTCCCCGGTAGGCGCAAAGAAGATGTAATTGTCGATAAAATTGTAGAAAACCTCCCCCGAAAGCGCGAAGCCCTTTCCGGCATAGCGGATCCCAAAATCGGTCTGGATATTCTGCTCGCGTTGGAAAGAAGCATTTCCCCGCTCAAACCTGCTGGTGCCGGGATGTACGCCGTTTGAGAACAGCTCCGCCAAATCAGGCGCACGGAAACCTTGGGCCACATTGGCTCTGAATCTCCAATGGCTGTTGGGTCGGAAAGTAGCGCCACCGCTTGCAGTGAAGCCGTCAAACTCCCGTGTCAAGCGTCTATCCTCAGGTTCTCCGGGAAGTATAAATCCAAAATCTATAAAATGCTGCGCCGAAGCGTCTGCAACTACTTTTCGGTAGTCATAGCGCAATCCGCCCTGTAGGACCCACTTGTCTTTGTTGTAATTCAACAATCCGTACAAAGACCTGTCGTCCTTCGTGGCATCTGGAATCAGAAACTCCTGGGCATTGGCGTAGTTGATATTTTTGAAGTAGAAACCCTGTACACCAACGATCGCTTCCAAATGGGGATTGATAGACTTGAAGTATTTGATGTCATAGAGGAAGTTGTTGATCTTCAATCCCAAATCCACTACATCTGGGCCGCTTTCTACTTCTTCGCGGAAGTTCATGTGATATCCGAAGGTGGCCTTGAGCTTGTCTTCTCCCAAAAACACATTTGTTTCAGAATTGAAAAAATGGTCAGTGACATCTTGGTAGGGTACTTGTGATTTGCGGTCTCCGCGCGTGGTCACCAGTTCATCCAAAATGTCCGGCTCCATAATGCCAAGTTTTTGTTTTAGATAGGTATACCGCAAGCGTGTATCTCCCCATTTTTTCTGCAAACCCACCCCAGTTTTGAAGTTTTGGGTATTGAATCGCGTATTTCCAATGGCCCGCCCATCGCCATCCAAGTAGTCTGCATGGGATTCTACTGCACCCCTTGCGGACCACACAAAGCCGTTAGTGGTAGCTCCCTTGACACCCAAATCAGAGCGAAGCCCAAGGGAATTGCTGTAGGCGCGCAGGTTAACGTCGCCTTCGACATCGCCCAGGGCAGCGTCTTTTTCCTCGATCAGATTGACTACTCCGGCCATCGCGCCCGAACCGTAAATCAGCGACGCAGGGCCTTTGATCATTTCAACATTTCCGATCCCTGTTTCACTAAGGCCCAAACCATGGTCGGCTCCCCATTGTTGGTTCTCGAACCTTCCTCCTTGATACACAGACAATACCCGACTGAATGAAAGTCCCCTGATGACAGGCTTGCTGATTCCAGGTCCAAGTGATATCTCACTCACGCCGGGAGTCCTTGTCAATGCCGTCATCAAACTCGGTGCAGGAGCCTTGAGTATATCTGCACGACCCAGTTTTTCGATCGAAATTGGCGAACTCTCCTTGCTCATGACATAGGCGCCGGAAATTACCACTTCGTCCATGTTGGCGATGTCTTCCTCGAGTTGGATGACGATTTCATCCATGTTTGCCTTTGCTTCAATCCTCTTCACAATCGTCCCATAACCCACAAAGGAAACCTGGACCGTAAGGTTTTTTTGTGGCAAGGATGTGATCGTAAATGTCCCGTCGAGGTCAGTTACGGCACCCCTGTTGAGCTCGGGAATAAATACAGTAACGCCTGGGATCGGGGAGTTGCTGGTTTTATCGACTACCCGACCCGATAATTTTAAATCTTGTGCAGCCAAAGCGCTCAAAGTAATGAACACCATGGCGAGAGCCAGTATAATTCTCATTGCTTGGGAATGAACAGATAAATTGGGGATGGAAAAAACGAGGATTACCTTTCACAGGATCAACCCAAAAAAGAATCAAGCCCTGGCGGGTGGGCCTCGGTGTTCAAATCCGACCTGAGTTTGAAGGTCAATATCCGATGTAAAAAAAACGGAACCTGGCACCACAGGAGTAAGCACTATCTCCGGCACCGGAATCTCTAAAACAAAGAAGTCGTATTCCGCATCCGAAATCAGATCCAGCGTGATCAATTCCGTGTCCGTATGCCCGTGGTCCGGTAAAGATTCCTGCTCTTCGGTCAGAATCGGGTGGGCATGGGTGATGATCTTTCCGTTGGCCAACTCATGCGAGTGAAAAAACAATACGCCGTTGGCCAACACGCTCAACATCAATGTTAAGCAGAAGTGGCTGAATGCAGGCAGTATTTGTCTAAACGTGCTCACAATGCGAATTTTTCAATTAAACAGGGCAAATATAGTAAAATCGATAACTCACAACGGAGGACTTTGGTTTATTTTACGGACGGGAATAATGACTGATAAATTGAAAAAAATATATGATTGATCCTGATTTTCAACCACTAAGCTATGGAGGCGAAAAATACCAGCCCGTCCTCATCGCCAAGTTGCACTACCCCGAAAGCCAATGGGGAGAAGACATATCACTTTATGTGACAGAAACCGAAGAGGGCTTTGCCTTTGAAGCTATCGACTTTTATGGCAATGACATTGTGCTTGAACCAAGCACTTCGCAGCAACCGCTGCTAATCAAGAAGATGATCTGTATGATCGAAACAATGAAACCTGCCGACGAAAACCCTTCAGGAAACCTTGAACTGACGCTGTTGGGAATACCGGAGGTTGTGAGTGATTTCTATCCCGGACTTGGTGACTATTTTTTTTCCAAGCGAAAAAGACTGGGACTAGATTGAAGAAAGACGCAATAGCACATTCGGAAACACGATGCTCGTATTTTAGTCAACAAGAGAACTCCCAAACTAAAAATCCAGAATCGTCTCGTAGGTGAAAGTCTGGATGTGGTGCGTTTTGAACCAGTAGTCGTAAGTCTCGAAAGGGATACAGTCATTGAGGTCCATGCCCTGGAATCTTACCTTTTGGATGGACTGAGGCGGCAACCAACTCCGAAGGTCGGTTGCCTGGTCGATCGTGAGTTGGGAGAGTTGGACTATTTTCTGGCCGTTTACAACCATCGGGATCAGTCTCATGCTGCTTTCGTTTGGTGATACAAAAGAAACGCAAAATTCTGACTGGAGAGTTATTGTAAATTTACCCTTGTGTTAATTTTAGATTTTGGGCTTATTTAGGAATCTAAAGCCATTTTCAAAAATCCCCGCAAATGCTGCAGCTTTTTCTGATCCTGTTCTTCTTGGTTTTGGGGATTGTCTCCCGCCGTTGGAGTTTTGTGCCGGAGAATGCTTCCTTTTACCTCAATAAATTTTTGATCTACGTGATTCTCCCTGCTTTGGCTTTGAAATACATGCCAAACATCCAATTGGAGAAAAAACTCTTGCTGCCCGTTCTCACCGCTTGGATCAATTTTGGGGTATCCTGGCTCCTTTTCGGAACCCTCGGGAGGAAACTCCAATGGAAACGGTCACTTACAGGCTGTCTGATTATCGTGGCGGGATTGGCAAATACTTCTTTTGTCGGCATTCCGATGGTCAATGCGCTTTATGGCCCCGAGGCGGTTCAATTGGCGTTTTTGATCGATCAGGCGGGTTCTTTCATCATCGTCAGCAGCGTGGCCATCGTCGTTGCCAACATCTATGGAAAAGGGAAAAAACGCAAACGCGACATCACCAAAAAGATCCTCGGTTTTCCGCCCTTCATTTTTTTCTGTTTCGCCATTTTGATAAACATGCAGGGATGGAAAGTCCCGGAATTTGTACTCCCGGTAGTGGACGTGCTGACAGCCATGTTAACGCCCGTAGCACTTACGGCAGTGGGAATGCAGTTGAACCTCCGTTTTTCCGCCCTCAGCAATCGGCACCTTTGGATGGGGCTAGGATATAAGCTACTGCTTATCCCGGCAATCATCTTCCTTTTGTACAGGTACCTTTTTGGATTGGATGGTCTATTATTCCAGGTCTCGGTGGTAGAGACAGCGATGGCGCCGATGATCACGGGTTCGATCATTGCCATCAGCCATGACCTGGAGCCCAAGCTGGCATCGCTCCTCGTCGGAGTGGGTATCCCCCTCTCTTTTTTGACAGTCTTGGGTTGGTACTGGATTGTCGGATAATATTCTTTTATGGCAGACATAATTAATTAAAAACGCTTATCTTAATCTTTTTTAACATTTAAAAAACTTATGACTATCACAGCCGTTATTTGGTTGAAAAGTGATCATCCCGGCCGGGAATTGACAGAGTTTGCAAGTACCAATTTCGGTTTCCATCAAAAACTCTATTCTTGATGTTTTACGTTCTTTCCCTAAATTCACATCTATGTCAATGACCCTGCCAAAATATATCGTCTGCCTTTCGGTCCTCGCCGCTTTAGCTTCAAATAGCTTTGGGCAGGACACCAAACAGCAACTGTCGGAGTCCATCTCCTCCTACTCCCAAAAATACCCTTGGGAACGCGTCTACCTCCACACCGATAAGCCGCACTATGAACTCCGGGATACGATTTGGATCAAGGCCTACGCGATTCTGGAGGATGGCAGCGAATCAGTGGGAAGAAGCAAATCTGTTCCGCTGTATGTCGATCTGATCGAGCGGTCATTCGATCGATTGGTGGACGAGATAATCATCAAACTGGACTCGGGAAGCGGGCGGGGCGATATCCCACTGCCCAAAGACTTGAAACCGGGAATCTTCACCATCCGAGCCTACACGAATTGGATGAAGAATTTTGGGGAGGAGGCTTTTTTTGAAAAGCATATTTGGATCGGACCGCTCGGGGAGGCATATGACTTTGCAAACACCAACCCAAAGTTAGACTTGAAATTTTTTCCTGAAGGTGGCTACCTCGTCACAGGCCTCAGAAACAAAGTGGGATTCAAGGCCGTGGATGAATATGGCCGTGGAACAGATTTTATTGGTTTGATACTCAATTCAAAAGGAGATACGATCCGTCGTTTTGAATCCGAGCACCTCGGCATGGGAAGCTTTGAATTCACTCCTCAAGCCGGGGAAAAATACGAAGTGAAGGCTCGAACAGCCAGGGGCTTTTGGGAAACATTCAATTTCTCCAAAATCGAACCTACCGGGTATGTTCTCCATATCGATGCCAACGCCGACACCGAAAATGTAAGCTTTGAGGTCAGCCATGTGAATATCCAACCTGAAGCGCTGCCTGAGACACTCAAGTTGATTGGACTTTCAAAAGGCAGGTTGGTGTATGAAAAACAATTATCACCGAAAAACGGCAAAATGCAATGGACTGCTTCCAAGGATGATTTCCTGCCAGGCGTGGTCACCTTTACCCTGATGGACGACGAAACGCATTTGCTGGCAGAACGCTTGGTGTATTTCCATCCGTTTGCCCAAAGTTCATTTGATTTTTCGCCCAACAAGGAGTCCTTTAGACCCAAAGAGGAAGTGGAGCTTCAATTCGAAATCAAGGATGAGTTTGGAAGTCCAATAGAAGGCGAATTCTCAGTTGCCGTGATCGACGACTTTCAGGTAAACTACCAAGAAGGAACCCAGAACATTTTCTCCTACCTGCAGCTCGTCTCCGAAGTGAAGGGGACCGTGGAGATGCCCTCCTCCTATTTCAATTCCGAAAACAAGGATGCTGAAAAACACCTCGACAACCTGCTGTTGACGCAGGGATGGAGGCGGTTTTCCTGGAGCCATCTTTCAAGGTTAGAAAAAGGGCCAGAATATGGGTTTGAACCTGGGTTGAGCTTGGTCGGGAGAGTCCATACCGTGAGCGAAAAACCCACAAAAGAATCACACAAGCTTACGATGCTGGTCTCCAACCTTTATGGAATGCCGATTCTTTACGAGGGTATGACCGACAGTCTCGGCAACTTTGCATTCACGGGAATGGATTATCAGGATTCGGTTGTCGTCTATATGCAGGCCTACACTGAAAAGGAAAAAAAGGCCGGACAGGTCAAGGAACTCAAAAAGAATGAGGTGACAATCTACCGGGTCGAAATCCCAATGCCAGGATTCTACATCCCAGCGGAATTTGTCCCGGGAAAGCAATACACCGATTTTGACGATTATCTCGTGACGGTCAAGGAAGCCAAAAACATGATGGAGCAGTTTCGGCTCAACCAGGAAATAGAATTGGGAGAAGTGACGGTGACGGGAAAGAGAAGTGATTTGCTGCCCGACAATCGTGCCATTCAGTACAACAATGAGCCTGATGGTGCATTTATCGTGACTGAAGAACACGTCTATTTTCAGAATGTCTTCCAGTTATTGAGGGGGAGATTCCCCGGGGTGGATGTGCGCGGCGATGTGTTCAGCATCAGTCCACCACCCACTATAGTGATTCGTGGCGGGGCTCCCTCCATAGTAGGCAATGGCGGTGCGACATTGTTCATAGATGGAATGCGGGCGATGCCAGGAACTGTTGCTGCACTACCCGTTGCCGACATCGAGCGGATCGATGTGCTTCGTGGATTGAGCAAAGGGGCCGTATTTGGTTCAGAAGGGGCAGGCGGCGTGGTCAATATCCTTACCAAAGCTGGGAACCCCAACCGGGATTTTTCAGAAATCAAAATATTGGGAAATACGACACTCATCACCAAGGGCTACGCACCCATCCGCGAGTTCTATACACCGCCCGCGATCCCCGATATCAATTCACCCGTTGCATTGGATTATCGCTCCACAATTTCTTGGCAACCGATGTTGAAGACGGATGCTTATGGCAAAGGCTCTGTTTCATTCCGACTCACAGAAGGAAATCCCCAGGTAAGAGTCCTTATCGAAGGCCTGTCCAAAGACAATGAGCCTGTATTCGGTTCCTATGTTTTCAAAGTGAAATAGGGGATGACAACGGCTGGGTACATAAAGTTGGTCACCATATTGGCATTGGCATTTTTCTCCCAGGAAGCCTTTGCCCAATACCAAATCAAGGGACGGGTACTCAATGGCGAAAGCCTGGAACCTGTTCCTTTTGCGACCGTCTTTCTCAACAATACCAGCTTTGGGGCAATTACCGAACCCGACGGCACATTTTCATTTGAGATTCCGGCAGGAGACCATGAGCTTGTGATCAGCCATGTGGGATTCCAGCCTTTCACCTATGCAATCTCCACCAAAGCCCTGCGTGCTTCCTACGAATTCAGGATTGCCCCTTTGGTGATTGACCTTGGTGAACAGTCGGTAGAATCGAAACGAGATCCGGCTTGGTATCAAAATTATGAGGTTTTTGTCCAGTTCTTTTTGGGAAGCAGTCCCAACGCTGCCAGCTGTACGATCAAAAATCCCGAGGTCATCATCTTGGATTCGGAGTCCGACCCCAATCTCCTCGTCGCGCGGGCCACTGACATGTTGCAGATAGAAAACCCAAGCCTTGGTTACGATATCAAATATGTGTTGACGGCCTTTGTCTATGACAAAAAAGCCCGCCAAGTGTCATATGCGGGATATCCGTTTTTTGTGGAAAAAAATCTTCCCAAACGACGGATGGTAAAGATCGAGCAGAATCGAAAAACCGCCTACACCGGCAGCGTTATGCACCTGATGCGGGCTGTGTATGAAAAAAACCTTGAAGCCAACGGTTTTCACTTATTCCCAACCGAGAAGGTCACACGCGAAATCTCCTCCACAACAATTTCCATTTCCTCCGAGGGTTTTGACAAATTGCGCCCAGAGAAAAACGGGGCAAAGGAAATCCTACAGGATACGCTTTTGCTCCCAGGCCTGACACCGCTGCCCTTGGAGCAATTGGTGCAAAGAACGTCTGATGGCAAAGTTTTCATTACAGACAACCGTCCGTTTTTTGTCTATTTCACGGGGGAAAAAGAGCCTGAATCGTTCCGACTTTTCAGCATCGGTAACCTCCATCCATCCGTCCTCAAACCAAAACCCGGCATCCCAAATATGGAATCTGTACAAATCAGCAAAATCCTGATGCGTGCCAAAGCCGTCCAAATCTTCGAAAATGGAAGCTATTACCATCCCTATGACCTCTACATGGAAGGCTATATGGCTTGGGAAAAAGTCGCTGATCTACTGCCGTTTGATTACCAACCCGAAAGGTAGCCTGAGTTCACCGTCAAACTATTCCACAGTGATTACGCCCACCTCCGCAAAGGAAGCCGGATTGCCATCGGTGGTCTTGAGTGACTTGAGGCGAATGTACTTCGCCCTTGCCTCCGGGAATCGTACGGTCTGCTCGATCGGATTATTTTGGATATTGGAAAATTCGCCGCGCGCGAGGGTTTTCCAGTTTTTCCTATCCATACTTCCCTCGAAAACATAGGCGGAAATCACCCCGCTCATAAACCTGTTTTGAGGTGGCCAATAAGTGAAGCCCTGCAAAGCTGTCTCCGCCCCCAAGTCGATCACGATTTCATTGTTGGCACTTTTCCAAAATGTGTCCTTATCCTCATCAATTGCCCTTGCGGCGATGCTGTCATTGGAAACGACCATCCACGTGGCTTTGGGTATATCGAGGTACCGGACCACGGTTTCCGATTTCCTTCCGGACTCTTTGTCGATAGCGACAGCCTTCAAAACAGCTGGCCTTTCGACCAAAAACGCATTCTCAAACCGTTGGCTTTCCGCGCTGGGTTCTGTACCGTCCAAGGTGTAGAAAATATCCACGGATTTCTCCGGCACCTGCAGGCTGACTTGGCCACTTTTATCGCGGATGATCTCGGGTTCGACAACCAACTTCGGCGCATGGAAAACGCCAATCCTGGCAAGGGTTGGACTCGCCTTGGCATCCGAGATGGTAAATCTCAATTTACTGGCTTCTACATCGTCAAACCGCAAGATCCGCTTGATACCCACCGTGGTGCCTTTATGGATTTCCTTCCAACCTTCCGCCGTTTCAGCCTCCAAGACAAAGCCCTTGATCCTTTGCCCGAGGGCGATGTATTCTTGTACCAAAAACCTGTTGAACCTTGTCGGCTTTCCAAAATCCAGCGTAACCGTATTTTCAATCACCCCGTCCGCACTTGCCAAATAGGTTTCTTTTTTTCCATCAAGCACATTCCCGATTTCAAAACCCTTACCTCGCTCATTGCTGGCTTCGATCTGTGCATTGAGCGCCAAGTCTTCTGCGAAATCCTCGTCGATTTTGGTTTTGAGTTTCATGATTTGCTCGACGTCTTTTTCATGGATCAGGCCTCTGCGATCTACCGGGAAATTGATCAGCAGTGCGCTATTGCGGCCAATGCTGTTGTAGTAGATATCCACGAGTTGGGCGAGCGATTTGACCTTGTGGTCTTCATAGGCATGGTAATACCATCCGGGGCGGATCGATACATCCGCTTCGGCAGGTACCCAATGTGTCCCGTTTTCCTGCCCGGAGGCATATTTTTCGGGGTATTCGGGCATGCCTGCGTAGACGGAATCACGCATCAAGTTGCCCCAAGTAGTCTCGTAGGCAAAACCTTCCTCATTGCCGACCCAGCGGACATCCGGGCCGCCATCGCTGAACATCACCGCACCCGGCTGCAACTCCCGTACGAGTGCATAGGTATTTGGCCAATCATAGTAGGTAAATTTGTCCACTTTGCGGTCTTCATTGGCACCGCCATAGTAGCCTGTGCCGCCATTGGCCCCGTCAAACCATACTTCGAAGATGTCGCCATAGTTGGTCAGCAGTTCGGTGAGCTGATTGCGCATGTAGGTGATGTACTCGGGCTTGCCGTAGGCAGGATGGTTGCGGTCCCAAGGGGAGTAGTAGATTCCCATTTTGAGGCCGTATTCGTCGCAGGCCTCCCGCAGTTCGCGGATCAGGTCACCTTTTCCGTCGCGCCAAGGGGAATTTTTGACTGAATGCTCGGTGTACGCCGAAGGCCACAGGCAAAATCCATCGTGGTGCTTGGCGGTGATGATGATCCCTTTCATCCCCGCATCCCGCGCGACCCGCGCCCATTGCTTGGCATCCAATTCGGTCGGGTTGAAAGCAGCCGGTGACTCGTCTCCCATACCCCATTCCATATCCGAAAAGGTGTTCATGTTGAAATGGACAAAAGCGTAGTATTCCAGCTCATGCCAAGCAAGTTGGTGCTCCGAGGGAACGGGCTCGACGGCTGCGGGGGGCGTCGGTACGGATTGGGTACAGGCGGCTAGAAAAAGAAGGGAAAAAACGAGGTATTTCATCATCTGTGATTCGGCTTTGGGAATTCCAAGCTCTAAAATTTTTTTGAAAAAATCCCGGCTTTTATTGATGATATTTTCGATTCCATACGATGGCCAACTATATCCAAATAGCTGCACCATGAAAACTTCATCTTTTCGCCTTTTGTTGACTTTCTTTTTGGCCTTCTTCTTTTCATGCCAAGAGGAGGAAAGTCCGAATCCGAATCCCGGGCCGAATCCACCCGTTGCTTCCAAGCTGTTGGCAAAAACAGTGGATGTCAATGTCATCCTACCTGCGGGTGTGAGCCTTGATCTCAGCAAAACCAAACTGAGCACCGGCTTGATGGATTTCAATGTTGATGCATCCGGAAAGTCAAAAGCTATACTTCCTGACGGGATCATCAGGATGGCATACCTTCAGAATGAGAACAACCAAATTCTGATGATGGGAATTATCCATGATCAGAATAAAACCATAAGTGCGGCTACTACTGCCGAAGCACTATTTTATCTGGGGACAGGGGTGTACTACTTGCCCGAAAAAGTAACAAAAGACTATCTGCAATCTGGTTCAGCTCTTCCGGGTATGCAGGAATTCAAAGACAAGATTGAGCAGGGGATAAAAGCCGATGTTTCCTTCATCGCCAAGGGTAGCTACGAACAGCCTTTGGGGCAATATCTGTCTGAATTCTCCCAATCTGTAGATCCGATTGACATCCGCGCCAGGCAAATCAACGTCGACCCGACTGGTTTTCAGAGTGGAGTTCAGATTTTTGAGAATGACGCCCTCACCGTGAAATTGGCAAACACATACCGTAGACGTGCCCATGCATTTTTTTACAAAACGGCCTATAAAACCAAAGGCGCAGATAAAGAGACGGTCGTGCTTTCCGCCATAGGAAAAGGTGAAAAAGCGATGACCACAAAGGAAATAGAACCTACTTCCGCATTTGATGGGCTTATTGGCTCCTTGGCTGAACAGATCCAAAATAAGGGAATAGAAAAAGCCCGAAAGGAAACCGATCCTATTCCGCTTCCTTTAGGTGACAATGAGGACGAAGCTACCTACAAAGTACGGGTAGTAGGTCCAGGCTTCATGCCGATAGGTTCGTCTGAAATGACCGAGGAGGAGAAAAAAATGTATGATTTGCTATTGATGAAGCAATTGACACTGGATTTTGTGATGCCTATGCTTGCTGAGGTTTTCTCTGAGATCAAAGACATGAAAGACCCGGAATTAGGGTTGGAAGCCATACAGCTGGTTTTTAGCAAGTCTCCAGAGCTTTGGGCCTTTGTAGAGAAAGGGGATTGGAAAACGGCAACTTTTGAAGTGGTCAAGTACTTGTTTTTGGATATCGCAGGCCAGGAAATTCTCAAACAAAAGATCATCACACCAATAGTGAACAAATACAAAAACAGCTCAGATCCCTCCTGGATCGATATTGACAGGGACTATACCAATGCGAAAGCTGTCGAAAAATATGCCGGTTTAGTAAAGTCTGTGGAGCTCACTGGAAAGCTCTTGGATATGACCAAACTCTTGGTTGAATTGGGGATGTCCAATCAGATGGATGTATTTACCGCTAAATCGATCAGAAGTGAAGTCAAAATTGATCCCAAAGAATCTACGGTAGTTCCATTTGCCAATCTAGCGCTAAAAGCAGAAGCTAAAACCCAGCTATCTCAAGGCCAAACCTTTGTGTACAAATGGTCCACCACTGGAACATATGGAATAATATCCTCCGGAAATCTAAAAGGCCCCATGATCGAAACGAGTTCGGCTACTGTCAACTTCAGAAGTGAAAAGAATGTCAATGAACTGGAAGACAATAATTTTGAAACAGTCAAGGTTGAGGTCTATATCAAATCCGGAACAACCATGACATTGGTGGGGGATGGTGAGGCTACTGTGAATGTGGTCAAAAGGAAGCTTTTGATGAAACCGGACGGAATCACACTCGACGGAAAATCCAAAGAAAGCGTGGCCCTATACTTGGAACGTGCCGACAATATCAACGACATCATCAGCACACCCACGCTGGAGTATAAAGTGGAATGGACTCTAAGCGGTAGCTGCGGGATGATTGATGGGGTTACAAAAACGGCCACGACAAGAGGTAATAAAATCGTGTATCAAGCCTTGGAAGACGAATTAAAGGAATGCATAGAGACAGTCACCGCACATGTCTACTTCCGTGAGCCCGGTGAAGAATGGGTATTGAGAGAAATAGTAACCGGAAAAGTAAAAGTTGTCAACGACCCCAAGAAAATCGTCCTTAACGTGCCCCTCATCACCCGGGACTGGAATATCAGTCAAGGTGGAGGCTACACGGCCGGAGTTAACCTTATCGCCCAGGTACCAATCCATGAAAAAGCCGTGAAATACTCCGTCAAAATATATGGGCTCAAACAAGGGAATATTTCCCCGACAAAAATCTGGAGCTGGCAGGCTGGCAAGGAAGCACCCTCCGATTGGCTTTATCCTCCGGGAGGCCAAACGGGCATCGTGGGTAACCAATACCACCTGTCGGTCAGCAGCACCTGGTGCTCCGGGCAACCGGTCGATTGTAACCCCAATATTCCCGGCTACCATGCTTTCTACAAAGGTTGGGGTGGCTATGCCAATGTCGAAATCGAAATAAGGGATTAGAGTTACCTGAAATCCTGTACAGAAATCCCCGTTTTCCGGGGATTTCTTGCTTTCGGGGCGATTGGTCGCTGTTTCAGCTTAGCGACAAAAAGTTTTTGAAAAAATCCTCAAATTCCTTGATGACAATGACCAAATCAGCCGATGTGTTTCCAAAAACTGCTAGCCGCCATGAAAAAATACACTTTTCCCCTACTGCTGGTCCTGTCGCTGGTATTTTCCTGCCAGGAAGAAGAGAATCCGGGTACAAACCCGGGCACCGATCCTGTACAAACTGTCTTCCCGACGTCGGACGTCAACATCGTCCTGCCTACGGGTAGTACTGTCGATCTTTCCAAAACAAAGCTACTTTCGGGTTTTGCCGAGTACCCGGTAGACAACACAGGCAAATCCAAAGTCCGGTTTGCTGCCGGCGCCTCCAAATTGGCTTTTCTGGTAGATGAAGCCGGAAACACCCTGTTGGCTGGATTTATAACGGATACCAACAAGGAAATTTCCATTGCCACGACCGCTTCGGTATTGGTATACTTCGGTATGGGGATTTCATTTCAGCCCCACGAAATCAAGAAGAAATACTTGGAAGGATTTTCAACATTGGACGGCATGTCTGAATTCAGCCAATCTTTATCGAACGAATTTTCAACCAGCCCAGATATGCTAAAGACCGGGAAATTCATGAATTCGCTGACAGCGTACCTCTCAACCTTTGCTCCATCAGATACTATTGACATCCGAGCAAAACAGATCGATGTGGACACTAAAGGGTTCAAAAGCGGAATTCAGGTCTATGAATTGGACCACCAAAACGTAAATATTCGAAATGAGAGAAGAAGGAGGGCCCATGCGTTTACTTACAAAACCGCATTTAAAGACAAAGAGGGTTTGGAAACCACCATTAAACAAAAAATTGGTGGAGCCGATGTTTCCGAAAAAGATATTGCTATCAATCCGAGAATCGGGATCACCTCATTTTCAGGAACTTTGAAAGAATGGATGATGGGAAAAATCATGGAAAAGGAACCTGAATTTGCCATGACAGAAAATGGCCCGGTCAACCTCCCCATGAAGGAATCAGAATCTGAAGCTACGTACAAGGTAAGGGTTGTTGGTCCTGGAATGGGAAACATTTCAGGTTTGGACCTCACCAATGCAGAAAAGGAAAAGCTCGATCGGTTGATTATAGAGACGTTTGCACTGGACTTTCTAGTGCCCTTCATATTTGATGTATTGAGCATGGATGATGCTTTGTTTGGAACCCAATCCGATGAATTTAAAGACATCCTCTGGACCATTGACGTTTTCGTAAAGTCCTCCCCCGCGATTGAACAAGCCCTTAAAGAAGGGGATTACATTAAAGCGTTCAAAGAGACCATTTGGATGGGAATATCAGAATATCCAAGCAAAAAATTTGATGATATGGTGGAGGATTTGGCACTGGATGGATTGAAGATCCTCAAGGCCAAAAAACCAGGTCTTGTCACAGAGACTCCCGAGGAAGTAACCAAAAAGGTGAAGTCAGCGCTAAATGCGATAAAACTGGTTGATTACGTCCTCAAGGCAGCAGATTACAAGTTCCTTTTGGACCATATTGCTTTGTCCGATTACCTGGTCGAATTCACCGCCAAAGTCAAGGCAGATGACCTTGTCATGACCCCAAAAGAGGAAATGATCGTTACATCGGCCTATTACAACGTCAAAGTGGAAACCAAGACGCCGCTGGCAGAAGGCGAGTCCTTCGTCTACAAATGGTCCACACCAGGCAAATACATCTACCTCTACCATCAAAGCAAAAAACACACACAAGTGGAGACAAGCACCGCCATGATGACCTATCGAAGTGACGCGAAGGCTGCGGACCTGTCTGATGGTAATAACATGGACGTAATCACGGTCGAAGTGTTTATCAAAAAAGGAACCACCCTTACAAGTCTTGGAAAAGCAGAAGCCAAGATCAACGTCAAAAAACTCAAGCTCGTCATGAAGCCCGAAAAAATCACCCTGATGGGTGGGCAAAGCGTGAGGCTTTACCTTGAAAGGACAGATGGGGTAAATGACATAGTTCAAAACGACGCATTGGACTACAAAGTCGAATGGGAGACTTCCGGGAAATACGGTAAATTCAATGGCACACTTAAAAGCGCCACGACCATGGGGAATGCCTTGAACTATGAGGTGCTGGATAAAGAGGTCAAAGAAGGCAAAGAAACATTCATTGCACGGGTATATTTCAAAGGTAAATCAGATGGAAACTGGGTACTCCGAGAAATCGTCAAAGGCGAACTAACCGTCGCCAATGACCCCAAAAAGATTGTATTGGATGTTCCGCTAGAAGTAAAGACATGGGATAACAGTACCGCAACACGGTGCAACGTCGGTGCGAATTTTATGGCAGTGGTTCCAATTCATCCCAAAGCCGTCAAATACACTGTTACATTCTATGGCTTCAAGAAACCCTACCGTTGGGACAACAGAACCTCAACTTGGAGACCTGGACAAACCCCTCCCGTAGAATATGGATATCCAGGGGCAGGACCAAACCAAACCCTTGATGGGAATTACCTGTTCACGATCAGCAGATCATGGGGCGATGGGCCAAAACGGGACGATTGCCTGTCGAAGCTTGACCACTATATTGGAATCTACAAACCACTCGGAGGCCGGGCCAACATCGTGATCGAAATCACGGATTAGGCACTTCGAATCTTTCATTATTTTCTTTAAATTTCACAAATCAGCGGGGAGGGACAGCCTTTCTTTTTCAAGGACTTGAGCCCCCCTTTTTCCTCAAAACCACACAGCATGTCAGCCAGATTTTTCACCGGTTTGATTCTGATTTTTTGGCTGGGCCGGCAGGAAACTGTTGCCCAAGTAGGACAATCAGGCTTGGTTTGGATCGAAAATGCTCTTGAGAATAATCAAGTATCGAAGGCAGATTCTGCGCTCAAGGCACAACTGAAACTCGCTGCAGCCGAAGGAATGGACGATTCCCTTCCCAGGTATGTGTCCTACGTGGGAAGGATTGCAGGGGAAAAAGGTGGCGATGCCAAAGGTATCGAAGCAGTGAATCGCTTTGTCGACGAATTCCTGGAAAAGGGCCTTGCCCCAAATCTTAACAAACAGGCCTTTCGGGAAGCAGCCGGATATTTTGAATATATCGGAGCTACTGCATTGGCCTACGAGGCAAACATCAAAGCTTTTGACTGGGCCAGCAAAGATCCGAAAACCAGCTTCAAGGACCGGGGAAGGATCCAAAACAACCTAGCCAGCTATTCACTCTATTTGGGAAAAAGGGAGCAAGCCAAAGAACATTCATTTAAGGCCATTGCGCTCTATCGCAAGGAACCCAAACTCGATCCTGAGTCTATGTACCTGAGCTACAACGCGCTCGGTAATATCAATTGGTTTGGGTCGCGGTTCGACTCCGCGGAATATTACTTCTCGGAAGCTTTGAAGCAATTCCCAAAAATGGAAGACACACCCAAAAACCAACATTATCGCCCTGCCATGGTACTCAACAACCTCGCTGGCGTACAGGCGGTCTTAGGCAAAACCTCGGCCGGCATCCAATCGATGGAAATGACGATCGGCCACCTGAGTGATTTTATCGAGGCCATGTCCGATCCATTGGAAATCGCCAAAGGCCAAGAATTCCTCTACCAAGCCATCGACAATCTGGCTGGTATGCACAAGGGTCTCGGCAACTATTCCAAAGCACGGGAATTGCTCGAGTATGCCTATGAGCAAAAGAAAAGCACGTTTGGGCCCGAAAGTGCGGAGGTCTTTAAGTCGCAGATATTGTTGGGGCAGATCTACTTTGCGCTTCGAGAATATGACCAGGCGGAGTTGCTCTTGCGCCAATGGCTTGGATTGATGGATCAGTTTGAGGGGGACTATATAGATTGGAAAGCCGATGCCTTTGGGACTTTGGCAAGGTTGGAAGAGTCACGCGGGAATACCGATTCGGCCAAGAACTGGTACCTAAAGGCCGATGCCGAATACCAGAAAATCCTCGGAGGTGATTATGATTTTATCTACTTGGATTTTCTAACCAGTGCATCCACATTCTTTGCAGCAGCGGGACTGAAAAAGGAGGCTTTGAATGCAGCGGAAAAAGGTTTGAAGTATGTGCGCGCCAACCAAGGCGCAGGAACGCTGCTTGATTTCAACCACCAAATCAACCTAGCAGAGGTTCATTTTCTGCTCAAGTCCTATGGTGAATCCCTGCGATTGAGCAGAACTGCTTTGGAAACTTTCAAGGAGGATTTTCTGAGGGGAGAGCGGTCTTGGTTGGATTCCATCCAAATCGAGACCCAAAAACCAAAGGCTATCCTGATACAAGTGAAGTCATCCTATTTTCTGGAAACCCAAAGGGACCAAGCTTTTCTCGAAAAATCCATCGCCATGCTGGATGAAGCGATTGATGCGATCGAGCGAAGAAAAACCGTCCTGCAATCCGATCAGGACATGGGCTTGCTAATCGCCGACAACCAGGAATTGTATGACTTTGCCAAAAAACTGGATCTGGAGCTTTTCGAAATCACGGGAGAAAAACGGTACATGGAATCGCTCCTCTCCCGTCATGAATCCTCGGTGTTCAACCGCCTTCGCTCACGCTTGCAGCGCTTCGACAACCTGCGCTTTGCCAATGTGCCTTCTGATATCCAGGAAACCGAACTGCAACTCAAGACCGACTTGGCCCAATCGCTGCAAATGGATGGCGAGGGATTTGAATCTTACCTCATTGCAAACAGTGCTTGGGAAGGTTTCTTGGAAACCCTGAAGACAAAGTTTCCTAATTATTACCAATTCAGGTATGGAAATCTCGAAGCCAGTTTGGATGATATCCAAAAGACCATTCCCGCCGGGACCAGCCTAATTCGCTATATGTTTGTCGGAGATGATCTTACCGCGATGGTGATGGACGCGGACTCCAGGGACTTGGTCAAATTGGACTATGGAAAAATGGAGAACCACATCGCTACGCTGACGGAAAACTGGAATCAACCCCAGGTTTGCCTAGCAATCCTAAACCAATTGTATTCCCATCTTTGGCAGCCGCTTCTGCCATATATCAAGCATGAGAAAGTGATCATCATCCCGGATCGTGATTTGTATAACCTCAGTTTCGAACTTCTCACTCCGACACGGCTCAATGACTACAGTGAATTCGCAAACGGCTGTTTGTTGTCAAAACACAGCATCAGCTACCATTTCCATTCGCATCTGCTGAAGTCCGGCAGAAATCCACAATCATATCAGTCCAATTACGTGGCCTTTGCACCGGGCTTTTCGGATCAAATGAAAATCGATTACCTCAGCCGAGTGCGTGATTCCCTGTACTTGGACCGCGCCTACCTGACTTTGGTTCCGCAGCCTTTTACCCAAGAACTAGTGTCAAGGATGAAGAGATTACTTGGCGGAAAAACGTTTACGGAAACCCAGTCCACAATCCAAAACTTTATTGGTTCGGCTGGGGACAACCGTATCCTGCACATTGGTACCCATGCCGAATCCAACAACCTCAGCCCCGATTTTTCGAAGTTGATTTTTTCAAAATCCGGAGATCCTGCCAGTCTGGAAGGAAGCAACGAACTCTTCGCCTTTGATATATACAAGCTCAACCTCCGCGCGCAGATGGCCGTCTTGACTGCCTGCGAAACGGGCAAAAGTACAGTAGCTCCTGGCGAAGGCATGCTTTCGCTCGCCCATGCCTTCACCTATGCCGGAAGCCAAAGCCTTTTGGTAGGCCTGTGGAAGATTGACGAAAAGGCGAGCAGCCAAATCACTGAGATATTTTACCAGAAGCTGGCGGAAGGCATGGATAAGCCCTCGGCACTGCGGGCGGCCAAGTTGCATTATCTTGCCCATGCCAGCGGAAGGGCATTATCCCCGGAGTTTTGGGCCGGGATTGTACTGATCGGGGATCCCAGCCCGATAGCATTGGACACCAATATCCCTTGGTGGAAGTACACCTTGTTGGCCCTTGCTATCCTTGGAATTGCCGGGTTGATTTGGAAAAAAAGAAAAGTATGGTACCGAGACGGCAAGTTTTCGACGGTCAATGTGTAGCCTGACGACCATCTTCCAATCATTCATTTGCCCAAAAAACGTCACATTTTGTATCCAAAACCTTTAGCAAAGAAGACTGCAAATAATTTTTTCAAAAAGAATTGATGACAAGCTCCAATCCTCCCGATGTAAGAATGTATCTGATTCCCAAATCCCCATGGATCTAGGGATGCATGATCTTCAAATTGTTTTGCAGCCTATTTTCCAACCAAATACCAAAAAAATGAAAACCTCGAACAGATTCAGATTCAGCACATTGGGCACATTCATGCTCTCGTTTCTATTGTTTTGCATAGCCTGTAGTCCCAAGGAGGAAGACCCGACACCTATCACCCCAACTCCCGAAACCCAAAAGGACATCGAGGTAATCGATGCCAAGATCAATACGTTTTTGACTACCCACAAAATCCCGGGAGCTTCTTTGGCGATTTCCAAGAATGGAAAGCTCGTGTACAAAAAGGCCTACGGCAAAGCAGATGTAGAAGCGAATGTGGACATGACCACTGAGCACCGGTTTAGAGTCGCCAGTGTTTCCAAGACCTTTACGGGAGTCGCGATTATGCGCCTCGTACAGGCCGGTAAGCTTACACTCGACGACAAAGTATTTGGGTCTGGAGGAATTCTGGGAACAGAATTCGGCACCAAGGCCTACAGCGCGCGGGTCCTCAATGTGACTGTAAGGCATTTGCTGCAAATGACGACCGGTGGCTGGGTATTGTCCAACGACCGCGATGCGATAGATTCCAATCCTGCGATGAACAACAAGGCCTTTTTTGATTGGATGCTGGACAATACCCTGCTCAAACACGATCCAGGCTCCCGTTTTTGGTACATCAATACCAACTATTTTGTCGCCGCGAGGGTGATAGAAAAAGTATCGGGCAAGTCCTTCTATCAATTCATGAAGGATGACTTCCTGGACCCACTTGGAATCGGCAGCGCCATCATGGGCAAAGGCACGCTCAGCGGAAGACACCCCAACGAAGTCAAATACTATGGGCAAGGTGGGACAAAGGGATTTGAGTACAACATCGCTTTGGAGCGAAGGGATGGTGACGGCGGCTTGGTGATCAACGCAAGTGATCTACTGAAATTCGTAACCGCCATCGATGGCGTGCCTACCAGACCCGACATTCTGAATGCCTCGACCTACAGCCAATTTCTGCAGGGTTCAGGCCCGGCACCCCTCAGTCCAGACTTTGGAAATGGCATCGTCAGATGGGGAAGTAGGCTGTATTTCTATGGGGCTTTGCCTGGAACCAGGTCGTCTTACATGACGGAAAGCAATGGAATGGCTGTCGCGCTTATCTTCAACGGCAATGCGGATTATACCAATGCGGCCGCCAACAATGCCTTTGTGCAGGCCCACCAGGCCCTCTTGGTGGATTTGCTCACCAACAATCTTACGGTGTACCAAAGCATCGACCAGTTTTGATTTTTTCATTTGAGGCAGCTACGATCAGCCGGGGGAATCCTCGGCTGATTTCTTCTCAAAAAATGTGATGAGGTCTCCCCGTCAACCCGATGTATCTGTAGAGGACAAAGGGATCTCTTGCGCTATGCCACCTGTATCTTATTCCTTCAAACGTTCCTTTTCTATAATATCCTTGACTTCAGTAAGGTTGCCAGGTAGATTCCTGGAAATAATATCCCAAATTATGCGATAATCAACTCCAAAATACTCATGGGAAATCCTGTTCCTTAGCCTGTACATTTCTTCCCAGGGAACATTGGGGTAGCTGTCCTTGATTTTTTTGGATATGTTTTTACTGGCTTCTCCAATTACTTCAAAATTCCGGATCACTGCGTCAACTGTTTTGTAATCCCGTTTGAAAGAATTGAAGTCTAAGCCATGGATATATTCCTGAATTCGCTCCATCGCCAATACGATGTCTTCAAGATACAAGATGTTGTCTCGCTTGCTAGGTTTCAAATGTATTTTACTTGGTCTAGGATTGGTCTTTTTATCCTTTCTTTCAATGCTTCTTTAGTCACCAAGTCGATGCTAAGACCGAATTCCTTTTCGAGGAATTTCTCCAGTGTAAAAAATTCCCACCCAATCGGTTGAGAAAACTCAACCAACAAATCCAAATCACTTCTTTCCGTCTGTTGTCCAGCAGCATAGGAACCGAAATACCCGATTTTGCTAACATGAAACCGATCTGCCAAAAGTGGCATCAATTGTTGAAGTTTGGACTCTATGTCAACAGCTTGTCCCATATTTCAAATTTAACCAAATTCTCGATGATTCATTTCCCCTACCCAAATGATGAATGGCATTTACTTTTCGATGGATTTCAAAGCAATCAGCTATCAACCCCACCTGGCAATAATTTTCTGAATTTATGCTGATGACATCTCCCTGCCAGCCCGATGTATCGGTACTAGGCAAAGAAATTGATTCAAAGCCGGAATTGAGTATATTTCTGCTAACATGCAGAAAGATACTTTTTACACACAGGAGCAGTTGGTCGATGGCGTCCGCGCCAATGATGCCGCTATCCTGCGCTGGCTTTACCAATCCCAATTCCCCAAGATACGGAAGTTTGTCCTCGACAACAACGGCGACGAGGACCAAGCCAAGGACCTGTTTCAAGAAGCATTTATCGCCTTTTGGAACAATGTAAAGGATAACAAATTCACACCCGAAAACGGCAGCGCACTCACGGGATACTTATACCAGATTGCCAAAAACAAATGGTTGGACTTCCTCCGGTCCTCCCAATTCAAGAAAACCGTCCTCCTCCAGACGGAGCATGACAAGATCGACGAGGAGGAAGACAACGACTGGATGCAGTACCGGACATTGGTAGCCGCCGAGATCAATAACCTCGGGGACAACTGCCGGGAAATCCTGCGGCGGTTTTACTTCGCCAAGGAATCCATGGAACTGATCGCCAAGGCCTTTCAATGGACGGAAGCGACAGCCCGAAACACCAAATACCGCTGCATACAGCGCCTGAGAGAAAAAGTAAAGACCCAAATAAAATCCTAGACATTGGAAAATTCCAACCACATATCGCAAGAAGAATTTGAAAGGATCGAGCGCTACCTCATCGGGGAAATGCCGGAGGCGGAGCGACTTGCATTTGAACAGGAAATGGCTGCCGATGCCGCCCTGCGCCAATACGTAAAGGAAATCAGGATCATCCTACAGGAAGTCGAAACGACCAATCTCCGCCATACGCTGGACAGATTCCACGAAGAGATTGCTGCGACCGAAACCGTTCCCCTACCCCAGGTTTCCAAGAAACTTGCTTGGATCCCCTGGGCGGTGGCCGCATCGCTTATCCTTGCCTTGGGCCTGTGGGTACTTGTGGGTGGTGGACAGTCTGCGAATGAGCGCCTCTTTACCGCCTACTTTGAGCCCGACCCGGGACTTGTGACTGCCATGGGCGTCAGTGATCAGTACGAATTTGACCGGGGAATGGTAGATTACAAAATGGCCCAATACCAAGCAGCCATCGAGCGCTGGGAAAAACTACTACAGCAAAAGCCAAAAAACGACACGCTGAATTACTTTTTGGGAGTATCCTACTTGGCTTCCGAGCAAGGTGACAAAGCCTCAAGTTATTTCCAGACCGCTTTGGAAAGTCAAAACAGCATCTTTGCCGATGATGCTTGGTGGTATCTAGGACTGACTTGGCTCAAGCAGGGGGAAATCGACAAAGCGAAAGACGCCCTCCAACGCAGCCAAAAACCGGAGGCGAAAAGGCTGATGGAGGAGGCGAATATGAGATAAAATCCTGTCTTCGTACCCTTTTCAAAACCAATTAACCACGCTGGAATTCCTTCAAAAACTCCGAAGGCTTCATGCCCTTGAATTTTTTGAAAGCAACGGAAAAGGAATTCCGGTTGTTGAAGCCGCTTTTCTCTGCCAGCGCCTCCAAAGTAAGGTGCTGGAATTCGCCTGATTGGATGATGCTACAGGTTTCCTCTATCCTGTGTCGATTGATCAAGTCATGAAAAGTTGAATCTTGGATTTGGTTTATGTAGTAGGTGAGTTGGTAGGCGGGGATTTTGGTGTCCTTTGCCAAGTCGGCGAGGGTATAGCCTTTTTGCAAATAGGCCTTTTTGATTTCCATAACTTCTTTCAGTTTCCCTTCCAAAAGCGCTGATTTCTCGGCTGGCCATACTTCTGTTGTTTTTGGGTCTTGTTCGGCCTTCTCCTCCTGAACCACGCGGAGGTATTCAAATTCATTGTGGCCATATAGCACTTTGGGGAAAAACAAAATGGCGAACCCAGAACCCAATATCAAAACGGAGGCCGTAAGATGGGAAAGGTCATATTGCAGACTTCCCATTTTCAACAGATTGGCCGCCAAAAACGGAAAGACCATCAAAGACAGAAAACCCAAGTAGATGACCATCCAATTGAGCCAAGGTCGCTCGAATTTCGGAATTTCTTTTCCCCTATATCGCTGAATCAACAGTCGAACGGAGAGAAACAAATAGAAAAGAATGACAAAGGTCCGAAAGAGCGTATGGAAATTTTTTGGGAGAAACAATGATTGGTTATACGCCACAAATAGCTGTGGATCAAAAATCTCCTGCATGATTAGCGCTCTTTTCTCCGCAATCGACATCCCAAATAACACATGGGAATAGTCCGCCACAAAGAGAAACGCCGGAAGGAAAAAAAGCAGGTCACGCTTTGAATGTGAGTTTGGATAAAGCACGGCCCTGATGTACAGGTAGAAAAATGCAGGAAATAAAAGTCCTCCGATATTACCGGTCCGGTAAAGTGCCGGAAAATGGACGAAATTTCCGGAGGATACCAGCCAGGCGATGAAGGTACCGTATGTCAAAGTGAAGAATGAGAAACCCAAAAAGACGTTTGGGGCATATTTACGCACTCCAACATAAAGCAACACGGCGGAAATCACCATCCCAAACAAATGGGAACCCAAATAAACCAGATCCTTTAAGTGAATGACGATTTCCATCCCAAAATTCAAAAGTTGAAAATTGGAGGAAAAAATGCTCAAATCAAAGGGAGATGTCTTTTTCCCCCAAAATGAGATGAACGCTTAAAAAATCACATTCTTCCTAGGACCTTGTTGAAGGCCACGCCAAACATCGAAGCATCGTTTCATTGAAATGTGGAAAAAACTGAGCAACCCGAAAGGACTGCTCAGTGATAAATCATCTGCTATCGACCTCCGCCAGCACTTCTCAACATCTCTTCGATTTTGGTTAGGTTGAATGACCCGGGAGTTTGTGAAGGTGGATAATCTTTCATTGTCATTAGAAACTTCGCCGCAAGTCCTTGAATTGGCACGATCACAAAAGGACGGTCCAAGAACCAGTCGTTGTAGGTATTGGAATTGTGTTGCGCTTTCTCGAATGGATCTCTCCGTAGGTTGAAGAGTAAAGGCGCACGAAGCTCAACGAAAGGCTCTCGCCACACGCCAAAGGCTTCGCCTCTGTTTTCCAAAAACACAACTTTCCAGTCACCATAGCGTGCAGCCACCACTTGGCCATCGTCATTGACATACCAAAACTCATTTCTCGGAGACACCTGGCTTTTTCCAGTCAGATAGTCGAGCTGATTGTATCCATCGATATAGTTCTTGTAAGTACGGCCATTGATGGTAGTCCCTTTGAGGAGCCTGTCCTTCACGTTGGTATCTCCTGCGATCGCAGCAAAGGTCGGCAGCCAATCTTCGTGGGACACAATGCCGTTGAGCGTGATGCCTGCGGGGAACTTCCCAGGCCAACGAACGAATGTAGGCACCCGATAAGCACCCTCCCAGTTGGAGTTCTTTTCCGAACGGAAAGGAGTCGTGCCGGCATCTGGCCAAGTATTGTAGTGCGGGCCATTGTCCGTCGAATACATCACGACGGTATTATCCGCGATTCCCAACTCGTCCAGAAGTTTGAGCAATTCGCCCACATGCATATCGTGCTCGACCATACCATCACCATATTCGTCCTGACCAGAAATGCCAATATGCTCTTCCTTTACATGGGTGCGGAAGTGCATGCGGGTACCGTTCCACCAGGTGAAGAAAGGTTTGCCTGCTGCTACCTGTTTTTTGATAAATTCCTTTGCCGCAGCGACGGTCTCATCGTCGATGGTCTCCATACGCTTTTTGGTCAGCGGTCCAAGCTCCTTGATGGTTTGTCCACCTTTGCCATCTGATTTGGTATGCAGAATTCCACGTGGCTTGAATGTCTCATAAAAGGTCTTTCCGTTTGCCAAGACCATATCCTTAGGGTAGTCCCTGTTTTCAGGCTCTTCTTCGGCATTGAGGTGGTATAGGCTCCCCATAAACTCATCAAAGCCATGCATTGTGGGCAAATGTTCGTCCCTGTCGCCTTGGTGGTTTTTGCCAAATTGCCCGGTGGCATAGCCTTGGGCTTTCAAAACAGTTGCCATGGTGACATCGGTTTTTTGCCAGCCTTCTTTTGCACCCGGCAAACCGACTTTGGTCATACCCGAACGCACCGGAACAGATCCACTGATAAATGCCGCCCGTCCAGCGGTACAGGACTGCTGTGCATAATAATCCGTAAATGCAATCCCCTCCTTAGCAATCCGATCGATGTTGGGTGTGCGATACCCCATCATGCCACGGTTATTGTGACTGATGTTCCAGGTTCCGATGTCGTCGCCCCAGATCACCAAGATATTGGGTTTCTTTTGGGCTTGTGCCTGACTAAGTGGAACCACGCCTGCCAGCAGAAAAAACAATAAGGTTAATCTTTTCATAATTAGTAAAAGGTTATGTTGAATTAAAGAACCCAAAAAGTAACATATCAATGGCAGACACTTCTCTTTTACTGTGTCGCCTTTGTCATATTTGCTTCAATGATGACAAATGCCAAAAAAGCGACATCTGTCTTTTTTCCTTTAGGTTCCTTTTTTAGCACTTTGTCTGAATCATTTTTTGCCCAACTGTCATTTTTTACCAGTTTCCAATTCGAATATTCACTAGTTTCCTTGAAAATATCCCCCAACCCAATCATGGATAACAGACGAGCCTTCCTCAAAAAGGCCGGAGCGCTTGTAAGTGCGTTTTCGGCACACAGCCTATTCCAAGAGCTGCATGCTGCAACTTGGAGCGAATTGGAGGAACGTTACCGGCATTTGGAGCCCTTGGAAATGGCCCAAAACGAGGACTATTGGGCTGTCATCCAACAGGGATATTCGGCCTCCGCCTCTCCGGTCATTATCCTCAACAACGGCGGCGTATCACCCAGCCCGATTGTGGTGCAGCAAGCCGTAGAAAGGTTCAACACGATGGCAAACCAAGGGCCATCCTACTATATGTGGAAAATACTCGACCAAGGCCGGGAAAACCTAAGGGCGGCATTGGCGCAATTAGGAGGCTGCGACCCCGAGGAAGTAGCAATCAACAGGAATTCCACAGAGGCTTTGGTGACAATCATCTATGGACTGGATCTACAAAAAGGGGACGAAGTAATCGGTTCGACCCAAGACTATCCAAATATGATGCAGGCTTGGAAGCAGCGTGCAATGCGGGAAGGAATTGTATACAAGCAGCTCACTTTTGACTTTCCAATCGAAAACGATGACATCATCGTGGAGGCCTACCGCAAAGCCATCACTTCCAAAACCAAACTGATCCATCTCACCCATGTGGTCAATTGGAACGGTCAGATCATGCCCGTCAGAAAAATCTGCGACATGGCACATGCCCAAGGCATCGAGGTCATCATTGATGGGGCACATTCCTACGGCCTATTGGATTTCAAGATTCCGGACTTGGGCGGGGATTATTTTGGCACAAGTCTGCACAAGTACCTGTCGGCCCCGATTGGCAGCGGGATGCTGTGGATCAAAAAGGAGAAAATCGGTAAGGTTTGGCCATTGGTCTGTGCGGGTGACCCAAAAAGCGGGGATATCCGGAAGTTTGAGAATCTCGGAACCCGTAGCTTCCCCATCGAGCAAGGGATCGGCGAGGCGCTCAACTTTCACAATGCTATCGGAACAAAACGGAAAGAGGAGCGTGTGCGCTACCTCAAAGATTATTGGGCGCAGAAAGCCAAGGAAATCCCGGGGGTCCACATTCATACTTCCCTCAAGCCAGAGTTTTCCTGTGCTTTGGCAGGGGTATCGGTAGAAGGTTTGACGCCAGGCGAGTTGGAGCGGGAATTGATGCTTAAATACAAGATCCATACCTCCCCGATTTCAGTCGAAAATATCCACTTGGTCCGGGTATCGCCACATGTGTACACCAAACTTTCTGATCTGGATCGATTGGTAGAAGCACTGAAAAAAATCGCCTCCCAGGTCTAAATGCTGCTCTTGTTGCTATCCGCCCATCCTTTCAATTTTTTTGACTGGACCTTTTCGATTTCGAAAGAAAGATGTTTCAAGTCTTGAAGCATCAGGTTGATCTCGGAATTGAGTTGCTCGTACATATTCGCCCGGTTGGTCAATTCATCACTGTTGTAGCGCCCTCCGGTGCCAAAAAACCTATCCCTTAATTCGGCCCGATGTTTTTCCTTTACCTCGTCGTAAAAGGCCAAACTTCTCCAATTTTTGATAATCTGCTCTCTCTTGGCGGGTTCTGCATCAGGATTGTCAGCGACATAATTGAGATAGTACCAAACCGGAGCGGGAAAAACCTTTGACACAGTCGGGGCTTCCCATATTTCCCTTAGATGGTTCCTTTCATGGGAAAACTCAATTTCCTTCTCGTTGAACAACATCAGCAAACCGAGGGAAGCCTCTGTGATACCTGTACCCAAACCGACCAATTCTGGCGCCTTGCCCTGTCCTACCAAGGCTACAGCCATGATCGCGCCAACACCTCCCACGACAATGGAGGCAATGGTCAGTCTGGAAGTCTTCTCATTTTCCTTACCCCTGAGGTAGTTAGCAACTTGATATATCCGCTCCTCTTCACAGTTGATCTCAGAAACGACAGATGTGATTTCCAGTTCAGCAAATTCGATTTGTTGGGAAAGTTGCTGGAACCGCTCCAAATGGCGCAGGCGATTTTCCAAACTTGGATTTTTTTCAAACGCCTCGAGGCTGGACAGGTAGACATTCAGTAGCTCCAACATGCCCATGGCGTGGGCGATATTGATACTTGAAAAGGAAAAGTTTTCAGCGACGACAGGGGCAAGTTCGACACTATGGATCGGTGGCGGGATTTCGTCCTCGTGATAGTCGTAATAGTATTGTTTGTAACAGTTATTGTCCCTATTCCTGGTATAAAGCGTAGGTTCATGAATCGTAGTGCAAGCCAACGACATCAGCAGAATTACTGGAATCAATCGGGTTTTCATGGGTTTTTATTGACTTTTTTTCTCAAAAACCTGATCAATAAAAAGATCCCGAATCCTATCAGATAGAATGGCCAAATCGTCACGAATCCGACCAATATCGTCAGCATTCCATTCCAACCATTGCTGAGTGCATTCAGTATCCTGTTGCCAAATCCTTTCTTTTGGCCGGAATTAACGGCATAGGGGAGCTCTTCGTAGAATGTGACATTCAGGGAACTGTATTGGATTTGGCTGCTAAGGTAATTGAATTGGCCCTGCATCATTTCGATGTCGGTGCGTACCTCGTTGATGTTTTTTTCAATTTCCAAAATGTCTTTTATCTCATTGGCTTTTGTCAAGAGCTCCCTGTACCGCTGCTCCAAAGCCTTTTTGTTTTCGATGCGGGTTTTGAGGTCATAGTACTGCGCAGTCACGTCATCAATATTGGCGGTCTTGTATTCGATGCGCCAAGCGAGCCCGGCGATCGCATTCAATAGGCTATCAAAATAGGCGCCCTCCACCCGGATGCTCAGTTGGTAGTTTCGGCGATACTGGTCATTGGATTGGTTTTCATTTTCGATATACGCTTTGTACCGCGGCAAAAGGCCTTTGATTTGTGCGTAGTCCTTCTCCAAATCCTGGGATTGGAAGGAAATATTCCCGGATTTCCGAATTTTCTTTTCGACTAGGGCTGGTTCCGAGAGATTGGATTCTGAGGCAAAAGGAGCGGGCTGTCCGGTAACTGGAACATCAAGCACTTCCTCAAAATCAGCCATTTCACTGGTTGGAACTTCCAAACTTCCTCCCCCGCAGGCCGCGAGGATAAACGTAACGATCCAAAAAAGCTTCATGGTGTCAATAAGTTTACCTTAAAAATAAAGAAAAAATTCGTGGAAAATAACGCAGGTCGGAAGACAAAGCTTTACATCATTTTTCCTGCCCAAATCCTGGTACTGAAGCTCAGTTGTATTCCCCTTCCCCAAAATTCAGCTCAAAAAGCGGCTGTCCGGTTCGGTCTTTATAGTGGTAGGAAAGTTTGGTCTTTTGTTCACGAAACAAGCGCATGCCCTCGTTATCCTTTAGATTTGCCAAGATCTGGGCGGAAAGGTATTGCTTGAGGTCCGCCTCGTCAAAATTCCCCTTTTCCAGATTTATCAGCGTATAATTGTAGCGAAACTCGTTCTTTCCCACGATTTCTGTATTATCCAAGCGGGTCTGTTGATCTACCTGCGTCGGACAGCCCTTGTTGATTTCCTCGGAAAGCAGGTGGAGCTGTTTTTCGTAGGGGCTTTCCTGATTGGAAACCTGTGCGTCAGAAACTGTTCCTTCGCTGCTCACTCGATGGTAAATTTTCTTGATAACAAGAGCGGTAGTCAGTACGACTATCAAAGCCAGAAAAATGTAAATCTTCCTTTTCTTGTCTTGCAATGATTTGGAGGCTTGAGCCATCTTGATGGGGTGTTTGCGTGTGGGCTGGGAATGGAAAATTACCTAAATTTTCTTAAATCCAACCAAACTGTCGCCAATTCCAAGAAATCGTAACGCTTGGGCATGGATTTCATTTGACCCAATATCCGCTGAAAAGGGATTTCCAAGAAGGCAATGGTGCTCAGGAGGCAGATGTCTCCAAGACCGGCTTTTGGGAAAGATTCATGCGGCGGGATCTCTTCTGCTTCTTTTTCGTCCTTCTGTTCCACCAAATCAACGTACCTGTGATTGGCAACGACGTCGCTACCATACAAGCCAAAAACCATAGGAACTTGGTTGCCTGCCCAAAAATCTCTCCAGTATGCAGGCTCTTCACCGAGCGGCCGATTTGCTGCCGAAAACTCAAGTCGGCAAAAAGCTTGGCTTCGACAAGCTCAAGGCGCGATTGTTCAAATGAAAGTTGGTCGGCACCCGCCCTTGCCCAGAACCCAATTTGGGACTTGCTAACGCTGATGGGCTCGTCAGCATAAGCAGGAATGGAAATCCTGACGTTTCCGGGGTAGGAAAGCCGCGCCTGTGTTTTTGAAAGTACTTCATCCAGTGAAAAATCAGCCGCAGGTAATTTCGGTGCTTCGATTTCAACTTTCGGTTCTGATTTGGGGGCTTGGAAAGTATCCCAAGTTTTCTGCCAACCTTCCTTGTACCATTGGAAAGACCAGAAAGGACCTGTGACAGACATAATGAAAAGAAAGATCAGGGAATAAAATGCCAGGGTATTGTGCAAGTCATGGTTGATTCTTTTCCAATTTCCCGACCATTTGACTGTCAAGCCTTGTTTCCATGCGCTGATTTTTTGGGGAAACCATATGACGATGCCTGTCAAGACTCCCAACAAGAAAAGCAATGTGGCAATTCCATTGATCAATCGTCCCAGTTCCATATTGCTCATGGAGGATAGGATGGGCTCTTTTACCTGATCAAGCAGCAGCCATCTGTGTAAGGAAAACATGTATCCCATCCAAGTTTCGGCAGAGGTCTTGTCTTTGTTGGATGCCAGAATACCTCCGGTATAGGGATCTACATAATAATTGATGGGACGTTCTTCCTCAGCCTTTTTAAGAGAAAAAATAACGCTGCGGTCTTCGCTACCATAAATCTGCACAGAAGTCACTTCCCCCTCCAGACTGCCTTCCAGCTGTGTCTTCAGATGATCCAGCGGAATCCTCTCCGAGCCCGGCTTCACCACGTACCGATCCTTGTCTGCCCACTCGCGGATTTCGGTGTTGTAGACGTAAATCGTGCCGCTCAAGCAGACGGCGATCACCACCAAGCCCGCGGTGAGCCCCGCGTAGAGGTGGATTTTTTGGAAGACTTTACGAACGACTTTCCACATACAAGATCCTGAAAGGCACAAAAGTAAATAAAATTTATTTTATTTAGATTTAATCTAATCTAAACTCAATGAAAATTTTTTTTACATGCATCCTTCGATCGAAAAAGCAGAGAAGTCATCCCAAGCCGTTGTAAGAAAGCAAAAAAGGAAGGCTCTCGCCCTCCTATTGTGATTGAGAGTATAACCTTTTCTTTAGGGAAAATTTAAGAATCCTGAGTTGACCCAGCGGTCTTCCAGGCTGATTTTACTCCATCCTCCAATTTCCTCGACGACAAAGAGTTCCTCGCCCTTTCCGACCGTGCCCACCATGGAGAATGTGTTTTGCGGGCCGCTGCGTACACGGAGGACATCTGCCTTGACGGTCGCATACTTTACAGGTTGGGTAAATCTGGTCGCCACCCAATGCGATTGGGAATTGGATATGCGCGACCAGCCGTTCTTTTCGTCATAAACCCTCAAAATGGACCCGGTCAGGAGTGGTTCGCGATCAGCTACGATAAGGGCTGTGGTTGTCGGTGCGTCGCGGATATTGAGGCGTGAGGCGGTGACGACTGCATATCCTTTGAGGTTGGGACTGGAAGTGGCGGGCTGATATCCATCCAACTCCCGCTGCACCAAGGGCAAAAAATGCTTGGTGGCATCGTAGACCGAATTACCTCCAAAGAAATTGGTACCTGGACAGGACTTGGTATTCCTGCCGCCATTGTTGCGCACGCCCGAACTCAGATCAAACCAATGGTGATACACGATGGAATACACATTGACTGGCAGGTTGAACCGCTTGCAAAGCATGGCCGTCATCTTGACGATGGTATCGCGTTGCTGGGGAGTCATATTGTCACCACCCCTATCAAAATTCCCGAAATGCTCCAGACAGATGGCATTCGAATTTTGCCCGTATATGCACGCCGGGACACGCTCCAAGGGCCTGCCAGTGAGGATCGTTCCGTCGGGGAAAGTGGTAAAATGCTGACCGATGTCTGCCCAGCCGTTGGCGCCGATATGGTGATTCCTCATGGCCTGCTGCCGTTCGAAATGGTTTCTACCGTCGAAATGCGCATAGCTTGGGTTCCAGGTATGGTGTTGTTGGATGTGGAGGATTGTCCGTCCGACGCGCTGTTGTCCAAGCCAGGTTCCGAACTCGGCCAGGGTCATTTTTGTGAATCCATGTCTGCTTTCCATAGCGTAAAAATTAAGGTGTAAAAAGTGAAACTTCGAGATTGATAAATTTAGGGAATTTTTAGAAGATTAATAAGGCTAACCCTAGCATGAAATAACAAAAAGTTAATGATGTACAGCATATCAATCTCCGCTGTCCATCTATCCTTTCGTGATTCCCATCCACTTTAAGCCGAAGGCCCAAGCCCTCCCTATTTTCTACTATTTGGCCATCAATAAGAGATGCCTTATGTACGGAATATGCATCAAGCCTACACGGAATATCGATCCATAAGGCACGGAATATGTCGAGGATGATTCAGGGTTTGGGAGCAATAATCGAGCATACACAATATTGGCAGCCACAAGAATACCAGCATTGCCTCACCCGCTTTCTCTTATGGGAACTTGATCACAAAGCCAAGTCCAACGGAGGCGCCGACCTTTCCGGAAGAATCAATTGTGATGGGGACTCCTGCTTTGGCTGAAAGTGCATCGGTAATCTTGAAGTTCAATCCAGGTGTGATTTGCCCGGAGGGACCATCCTTTCCATAGAGGAATTTCCCCGCAAGCTCAGGCGAAAGTCTCCCATTGGGGAAAAAGACCGCCTTGCCGTCTATAGACACCGAGGGTTTGTACTTGAAATCCGTTTCGGCAGAAATACCCGACTCCAACTTCAGCCGGGCGTCAAACAATGTCCAATTCCCTCCTAACTTTATAAATCCTTTCGCTTTGTCCGCTTGGGTAGGATCAACGGTAGACTCTTCGGCTTTTATTCCCGTCGATGCCGAGAGACCAGTTGATTTGTCCTTTGCCGCCAACTCAGCAGATGCTGTCCGAGCATCTCCTGTGGTTTTTTCCGAAGCTTTTGCGGTAACTCCCTCCCCAACAGATTGCTCCGCCGAGCGGGTTGTCGTCGCTTTTCCTTTGGTTTCCCCTTTTGTAATGTTTTGCTCAGTCACAACCTCTACCTTCGTTTCGACTTTTGGGGTCTCCTTTGCTTTATCCTTTTGTTCCTCCCCTTCCCTTTGGATAAAATTATATCCCGAAAGTTCTTTTTGCTGGATCGTATGGGCGAGTTCATGGGCCAATAGCCGCTTGCCCAATCCACCCCTTGGATCAAAATACTTTTTCTGAAAGAATATATCCGAGCCAAGCGTAAATGCCTTGGCGTTGATTTCCTTGCTCAATTGGGTGGCATGATCGTCGGTATGAATCCGTACGTCCGAAAAATTCCGACCAAACGAACGCTCCATTTGCGTCTTCGTATCCGTTGGCAGGGCGGTCCCTGTAGAAGACTTTGCATCGGAAATGAATGCCGGTCCTGGATGTGGCGTCGCGGCCTCTCTGGTCGATCCCATGATTTGCCCCGCCAAATCTACCGCCGCCTTCTCACGCTGGTCGGAGGGCAGGCTCACTTTGGTATCCTTGCAAATCTGATCGGACGAAAAAAAATCCCCCTTACGGGTGAAATTTTTGGGTTGCGTTGTGGTTTTCTGCTCTTTCATCCGTCCCTTCATTTTGCGGAATCATCAATTGTCTTACTTCAAAATCTACTTCCCCTCCTTCTCCAATTCACGCTTGATACCGCGCAGTAGCTGTTCCTTGGAAAGCACATAATTCCCTGTTTCAATGCTTGTCAGGGAAAGGTATTGGACGATGTTCACGATATGCGAACCCGTCAGTTCGTAGCGCTCCGCAATCTCGGGCAAATGGAGTTCCCTACTGGCTTGAAGCTGGCTTGGGAGGGATTTTTTCCACAAAGCCAATCTATCCTCTGTCCTCGGAAGCGGGAAATAGATCAGTGCATTGAATCGGCGGATAAACGCCGCATCGATATTGTTTTTGAAATTGGAGGCCAAAATGACAAGTCCATTATAGGACTCAATCCTTTGTAGCAGGTAGGATACCTCTTGGTTGGCGTACTTGTCATGGGCGTCACGTACGCCTGTCCGCTTTCCGAAGAGTGAATCGGCTTCATCGAAGAAGAGGATCCAATCCTTGTTTTCGGCCTTGTCAAACAGCGTGGCGAGGTTTTTTTCCGTTTCCCCAATATATTTCGAAACCACCATCGATAGGTCTATCTTGAATACCTCCCGACCTGTATATTTCCCCAAGAGCGTTGCCGTGACGGTTTTTCCCGTTCCCGGCGGACCGTAAAACAAGGCACGGTAGCCGGGTTTAATCCGCCGTCCAATATCCCATTCACGCAAAATGGTATCCTTGTGCCTAAGCCAAGCCTGCAGTTCTTCGATCTGTTGCCATACCTGTGGTGGCAAGACCAAATCCTCCCAAGACATGTTGGATTGGAGGTGTTCTGCGGGGAAATTGATGCTGAGTGTCGGCAGGCTGATTTTTCCGGTCGTCAGTACCTCCACATATTCGGGATCGATGGAAAGCTTGCCGCTGAGCTTGGGTTCTCCATTTTTGACGGGCTCGAGGTACAGTACCCGGTGCTTCACCAGCGGATTGTCCTGGTCAAAAAGCGGAAGAAAACTCAAGCGCCGTTCCAGGTCCATCCCGGCCAAAATGAACACCACCGTTTCTCCCGTCGCTACCATTCCCCGTGAATTCTCCCCCTTTGTCCCACCAAACTCAGGAAATTCACCACCCTGTGGAAGGTAATCCCGGATCAGCCGTTCGAAAAAGCCCGGCACCAAGTGGGGCACGATCGCCGCAGTAAGCAGAATGATGTTTTCGTCGCTTAGCTGGTAATGTCTGAAAAAGGCCAACAGTGGGTCGCTTTCTGTATTTTCCTCCAATACAAACTCTGGCTTGTGAAACGGTTTTTCATGAAAAAAATGGTCAAGCCGGTTGCGGATGGCTTGCTCCAAAAATGAAAAAGCAGGAATGAAGGTACTTTTCATAGAGGTTAGATTAGGAAGGCGTATGTGTCGGTGTGGCCGCGCAGCAGTCCCAAGTGCCACCGACTCTTCTGGTATTGGCTACATAGCCGAGGAAATCGTCGCCTGGATTGGTCAATGTGGCCCTGAGAATCCCGGCGTCAGCGACCGAACTCGCCACAAAGGAGGGCGGAAGCGTCTTGGTCGTATAAAGGGTTCCGCGCATCACCCAATTACCCCTCGAGCCTGCACGAAGTGGACGGGTAAACATATCATTTACGCCGCCGAGGATCGGTCTTACGTTACCATTGCCATCCACGCTCCATGCCTCCCAATACCTGCGAATCGGTTGCCATCCGGTGTAGGCAGATCCATCGCACATTGTGGCATTGAAAGTGTTGTCGATCCGCTGGACGATGAATCCGTTGCGCATGGTGGTTCGGAATCCAACCTGCCAGTTGAACTCAAACGGCAGGCCGGGCGCACAGGTGTTGTAAGTCCGCGGCACCACGTCGACCGTGGTGACGGTATTGTCGACAGCCAAGGTCTCTGCTTCATGGGTAGCGCCGGCGGCGTTCAATTCCGCAAGGATGGTTTGGGTGGTATCTGCACCCATTTTCCCATCCTGTTCCAAGTCAAACATGGCTTGCCACCGGACCACCGCTTCTACAAATTCCTGGTCGATTACTGCGGGATATTGTTCAATGCCGATCACATCCCGCACGTTCATGATATTGTATGGATCATGAAACCGCGTCTCGTTATACCTAATTGCTGTTTGAATCTCGGCCTCGGTCAATTCCCTCGCCTCTGCCGTCGGATTGGGTGGCTCGACCATCAAATCACGCTGGATCATATTTCCCCCAATCCCAACTTCCTCGTCGAGCTGCTCTGCAAATCCACCACCGCCTGTCTGCTGGACGACATGCGTCAGTTCATGGGCCAAGAGCTGTTTTCCTGAACTAGATTCCGGGTTGTATTGTCCCGAGTTGAAAAAAATATGGTTTTGATGGGTAAATGCCCGTGCGTTCAGTTTTCTATTGATTTGATGGGACTGGTGGTTGTCTTGAATCCTGACGTTTCCAAAGCCTTTTCCGAACCGGGACTCCATCCAAGAGCGCGTATCCTTTCCCAAAGCTTCACCTCCACCTGACTCAGACCGGATGGCGGATTCCACTTCGCCATCTGCTTCCCCGCCTTTGGAAAATCTCTTCATCTGCACTTTTTCCTCTTCTTCGCATTCCGCGCATTTTCTTTGAATCTGTGAAATGAAAAGTCCGCCAACCCCGCCAAGTTCATGTACAGACTTCCCCTCTGTAGCGAGGACTCTGTCGGCGATGGTATCAGCTTCTTGCTCATACTTATCATTAGGGGCATTCACGGTGAGTTTCGCCTGAAAAAATGGCGATCTCCTTTGGGCATTGTTCCCCGATAAGGATTCTTTTTTTGAAGCGGTGGAAGCCATAATCTCTTCGTTTTAACTCCAATCCACGTACATTATTTCGTTCATCCAAGGCAACTTGATGATGCCAATTCCCCAAGGCAACTTGCCGAGAAGTACATCCACGGTCTTGCGCTCGATCTGAAGTTTACATCCATTTGTAGCGGGAATTATCTTGCCATCCCGCTGGAGAAAAGTCTCCCGCAGACCCGCATTACTGGTGTTTTTCAAAACAGCCCAATGCTGGATTACCTCCGAAAGCATTGCTTCACATTCCATTTTCCAAGATTCGGCCAACTCAATCTCCAGTTCCAAAACCTGGTGCAGGGGAATCCCGAGCAGGACTTTGATCAATGGGAAATGATTTTCACTCAGCGTATTATCGCCCCAAACCAAAAACTGTAGGATTTTCGCTGCTGCCATTTGCGCGTTAGGAGAGATGAAATGCCCCTCTTTTTGCAATTCCAGGGTATCCAAAAGTGCCGGAATAAAGGGGTGCAGGAGTACCAAACCCGCATTGGAAACATATATGTCCTCCAATACTTCCTCGTGAGGTCCATCTTTTTGGGGCATTATAGGCGTTTGTGCTGTGTTGGGGGATGAACTTGGGTCTGCCTTGGAAGCCTGCAGTTTATCCGCAGTACTGGCATTTGAACCGGTATCAGGGCTTTGACGCATCTTTTGCTTCACAAAATTGGAAAACGCTTTACCCAAGTCCTCAGCCAATACGGGCTGCAAGGCAACTACCTTCTGCACCAATTGGCTTACTCTTTCCAAAAACCCAACCCGAGTTTCTTGACCATTGAAATTAAAAAATTCCCAAATTCTATCCGGGTTTTCCATCCAATGTACTGAAAAAAACTCGGCGAGTATCGGCACCTGAGATTCAGGTTGCACCTCGATGATCCTTTGAAAGAACTGCAGCCAGGCAGTACTGGAAACCATAGGAATCGAAACAATGACTTCAAAAACCGACTCAAAAAAGGATCGATCGACGTGGGCTTTTTGTGCGGCAAAATCCAATAAATCGCTGATCTCTGGAGGCGGGTTATCTGCTAGGCGGTTTAAGAAATCCCTTCGAAAAGCCAATGAAAAACCCCGATGAAAACGCATGCGAAAGACAGAAGACCTCCTCAAAAACGCGGCGAGTTTGAGGGCTTGGGAAGTAGTCATGTCCAGACCCTTTTCCAATTCTATCGGCGCAGAAAAGGGGCTGTTCCAAGGGAAATAGCCTTTTTCGAGGAAAAATACCATGACCTCTTCGGCCTGCTGCTCGATGGTCTTTTCATACCTGGGATTCATGCGGACGCTTTGGAGTTTCTCTTCCAACAGCTTGGGGATAGCCAGCAGCATTTCCTCTTCCCAATTTTCACCAGAGAGTTTCCCGCAGTCCAAAATCAGCTTGTCCAATACGATCGTCGCGCGAGGATCTGCAGACCGGTCAAAAGCCTTTTGCAGGAGGGGTTCAATCTTTTCGTAAAACAACAATCCCAAATTATCCTGCATACCCAGCGCCCCCTCCATTCCTTCAAATTGAACTTGGAGGGAGGCTGTATGGATCTTATGGTATTGGGCTCTGTTCATCCTTTACAGGATTTCTCCCCATTTTTTCAGCAAATTCAGGTAGTTTGGTTTGGCGCTGACTTCGCCGTTTTGTTCAGTCTGGGCAATCGCTACGGCGATGTCATTGCCTATCCTGCTGAGGATTTGGGCCTCCAATCGGCCCAATTGCCCCCTTTCGCGTAGCACTGCCCAATCCCGGGCGTGCCTTAACATCACCTCAAATACATTTGCCAAGGGAAGTTCGCCTCGATCAAAATCTCCTTTTTGGACGCAAACAATATACATCAACAGTAATGCGAGAATCCTATAGAGTTGCAGTGCCAGCCCCCTCAGTTCTTTGGATTCGAGGATGATGGTTTGAAGCTGATTCAGCCATGCAATCAGGGTTTTTTCGAATCCCCCATCGCCGAATACTTCGCGGAGGAACTTGATTTGATCATCAATATTCGCTCCCGAAACTTGGCGCAACGCCGCAAAAAACTCCTTGACCTGCCCATAGGATTGGAACATTTCCACAAACCGCTTGAACTGGTCCGTGGTACCTCCTTTGTCAAACGATTCAAAGAGCCTAATGATCTCTTCCAAAGACCCGCAGCTTTTTTCCCGTGGTCCATCGTCAATTACCCTGATGGCGACAGAAATTCGGACTGTATCCGAAGCGAAATTTCCGGCATTATCGGTCACCTTGAGGCCAAATGTATATTCTCCGGGCATAAGTCCCGAAACGTCCGTCCTTGCTTGATTCGGTGTTGAAATGATCGCGGTTACCGGCCCAGCCTCCTGTCTCCATTCAAAGCTAAGTGCAGCACCCTCAGGATCAGCCGATGCGCTGCCATCCAGAATCGCCCTACCCGGACTGTTGGGATTTGGGATGAAGATACTTTGGTCCTGTCCGGCATTGGCAGTGGGTGGCTGGTTCTGTCTGCCCACGACCGTTACTTTCACGGCATCCTGAGCGGTTAAGCCCTTATCGTCGGTGACTTTGAGTGAAAATTCATATTCGCCAAGGGCAGGCACGATCACGGTCGTTGCGGCTGTATTTGGAGTTTGTATTGTTGCGGCAGGACCACTTACCTGCGACCAAGCAAAGGCGACAATCGAACCATCCGCATCTGAAGATGCCGAGCCATCCAAAACCGTCGAAGTGGGTCTATTGAATGTGAGCGTGACCGTTTGATCCGGACCCGCTTTGGCAATCGGTGCTGCGTTTGGCCGGGCATTGACGGTGATTGTAACCGTATCTTGGGCGGAAGCGGCCTTGTCATCCATAACCTTAAGTGTAAACGCATATACGCCAGGAGACTGGAATCTCACCTCTGTCGCCGCTTTATCCGGATTAACAATCTGTGCTGCAGGACCCGAAGCCTGCGACCATTCAAAAATCAATGCCGCTCCTTCCGGATCCTTTGAGTTGGATCCGTCGAGTGTCGTTGTTGCCAATCCATCGACAGGCATTTCCAGTGTTCTATCCGCTCCTGCGTCTGCGGTTGGTCCTTGATTCTCGGGTTCCTCTTCCTCCGGAATCACATAGGCAATAGGCGGACAGTCGCTATTGATCATGTAGGGCAAATAGAAATCCGCAATCACAGTCCCTTTTGGAATCGGTGTTGCCCGTTCCTTGATTTCCTTGTCCCTGTTGCGCAAGGCATCCAAGACCGCCTTGGCTGCATCCCCGAGATTGAGCTCTTTGATGAGGTCGGAAGCAAACTCAAATTCGGTCCGTTTTGCGGCCAAGCTAAGCGATTCGATCTCTTTGGAAACGGTTGATTTTGAAACAATATTGGCTGATTTCGCCAAGTTTGCGGTAGCCGGCTGCGCTTCCTTGATCGCCAAGCCGGCAAATGCGTTCCGGATCAAATCGAGATTGAGATTCAGACCCGGATTTGCCAGTTCGGGAAGTGTCAAGACTCTTTCGGTTTCTCCATTGTAGACCAAAATAAAAGTACCTCCTTTGGTCACCCCTGCCTTATGCTCCATGCCGGGATGCTTTTTGAAGTACTTGTCAAAATTGACAGCGGCATGGTAAGCTTCCATCCGCGACAAATACTCATCCTTGAGTGCAAAAAGCTTTTCATTGGCACATTTGAATAGCAACTCCCGGTTGGAGGCCGTGAAAAATTTCTTGATCTCCTCGTTTTCGGAGTTGGCGGATTCCTTGATCAGACTTTCGACGGTTTTGGAATAGGGCGTCCAGAGTTTTGTGAAGCTTTCTTCCTCGAATGTATGTAGATCTACTGCGAGCAAGTATTTCACGATCTCGGCCAATTGCTGCAAGAAAATCACCAACAAATCCGGCTGCTTTATGATGTAGTCGTAGAAAGGCTTTTGGTTGACAATGAACAGTCCCACATCCATACCGACAAAATCTGCTAGTTTCTCGCCCTCCTCGACATCTTTTAGCGCCAGGTTTTTGATAATATCTGCATTGGAAATACTGATGGGAATGTTTTTGGAAATATCGGATTTGATGGACTTCTGCATATCCACAAGGTTTTTGGAGATGTAGAAGTTTTTCCTCGATACCAAATCTGTGATCCCACGGTCGGGGATAATGGCACGCTTGGGCCGGAGATTTCCGACGTATGCGATGATTTGTTGTAGCTGGCAGACGATGCCCGTGATCATCACCCGAAAGTCAGATTCCAAATCCTCCACATGACAGCGGATATCCCTACCATTGAGGATGGCAGAGAGGTCCACGGCATTCAGGGCGATCACGTCAAAGGGCAAATTGAAGCGTTTTTGCTGTCGGAGGATCTCCGTGAGCGCAGTCCTGTAGTTTTTCCCGATATGTCCTTCGATTCGGAAGGCATTGTAGCGCTCGATATCATAGAGCAAGGGGTTTTTGACAGGCTCAGGCGCATCGGATTGAAGCGCCGCGCGGTATCCCAATGTGAAGCGCTCGTTGCCGTTGTAGGCACGACTGAAGTACCAAAGCGGGTTGACACGCTCCCAATCGTAGTAATAAGGAATCGCCCTGTAGGAAATGTAATCGCCACCAAGGGTACTTGGCGTGATGGCGATGGCCTCGTTGGTCCGAAGCTTGTCCCCGATAAACGCCTGCACCATGGCCACCAATCGTTCGAGCAGCATGGCGGCTTCCTCGGCTTTTTTTCCCTGTCCATCCAAAATCGGCGAAGGCTCAAAATAATGGCGCTGGCTATTCCTTCTTCCCAAGCGGGTATTTTCGTGGGCCGAACCGAGATTCAAATGCAGCGGGAAATCCATTTCCTCGGGGCAGCATTCTCCAAACACCTCCCGGGTTTGGGCCCTAAACTCAATATAGGCCTTGAGCAGATCATCCACAAAGTCATAAAAGTATTGGACAAAAATGCGCTGGGTGGTATTGCCTGAGAGTTTCTTTTTGATTTCGATCAGGTCGAGACCTGCGAGGGGATTTTCCAAAGGAAGGCCCAAAAGCGGTGCAAACCTATCCCAACTCCGAACGAGGTTTTCCGAAAGCCTTTTCAGTGTATTGTCGTCTGTAATCGCAAGGAAACCATTAAGAATATCCTCCGCTGTGTTCATGTCAGCGACCGGTACATTGAACCTCTTTAGCAGAATGGAGTTGAATCCCAACTGCCGGATGTAGGTGTATAATTTCTTTTTCACCAAAAGTGTCTTTTGGACAAAGTCCAGCCTGCTTCCCTTGTCGTTGCAGTCTTGGGTATCGCAGTTTTTGAGGTCAATTTGGGAAGCTTCCAGAAAAACAACGACCACATAATCCTGCAATTTCAGCATCGTGAGCGGCTGCTTCCCTTCGGTTTCCTTGTCGCTATCCGGGATCAGCTCGAGTAAATCCTTTTCTCCGTAAAATGGTACACTTGCGCGATTTTCGGTGCTGCATTGGGTCAAAAAGTAAAGGTCAGTCGGCAAGGCAGGCGGCGTGTAACCAACGAAATGCGTGTAGTTCGTATCGCAAAGCTGGAAGAGAAAACCCTGGGAACTGAGACCACAGCCCTTGCTGATGGCAATCGCGGAATTGCTGCTGTTGATTTCCAAACCGCAGACGATACCTCTACCCAGGAGCTTGATGCGAGTCAGCCGTTCCTGCTGTTCCAGGTAGTTCAACAAGTTGTTCAGGTGGGAATTGGACAATACCTGATCAGCTTCAAAGACGGGATATGATTGTAAAGCCTGCATGTTTATAATTTTTGAGTTCCTAGAATGGTTTTGCCCAGCATGACTGGGTTTTTGTCGGCATCACTCTCCTCGCAGTCGTGGAGCGTGGCCTTGGGATAGACCGAGTGGAGCATGGACAGGATTTCGACCATCTTGTCGTTTGCTTCCTGGTAAGTCGGCTGATTGTCTGCCCCTGCACTGAATTTGCCGAGTTCCAGTATCCATTTTCGGTAACGGACCTCAAACTCACGGAGCTGCTCATTGCTGACCCAGCAGATTTTCAGTTGGATATGCGCGGGCGCCTGTTCACGGATTTTGTCCTCGAAGTATTTCCTGAACGCCATATTGTCAAAATGCTTTGGCCAATGCGGCAGGACCACCGAAGCCCTAGAGGAATAAGGATCCCATTCGCAGGGACAATCGCAGTCCTGAAGACAGACTTCCAACAGATCGAAGTTTTTACTCTTGGGCCGCAAAAGAATATGTTCGACCAAGTGCAGTCCCTCAGGGTCTGGACAGGGTGCCGTCAATTCCTCCACAATTGCATTGATTTCAGCCAATGCCAACTCCTCTGTCTGGAAGTTTTGCTCACTTGTCAGCAAAATTGTATTGCCTTTCTTGAGCTTGATCTTCTTGTTGGTATAGTGGAAGTTGTCTTTGTTGATCCCCAATTCCAATACGTCGGCCAACACCGATTCGGCCTCGGATTTACCTGGGTACTGCTTGGACACCAGGATGGTACCAGCGCGTGAAACCATCGAAAAATGGTGGTGGCAGTGAATCTCCTCGCCAACCTCTTTTTCTTCACAGATGATTTCCACGTTTTTGATACAATACAGAAACCTTCTCGTAAAATCCCGGATTCCGGTCAGATAGCTGATCCTTTTCTCCAAGCCGGAGACGTTGTCTGTATCCCAAAGCCTGCCTTCATCCAATTCAAAAGCTTCAGTTTGGGGGAAATAATTGAAAGCAAGGTTTCTCGCGTGCGAAACCTCGGCGTAAGTCTCCAAGGTATTGATCTTGATATCCAGCAGTTCCTGAGGCTCGACTTTTTCCAAGCTGATGTTTTCCAAGTTGATCCGGTACATCAGCAGGGCAAAGTCATTGAACGACTCCCCAAATCGCGCGAGGAGATGGTCCAAAAACCTGTTTCTGCGCTCAAAAAATGCGGGTTGGTTTTCGTACAGTCGGCGCCATAGTTCCTGACTTGCCGTATCCAGGGGATCATTGGCAATGGCCTTTTCGAGATCAAGATGGAGGATTTCTTCCGTTTCCTTGATGCTGCCAAGGTATTGTGCAAAGTACGTCTGTCTGATCGGGTCGGTGGAAAAGAGGGTTTTGGCATTGGTCAATTGGGCAAAGAAGTCTGCCAGCAATTGCTCAAAAAACATCAGATATCCCTTCAACTGTTGTTGTTGCGCCTTGCGGAGTGAATCGGCATTTGTCGGCAATCCAAATTCACCCACGCCATACACCATCGGCAGGTCGTATTGTACCGGCCAATGACTCAGGGTATCGCGCTTTCTTCCTTTTGGCACAGGGAGGTCCGCGAAAGTGGGGACCAATTTCCCCATCGTATTTTGGGCATGGAGCAATTGGACGGTATCCTTTACTTCCTCATATCGGGAAAAGAAGGGAAAGCCATCCTTGAAGAAAAGGATCTTGGAAAAACTCTCACTCATCACCGGCTTGTGCAAAGGCGCTACTGACATGCACCAAGAGATCCCCTTCTCTCCAGCCACCGGTTTTCCTTCTTTGTCATACTTGGTCATCAGGAAATTCCGCACGCCCAAAACGCCCTCGATATCCATCAACAAACTGATGATGTCGGATGCATAGATCACCGACCTCAGTTGGGATTGCTCGATTTCATCGCTTTTGATAAAGCCATGACCCAGCGCCGGTCCTTCAAAAATCTCCTCCGAGGGAATCCCCTGTTCGGTCAATTCGCGAAGCGTATAAAACCGAATGGGTGGATTGAGGTAATTTTGGATCGCAAAGTATATCTCGGCCTGTATCCATTCGATGTCTGCCTCAGGCCTGGCATCCACGTCAAAACAAAACGCGATCTCCTCACTGCTGATAGGCTCGACCTTGACAAAATCCTCGCAGATATTTCGGTTTTCGTGGAGCGTCTTGATGGCTTTTTGGATAATCGTATGGGCCTTGAGGATTTTTTCCAAATACCCCTGCCAAATCGCTTCCGCATAGGTACTGTCCTGCAGCATCAGCCAAACATGACTATCCTGGACCTTTCCTTTCTTGGGATGCTTGGCAATGCTCACCCTAAATGGAATCGCAGCGGTGTCGCCGTCGGCCCATTCGACCTTAAAACTGTAGTGCCAGTTTTTCTCGACATTTTTGACGATTGCGATGGACGAAACTTCCTCTTTGAGCACTTTTGGCGCAATTTCCTTTACACTCGGCAATTCAAACTTCACCTGAAACTCGCCCGCCTCGATGCCTACCATCGGGGAAAATGGAAATGCGATATTCTCCATCTCAATATCGCCGGTGTTCAAATCGCCGGATTCCAAGTCAATTTCCAAATCCAAAAGGACGGTATAGAGACCTTTCAGCAAAAGCGGCTGGTCTGTGATTTCGTATTGGAGTTGGTCTTTTTCACAATGGATGAAAACAGGTACCTCTTGCTTGCCCTCTGGCAGCAGCCAAGCATTGTTGATGCCCTTTATGTCCACCAAGAGCTTCCGGTAGTCGGCAATCGTCCAAGGCGCTGAGGTCAATATCTGTCGGGCCGTGAAAAACGTTTGACCACTTGCATCAGCGAGCAGGTCCTTGATTTCGAATTTTGCGCGGTAGCCGAGTTCGGTAATCGCATAGCAAAGCGCCTCGAGAATGGTAATCCCCGGGTCATGTGAGTTGTAGTCGGTCCAATAGGCACTGGACAGGCGTTCGATTTGCTGAAGCCCCAATTGGCGCAGTTGCTCGAAGTCCATGGAAGATGGGAGCGCCGGATTCTTTGGTATGGTCGGAGAGGCTTTCATCAGCAGTTACAGGTTTGGACTACTTCGATCAAATGGCGGGGCGCAGCCAAATTGGCTTCGTCGAAATGTGACACAAGCACGGACCGTGCACTCGAAGCCGCGACTTCCTCGAGGTCCGTGAACTTGCCGACGATGGTACCGCTGTCGTCGCGAAGGATATGGTGCAACTTGAAGCAGCTGACAAAATCGACGTAAGGCCTTTCCTCCACAAAATTGATCAGCGTAGACTTATTGATTTTCCCACCGAGAACCAGCTTTTGGTTCAGATCCCAAGCCCAAGGACAGAGGAACTGCTCAATTTCCAGATCCAGGAGGTTTCTATAAAAGGTCTCGTCCATGTTGTCATGGAAGTGCACTTCAAATTCCACTTGCACTTCTTCAAACCTTGGGTTGACGATATGGAGCTGGACAAAGGGATTCTTGATCTTTTGAAGGAATAGGTCAATATCGGTCAGGGTTCCGATGGGCGTGTAGGGCCGTAGCGGATTGCGGTTGGATTTGTGCTGCAAGTCGGGAATGCAGATTAGCGTGACGTGTCCTGGGAAATTTTCACAAAAGACTTTCTCCCCGCTCTTCTCATAAAAACCGGTATGGTTAAGGCATTTGATTTGGTGGATTTCGGGAAATTCCTGCAATACCAAATGTTCAAAATCCCAAATCGTCGCCGCACGTTGTTTGTGTCTGAGGCGCTCGCTGACACGAGGGTAGAAATCCAGACTTTTTTCCTCCGTTTTCCCACCTTTGGAATCGGCGGGTTGGGAGATGGACTTGATGGCATTGTCAGACAATTTCAATTTGGCAATCGTGCCTGCTGGGGCGTGTTCCAAGAATGCCGTTCCTCCCTTATCTTCCTGAAGCAACTCGACCAAGGCACCTTGGGCTTTGACTTCAATGATTCTACAAACTGCATCTGTATTGGACAAGACTGACGCCCTGACCCAAACCAATCCTGTCGGAAGCGCCGTATGTGAAGAAGTCGCGTCTGCCGGAATATTCAGCGTGACAATGCCTGTTCTCGTCAGGTTGATTGTCCCATCGATCACCTTGCCCTTCTCGAATTCCGACCATGTCCCGGACGCATTCAAAAAAGACCAGGCAACCGATTCTTGACTCTTCAAAGGATTGGAACTGCCGTCAGCCAAAAGGAAAAGCAAGTTGACCGTACCGGGTACTTGGACCTTTGCCAGTCCGATCAATAGCTCCCCTTCCTGGCTGAACCTGGGGACAAGCGACGATTCCCCACCCGAAATCGGCTGAAAATGCCCAAAGGGCGTAAGGTGATACAGTGCATGTCTTTGATTTCCCGATGCGGTAATCGGAATCAGGGATGAAGCGGTATAGTCAATGGAAAACGTTTCGGAAATGACTTCTTTGGGAACAGGAACCGAATTACCCGAGATGGTAGTGAGCGCGGCTATTTCTCCAATCTTCTCAAACTTCACGGTATCTATTTCCTTGATCGCCAAGTTCCCAAGGTCAACCTTGGCTGAGATCTCAGAGGCAGGAGAGCCTTCTGCAGCTTTTAATTGGAAATTGCCCTGCTGGGAGTTGACGACGATGTTGTCGAGCGCTTTGTTCACTTCCGCCATATGGGAAGCGAGGGAATATTTGCCCGTATTCAATCGAAATCTCAAGTACCCTTCAAAAGCCGTGGCCTTCAACAGTTCAGGTGCGCCAAAATTCACCAAGGTCGGCTTGAGGTAATTGCCGGAGATGTTTTCCTGGATCAGATACCCACCATCACTAGTCTTTGAAAAGGGATAGTCATCCCAAACATTGCCGTGCAGGTATTGGCATGTCATGGGCTCGTTGACCGGGAAATTGACCGTGAGGCTTTCCAATTCCTTCTGAAAAATCTCCCGCGAGCCGATGTAGAAACTGGCATTGAGCTTTGGAAAATCCCCAAAGGGTTTGAATGGCTTTGCAGCATCTATCGAGCCGCCGTCACTGCTGAGGGCAAGATTTTTGACCCCATCCACATCTACCGTCAGACGGAGCGAGAGCAGTGGATTGTTCATCAAGTCAGCATAAAGCACACTACCTGCGGCTTGGTTGAGCTTCGCGATAAGCAAAGGTAGGTTGGTGGCAAAGCCTTTCTGATGGGTCTTTTCCAGATAGGGAACTACGGCAGGTTCATCAACCTCCAACACAAATTTGAGTTCCAAAATCGAGGAATTTTGGCTGAATGTGGCATTGACAGCTTTGTCGATCCATGCCTTTTCCCCCGTTAAGGATACGGAAAAAGGGATCGTTTTTATGGTGCCGAATGGATTGAACTTGGAAAAAGCGATACCGGATTTCAAGGGGTTTGCGAATTCGATCCTCAGCGTAACCGTCCTTTTTCCTTCGTTGAGAAAGAGCAGGTTCGAAGCAATTCCAAATCCTGCTTCCGATGTCGGTGTCATCTTCCTGTCCCCAAATGCAAACCAACTTTTGTCTTCACCCTCGAATTTTCCGCCCATCCCATCGGAACTGTTGATTTGAGGATATACCAAAAGCCTTTTTTGGAATATTTGGAAAGCCTTCAGCGACTGAACCTCTGCTTGGTTGAAAACCACATCATCTGTAAGGCTGTATTGTCGCTCCTTGCCGTTTGGATCTTTGCCTCCTTTGAAGATTGTCCCCTGTTTGAGTAGATGCTGAGGGATATGTTTTTGGAGGGTGATGGCAACATGGGCTTGGTCAGGGACAGCAGGTTTCTTTTTTAGCCGGAGGACATCTTTGTAGTAGAAATCCAAATGCTTGCCGGTAAACTCGTTGAGGCTATCTTGGGCTTCCTTGAAAAGTCTCAGAAAAGCGATAAAAAGCCCATAGTGAGGCTCATGGTTGTCATATTCGGTCAAGGATTTTTGGAACAGCGCCTGGGCATTTTGGAGCACACTGGCTAGCCCGCTCAACAACAGCGTAATCTGGCTGTTGAAAAGGTTGTGGTTGACCACGTGGCTGATTTGCTCTGTAGCGGTACTGCCTACCATGGTAATCTTCAGTTTGTCCGCGGTAGGGGTAAACTGTGTCAGATTGAGCGGCAAGTTGGAATCCACCGGAGGAAAAGGTGCCTCTGCGTCCATCTGATGGGATGAAGAGACCAAGGAGGCGTTGTCATTTTTGAAATTGAACAAGCGCCAAAAGGGCTGGTTCAATTTGGTCTGTATCAGCGAAAGCAGCGTTTGTTGATAATCCGGTTCTTTTTTGAGTAGGCTACACTGCTCGTCCACATTTTTGACCAAAGTGAAAACGGCATCAAACAAAAACTTGAACTGCAACTGCGCCTCTGTGTCATCCGCCGCTGTGATGGCCAATTTGATTTTCTTGTAGAGCAGCTTGATGTAATCCGAAACTTGGATCGTGTCGATCGAAAGCAGCATTGCCAATACGACCGATACATCCTGCCGCATCAAAGGCTCCCAAGTACCGTGCTCGGCGTTGTTTTGATTTTTGTACTTGATAAAGGCCGCATACCTCCGAGCAAAAAGCATCAAATCCTCCACGGACCTTTCGTCCACCTGTGCAAAATCAGGCCGCAGCGCAGTCAAGGATCTTGACTGATGGTTGGTACCTTCTCTGGTAAGTGGGTTTTTGTCCGTGCAGGCCATGTGGATTTAGATTGGTGTATTTGCCTCGTTTTTGAAAAAAGGGAATACAAAATTGAATCTCGAATTGGTGGAGCGTACCTTGTAGGTAATGGTAATGATGATCCTGCCTTCCAGTTCGCCCGTATCATTGAGGTCTATTTTTTCCACTTCGATTCTTGGTTCGTGGTAAAGGATTGCGGTGCGGATGAGGTCTACGATATAGGTTTTAAAGGTGGTAGTAAGTGGCTCAAACAACAACTCGTGCAGATCACAGCCATAGTCTGAGCGCATCACCCGCTCACCCCTTTTGGTCGCAAGGAGTATCTCCAGACTGCTTTGGATATCCGCCTCGTCGCTAAGCATATGGGTTTTACAACCGCCCTGATCAAACTGGGGCGGGAAACTCCATCCTGTACCGAGAAAAGACTTCTGTATGTTTTCCATAGCGCTACCCTCCTATAATGACTGTTGCACATCCTATGATAATGGTACCACCATGGGCTGTAGAATCGCCCATTCTCGCTGCGGGTTTACCGCCTATGAGCACCGAACCGGAACCCGACACGATTGTGTCCGGAGGACCAACACAAACAGCCATATCACCCACCCTAGCTGCGGGCAATCCACCGATCAAGACTGTCGGCTCACCCGCGGGAAGGATAGGCCCACCTACATGGGGGACCGTACCGGTGACCATCGGGCAAAGATGCATATCAGTGATTCTTGCTGCTGGGGGCATATCTTTATCAATTGATTTTCACAAGACTTCCTTTGACATTGACCATGGAACCTTCGATATCTGTGGTGCCGCCGCTTTTTACACCGACACTGGCAGAACCCTCCATCTTCACACTCGTGTCTGCCTTGATCTCGATCTCAGGAGCGGCAAGGCTGATTTTGGTGGAAGAACTGACTGAAATATCCTGTGGAGATTCACAGGTAATTCCGCTATCGTTCATAGTGAGGATATTGCCGACCGCATCCTCTACCTGAATGATTCCCGCCTCATCATCCATTGTGAACTTCCTACCGCCCGGGGTTTCAATCACAATGCTACGGTCACCGTCATGGATCGTAATCTTGATTTCGGAGCGCGACACGTATCCCTTTTTGTCATTGGATTCCCCTGGCTCAAAAGGGGTAGGCTTGGCGCTGCTGTGCAACATACCGAGCACCACAGGGAAAGAGGGATCATCGTTCATGAACCCCACTATGACTTCATCCTCGATCTCAGGCCGGAAAAAAGTACCCCTGTTGTTTCCGGCATCCAAAGTGGCGACCCTCGCCCAAAGCCCGGCATCCGCGGCATTGACCATGGGAAGCCGTACCCGCACCCTGCCCTCGCCCAAAGGATCCACGATATCGGTGACGATACCGATATGCAAGCCTTGGATGCGGGAAAACTGACCGGTTTCGGCGCTGATGGCGGAGGGGTTGACTTTTTCCGTAAAAAAATCCGTCTCCCAACCGATATTGGCTTCGGTCATCCACCTGCCTGCATAGATGTCATGCCTGACGGCACTGACAAAAACCTTTCCCGTAAACTGCTCGCCAACTCCTTCCAATTCGATCCAATCCCCGGGTTTTACATTTGAAGTTCCCTGAAAAATGATTTTCCCACGGATTTTAGAAAGCGACATTTTTTGCTTTTTGGAATCGGCAAAGGCCTGCAAGCTCTCAGTTTTTAAATGGGATGGCGTCCCGACTTCAAAACCCTGACCATGAATCCCCGCCATATCCGAAGTCGAAAAATTTCCGGCGTTGTCACCGATGGCATCGGTTGCGCTTGCCTCCAAGACCGTCTGGTTGGCGTAATCCCAAGCCTTGAACTTCACTTCCGCCGCTTGGGAGCGTATATCGGATTCGGATTGAAAGGAAAAAATATCCGCTCCATAGGTCAAGGTAAGGACTGCATCCAAGGAAGGGTCTGGCCTGAACACCACAAACTTTGTACCCTCCATCCTGCAGGCCATACCATTGGAGTCGATTCTGCTGAGGATAAAATCCCAATCGCTGACATTGGCTTGGAGCAGTTGCTCATGCGTACTTCCAAACGCAGGGACGTCCAAATCCGTGATTCCGTTTTCCTGAAGGATGCTTTCGACGATATCACTGTCACTCAGTTCATTGAAATGGCGGTTTTTCTTTCCCATCGTCATCTTAACCACATCGTGTTTGCAGGTCATTTGGAGTTGCGAGATACCTGCCTGAAGGCCGTGGCTGTTGCTACTGATGATCCCCTTGAAGAGGGAGGTGTCTTGGGAATTGTATCCTGCTTGGATGTCGATACTTTTCCCCAAAGCAAATTCCCCACTATCACCTACCGGGAAACTTGCATCACTCAGCTCCCCATCAGCGACCTTGACAATCGCGGTGGGGATTTTATTGAGCTCATGGTATACCGAAACGGACATGACATTTACCTCCCCGGAAACCTCCTGGGTTGCAGGAGCACCGGAGCCAGTCCCCAAAAGGATCCTAGTGGTAACCAAGTCCCCAATTTCGGTTGCTATCATGGCGTTTTTTTATTTCGAAAGTGGTGGAAAAAAGAGTTTTGACCCTGGGGTAATATTCCTGAAACTATCAAGTCCATTGACCTCGGCAATGTGGATATAGTGGCTATCCTTTTCATAAATAGACTCCGACATGCGGTCGATCCGATCGGTCGTTTTGAAAATCCTTTCGTGGGTGATATCCGGGCTTTGTCTGTTTTCCTGCAAGGCACGGGTATTGTCATCCACACTCCCATAAAACTGGCATTTGGCGACTGCCCGGATCGGCTTTCCATCCGGCGCAAAGACCTTGTACTCGATATCCATTTGCTTGAGCACGCCTTTGAAGAGTAGCTCTCCCCAATGGATTTTCAAATAATAGGGCCGATGCTGATCGGATTGGTAATTGATGATTTTCTGCTTGAAGCTTTCAATCTGGTCGGTGACGGTTGCTGGCTTTTCGAAAGGATTGGCGATCCCAAGGCTCAGCACGGACAGATCCTTTACCACACCTGTGGCATCAAAGAGAAAATCAAAATTGAAATCCTGAGGAAGGATTCGGTTAAACCGGAGATTCGCGGCAGAGGTCCCTGGGGCTTGGGAGGAGTCAAATTCGTACCTGTAGCTCACCTTGTAGGTGGCTGGATTGATCAGCGCACTGAACTTGTTGTCAGGTACGGGATTCTGGAATTCCGCGTCGCTGTAGGCTTGTACGTAGAGTTTTTCGGCTTTTTGCCCCAAGTCAATCATTATCGTTCGAGTTTGAGTTGGATCATCTTCAAAACCTCCTCCGTGACTTCACGGACGATCTCCTGCTTTATCCCCTCCAAATCCGTGGGACTGGCCGACGGGATTTCCGACGGCGTTTCCCTTGGACCGACGGCGGCCCTGATTTGGAGTTCCCTGATTTCTATTGGCATTTTTTTCTACATGAATTTAGATACCGATGCTTCCCGATGCGCTTACACTTCCTGCCATCGATAGCGCGGAATCCACGCTGATGATGTTGAAATACTGATAGCTGAGTGTAATGGACTCCACTACGATGGAACTTTGCTCCGCGTTGAAACTGGACACGGACCATTTCTTGGGGATGGCATTGACCACATACCAGGATTGGATCGGGATGTGGTTCTCGTTGAGGAGGCTGATGATAATGTTGACCGGTTCGAAGACGAAGTTTTCGAAGGCGTTTTTGCACCACACCAAAATACCTGAACCGATAAACATGCCGCGCTTCAGCACAATGTCCGTGTACCTCGCTTTGACCGGTAGCTGCCAATCAAAGCGGTTTTGGCCTCCTTCGGCAAAGGTTTCCATCTGCATTTCCATATCCAATCCGCTGACTTCCTGAAAGCGGAAGTCATTGGGAGTCTGTGGAAACAACTGGAACACGACCGAGAAATGAAAACCAACAGGTGGGTATGTGAACATGCCTATTCATTGATCATGGTGAGACCTTCGTGTGCGACCTCCATCGTCTCGATGGCGACTTCGTTGCCGGTAGCATTGAGGTCGGTGGATTGCACTTTGATGGGCCAGGCATTTTTGACCCGCCATACGACCACTGGGGCGTGGCTCTCATCCAGCAGGGAAATAATGAGGTCCCGACGCTCGATTGTATTAAGCGCGACCGTATTCCACCATGCGTAGAATTCGTTGTCTCCTTTGAAAATACCGCGCTTCAGCGTGATGTTGGAAAAGCTCTGCATACCGGGCATTTTGATTTTGTGGTATTCAGGGCTTGCGCCATCGCGGTATTCGATTGGCTCGATGGTCACTTCGAGGCCTGACACTTCGCTGAATCCGATTTTGGTCCCACCCCAATCAACTTGGAAGTGAAACTTGGGAAGAGGATAATTTGCCATGATTGTCTTTGTTAAAATGTTGAGGACTAAACACTACACTGCATTAGGATTCCTGCATTTTGTGTGAGAAACGAAGGATGATGAACTCGGCGGGCCTGACGGCTGCCATTCCTATTTCGACGATTAATCTCCCCTCGAGAATATCGATCGCGGACATGGTTTGCCCCAATCCGCAGCGGACATAAAACGCATGTTCGGGTTTCGCTCCCGCCAATGCGCCCTGTCTCCAAAGCAGGGTGAGGTAGTTTTCCAGCATCGCCCTGATTTTGACCCAGGTGTTGGCGTCGTTGGGTTCGAATACAAACTGCATGGTGGCTTTTTTGGAGGATTCCTCGACCATTATAAAAAATCTACGGACGTTTACATATCTCCATTCGTTATCGTTGCCGGCGAGCGTCCGTGCTCCCCACACCAAAAATCCTTTTCCTTGAAAAAGGCGGATCGCATTGACGGACTTTCCCGACGTGGGGTCAATGTTCATAGATCCCTGTTCGGCGTCACTGATTTTGGCAGTGAGGTCATAGACTGCATTCAAGGAAACATTCGCAGGTGCTTTCCAAACACCCCTCGATCCGTCCACGCGTGCATACACACCCGCCATCGCCGAGCAAGGATTGAGCGTGGGGCTGAGTTTCTCCCGGATTTTGGCGATACAGAAGTTATAGATTGCGGTCTCGCTGGTCTCCAATGTGGACAGCGCCACGGCTGCTGCGGCCGTTCCATCAGTCGTAATGGTTACATCCACGTCATCGTCGTCATACATGAAATCGAACGTGGTTTTCAGCGAAGGATAATAGGAAGCGGCATAGTTGAGTGAGTCATTCTTAGAAAACGCTGTCCTAAATCCGCTGATGGTGGTCGTATTGTTTGTACCAGGAGTATGTACATCCACCAAGGTGAACCTATCCTGCAGGCTGGCGCATTGGTCGATAGCCGAGGAAACCAAAGTATAGTACTGCGCCTCGGTCAGCGTATTGATCGCATCCGGAAACACGATAATCGTTGGCTCGTCCTCAGCGGCACAAGCGGTAAGGCCAGCTGTGTAATCATTTGGATCCGCGGTTCCGGAAGAGCTTCCTATTGAAATAATGTAGCAGGGTCCGCCGCCATTGATGAAGTACATCCTCATGTGGTAATACATGGTGAAGTCTGATGGATTGGCGATGGCTGCATCGCCTGTCATGGAGACCCTTACACCACTTTGGGTAGTAATTTCGACGGATACGGTGATCCCTTCTTCGTTTTCAGCTTTCCCAAAATAATTCTCATACTCCTTGAGCGAGAATATCTTGGTCGGTACGTTTTCCAAGGATTCTCCGATCTCGTTGATGGCGATCTGGGTATAGCCGATAAAGGCCGGAATGGCGGTCTCCACTTGGGCTACCGATGGCGGGAAGAGCGGGATTTCGTTGATATACACTCCCGGGGTCTTGATGGCGGATTCATTGATTTGTGACATGGTTTACACTTTTAAATGTTGATGATTCTCTCACATACTGAACTGAATGGTGAACAGGTGCTCATGCTCACGACCGTTGGCTGGCGTATAATTAAGGACTTGGTTGGTTACGTCTGTATAAAGTCGATGAGTGCTCGATCCCTCGGTGACGATATCGATGACCCCAAAATGCCCACTGAGGTTGGTAAAGGTGGTAGTCCAAGTACCGGGTTCCCCTTCTGTAAATTCCCTTACAGGATCGCGGGAAAGAATTGTCCCTAAGCTTGCGCCAGTTAGGTTCATCGCGTTGGCCGAAGCGCGTACGTTGATCCGAAACCGATACATATTTTCCTTTCCGTGCGTGTCTTGCACATCCGTTTGTCTGGCCAAATCCTCCCGCAACTGCAAGAGAAACCTAGCCGAAAAAGCACTCGGCAAGCGGAAATAAGGTATATCCGCATCGGTTCTGATTCGCACAAAACAAAGAAGGTGATCCTGGCGGACCTTGAAGTGGATGTCATGTGCCTTGAACAATCTCCTTGTCGTTTCATCGGGCTGCAAGGAGAGAAGCCCACCCAAAACCCCTCCCGAAGGTCCCGAGGAGGGATACTCCGGATGGGAAAAATGGATTGAAAACAGTTTCTCGTACCTCGAGATGATTCGGTCCATGGCTATTTGGTTTTGTTTTTGAATGTGGCTTCGATAGACTTGACGAGCGGAACTTCCATATCCTCCTCTATGGAATCGATATAGGCCATGCGCATTTTGTAAATCACGGAGGGAATGTACTTTCCCCCCATGATTGACCATAGCTGGTTCAGTTCCTCAAAACTGGTGGAATGCAGGTCGAAGATGATCTTTTCGAGGCCCATTGCCGGTAGACCCGGTATTTCCGCTTCCGTGAAAATTGGATTGGCTTGGAAAAAAGAAAGCACTTGGGAAACACGCTGTAGCCCGACGTCATATTGCCTTTTGTTTGCTCCGATCAATACGAAGACATTGAGCAGCAGTGGGGGATGACGTGCGACACCCCGAGGCAAACCATTCACATCCATGATTTGTCGATTGGCGGGAAGGTTTCTCAAGGTACTTTCCTGTTGGATATTCACCACAGATACCACCACGCTATCATTGATGTTGGTACCCTCGTCCTGGGGGGATTCAGTCAGCGAAAGGTTTCCAAGAACTACATCGGGGGCCATGGTCCCGATATGGGTGTTCAAAAAACCAACAATCGCTGTCAATACTTGATCTATCATGTTGCGAGACGTCTGAGCTAAAAATCGCTGAAACAAGAAGCACTGATGCTGCGACACAGCATGACTCCTATTTCAAAATTGACCAATAAAACCCGCATTAAAATCCATGAAAACCTTGATTTTCAAAACTCATGGTTTTCATGGATATCAGCCCAGCAAGTTGGACGAAATGGCTTCCCTGACGAGTCCGGCGGTATTTCGGACGCCCATTTTTTGAATGAGATGTAGGCGGTGAGTTTCTACGGTACAAAAACTTATGAAAAGCTTATTGGCAATTTCCTGGGTGGTATGTTCCTCAACGATGAGCTGCAAAATCTGCTTTTCGCGCTTGGTAAGGTTGTGTTTGGCTTCCTGCGAGGTATTGGATTGGAGCAGATCTTGGACAAAAATCTTGGCGAGCTGCGGGTCAAGGTAGGTATTTCCAGACCCAGCCTTCACGATAGCCTCCTTGATCTGCTTGATGCCGCAGTTGGGGAGAAAATACCCTACAATGCCCGTCTTGAAAATCGCCTTGATGGTTTGGGCATCACGGAACTCACCAAACACAAACACCTTCGTCTTGGCCTGTTGCCGCAGAATGCGTTGGGAGAGTTTGAGAAGGGAATCGATTTCCTGCATGACGTCTATCCACACGTATTGGATATTCCGGAAAACTCCCGACTCGAGCGACTTGAGTTCCTTCGTGGACAAGAGGTTTACCTCAGCCTTCCGCTGAATCTCAAGGTAATTTTGCAGGCCTTTGGAGAGTAAGGTGTTTTCGCCAATGATACAATGCTGCTCCATGGTAATTGGGTTGAAAAGTGAAGGAATCTAAAATATACCTCTTCCTAAAACCATCCTGGTACTGCCAAAAATCGGAAGGATAACGATTTTGACCGCCCTTTTTTCCCAGGAACAAAAAAGCTTCAAGTACGAGGAATTATAAATTTAACGACAAAAATTGAAAAAGTCGATTATTAAAAATTAAATTAATTGAATTAAACAAATAAAAACTATTTCTTAATCAAGACTTAATTTTTCTACTTCAATTCAAATCTTCCTTCACCTTGCTTTTGATAGATTTCCTTCAGCGGCGAAAGGCGGTTGGAAAGGTTTTCAAACAAACCATCCTCATCGATGATGATTTGTGGCCTTTCGGTTGAAAAAACCCTAAAGACCTCGGCGGAATTCCGCAGGTCTGTCGTGTCGTTCAGAATGTTTTTGGTCAAGCTGTAATTCAAATACCGACTCCCAAGCGATGCATCCTGATAATACCCCAAGTCTTCGCCCAAAACCAGGATTCGTTTTCCCCGGGTGGATGCGTGTTTTTCCATAAATTCAATCGCGTAGGTATTGATTTCCCCTGAGTTTGATTTCAATACAATCCACAGAAAGCCACCAAAAGGGATCCCCAAGATAAAAATCCAAGACAGTGCCTTCATGAAAGGGCCTTTTTCATAGGCCGCAAACAGCTGAGTCCCAAAATAGGCCATTCCTGGCAAAATCATCACCAACTGATAGGGTGTGATGCGATTACTCAAAAACAATGACCCCATACCAAACAGAACAAAAAGGAACATCAACTGAAATTGCTTCTGTTGATTGACCGTCTGTGATTGCAACACAGCACCGACCACAAATCCCATCACAGAAAAAACCATTCCGGGTAAAAACAAGACCAACAAATCCCTCAGGCCCACATGTGCGTACCTGTCCACCCTCCGCGGATCAATGACAAACTCCTCGAAAAAAATCCAAAGCGAATCATTCCAGAAATAAAAAAGCGCAATGATGGTAAACGGCAGCGAGTAGGCGATCATTGAAAGGACCAACTGCCTAAAGGAAAACCCACTCACAATTACGCCCGAAATCAACATGAATGGCAAAAAGGTGACCAAAGGAAAATGAAAACATGCCGCGATTCCGCCAAACAACCCGATCAAAAGAATGGAATCGGAGCCTTCTTTCTGTAGCACGGTTTGGGAAAAAAGGTGCCGCAGCGCCAATACCAAGAAGGTACTTCCCATCAAGGCCGGTGAAAGCGTCAGCAAATCAAAGGACAAATGGAACAAAATCACCAAGAGCAGCGCAGGGATGTAGGTATTCTCTTTGAAGGACTTGTAATAGATGAAAATCCCGTTGAGGTAGGTGATCTGGAACATCGCCAAAACCAGGGCCAAAATCTTCAAGGCCAACCAAGACCTACCGAATGCCAAATGACAAAGCCAATAAACTGCCGCGGACAAGGGGCCTGTGTCGTCGACAATGTCAATGTACATCGCTTTGCCTTCGGCCATTCTTTCCCCGATAAGCAGCCAGGTCATTTCCGGTTGCAACATCGGAACCTCCAATACCCAAATGTAAATACCAGTCAAAAAAACCAGGATAGCCATGACGGCAAATAGCCTGAAGGGATCGTTGATTCGGAAAAAACTGATCAAGACTTCTGAATTGAAGGACGGGTTAAACTACAGGGCCGAAATTAAGGCTTCCATTTTTAAATCACTAAATTTGCAACAACAATTAGAATCATGGAAAGCAAAAGACAGCAGAAATACAATAAACTCATTCAAAAGGAATTGGGGGAGATTTTTCAACGTGAGGCTAAGCATATGATCGGCAATGCATTTTTGACCGTATCCCGGGTCATCATCAGCCCGGACTTGAGTGTAGCGAGGGTTTATTTAAGTTTTCTCTTGGACAAAGACAAAAAAGTCTTCGACACAATCGAAGACCGAAAAAGCGAAATCCGCAAGCACTTGGGCAACCGAATCGGGAAATCAGCCAGAATCGTACCAGAATTGGCCTTGTTCATGGATGAATCCGGTTCCTATGCACAGCACATGGACAAAGTAATCAGTTCTTTGGACATCCCCGAGGCTAGCGAAGAGGACGAAGAAGAGAATTAAACCCAACCCCAAGCTGTTTTGAACCTTTCATTTTTCATTGCCTACCGGTATTTCAAAAGCAAAAAGAAACGGAACTTCATCACGGTTCTGTCGCGGATCTCGATGGTGGGAGTGGCTGTCGGGACTGCGGCGCTGGTGATCGTACTGTCTGTATTCAATGGCCTGGAGGATTTGGTCAAAAGCCTGTATGCGTCCTTTGACGCCGAGATCAAAATCGAAGCAGCAAAAGGGAAATCATTTCTGGCTGAACCTAATTGGCTGAAAGAAATCGAATCGGTAGAAGGTGTGGAAGTGCTGACCGAAGTGATTGAAGACAATGCGCTCTTTCGCTACCGGGACTACCAACACCTCGCACGCATCAAAGGCGTCAGTGACAATTACTTGCAGCAAGGCCGCTTTGAGAAAGGATATATATGGGGGCAGTTGGATTTCGGCTCGGAGACAAGGCCGATGGCGATTTTGGGAAGAGGTGTAGCTTTCTTTCTCTCTGTGGATTTGGACAATCCAGTCGATCTGTTGCAAGTATATTATCCAAAAGCGCCTAGAAGTGCCGGTACGATCGACCCCAACCAACTTTACAGCCGGGCGAGCCTGAAGCCTGGTGCGTTCTTCAGTGTCGAAAAGGAATTTGACGACAATTACATTTTGGCCCCCATTTGGTTTGTCTGCGATCTGCTCAACTATGGACAAAAGCGCACCGCTTTGGAAGTGAAAGTGAGGGAAGGCGAAAACATCCAACAAGTCAAAACACGATTGAAAACCCTTTTGGGAAATGATTTTACTGTAAAAGACACCGACGAGCAGCATGCTGAAATCCTCCGGACGATCAAGATTGAAAAGCTTTTTGTGTTTCTCACGCTCAGTTTTATCCTCGCCGTAGCTTCCTTCAACATTTTCTTCTCGCTATCCATGCTTGCCATCGAAAAGAAAAAGGACACCGCGGTCATGGTAGCTATGGGCGCACGACAATCGCTCATTCGAAAAATTTACCTCAAACAAGGCGCAGTCATTGCCTTGACTGGTGCTGCAATTGGACTTGTGGTTGGTTTTTTCACCTGTTGGGCACAGGACCAGTTTGGCATCGTCTCATTGGGAATTGCCTCATCGATTGTGGAGAGCTATCCCGTGAAAATGATTTGGACGGATTTCTTGTGGACAACATTGGCCGTCATCGCCATCACTTTTCTGGCTTCTTTCAGGCCTGCTTGGATCGCCTCCAAAGTCAGACCTACAGAAATCTAAAAACACAAAAAGCTGTGAAACAGAATCTCACAGCTTTAGTCAATTAACAATAAACCCAAAATAACCAGCTGTAGGGGAAGGATTCGAACCTCCACGGGGCAGTTAGGCAAAACACGAGCTCCATGTTTGCTTTGTACTGTGATCCCCACCCCCGAGACAGGGGGGCATGTCTGCCAATTTCAACACCCTACAGTATAAAACCGTCAATTCTTTGGGAAAAACCTTGTGCTTTTCCAATCAATGGTTGCTGTAGGAGAAGGATTCGAACCTCCACGGGGCAGTTAGGCAAAACACGAGCTCCATGTTTGCTTTGTGCCGTAATCCCCACCCCCGAGACAGGAGGGCTTGTCTGCCAATTTCAACATCCTACAGTGTGAGAAGACCTTTTGTCTTTGTTTGATGTTTCAAAGTTAATAAAACATCTATTATGTTGAAATAATTTCAATGTTGATATTAAATATTTACATTATTTTTAATAATCAAATTATTTTTATGATTATTCAACAATTTAAATTTCGAAAATCAGTGTTTCCTTGGATTATCCTTAACATCAAATCCGTATGAAATACCAAGTCGCTGTATTAAATTGGAAGAATAAGCACAGATTTTTACCCTATCCTACACGATCACTATGAAAAAAGCATGTTTAACCTTGCTTGTAATTCTGTCTTTGCATGGCGCTTGGGCACAGGAGTCCAAACGAAATCCAAGTTTTGAAGAAATCATTTCCCTGCGTGGTGCCGGCTACGTGACTATATCCCCCAATGGTGAACTGGGTGCATTTGTTGTTCAAAAAACCGATTGGACAGACAATCGCTTTGATTCTGAAATCTGGATGGTAAAAAACGGCTCGGAACCCTATCAATTCACCAACAATCCAAAAGGAAGCAGCGTATTTCCTGTCTTTTCTCCTGACAATAAATGGCTGGCGTTCCTCTCCGACCGCGGCAACAAGATGCAGGTCTTTGCCATGCGTGTCAATGGCGGCGAACCCATTGCCTTGACGAATGAAGATGAAGGTGTGTCCACTTTCGAATGGCATCCCGATGGCAAACGCATCTTTTTCCTCAAACAAGAAAAAGAACCAAAAAAGCACAGAGAACAACAAAAGCGCTACGGGGCATTTGAAATGGACGACAAGGAATACACGCTGCAGCACCTTTGGGAAATCAGCTTGGACATCGAAGGTAGGGATCCATCAGAGCTTCCCTGCTATGCGGCCACCGATTCGCTGCGCGTAGCCGAAAATTGCATCACGAAGCCTAAAGCGCACCGTTTGACAGAAGGTGCATTTACCGTCAATGACTTCAAGATATCCCCAGATGGACAAAAGGTTGCCTTTTCCCATCAGCCAGATCCTTTGATCAACTCGTTTGTGAAGTCTGACATTTCGATGTTGGATCTCAACACCAAAGAAGTCTCGGTTTTGGTGGCCAACCCCAGTTCGGACAGTTTTGAAGACTGGTCGCCGGATTCGAAGAGCATTCTGTACACGAGCTTTGTCGACGATACGGTTTCAAACTTTTACCGGAATGCCCAGATTTTCAGCATCCAAATCGACGGGCAAAACAACAAACGCCTCGCCGAGAAACTGGACGAAAACCCGGGAATGTTACAGTGGAACCCCCGCGGCATCTATGGTTTGTTTTGGAACAAGACAGCAAGGGATATCTACCGGATCGAACCGAAAGATGGAAGCTTCGCCAAAATACCCGGAATGCCCGAGCAGGTTCAAGCTTTTGCCTTTTCGATGAATTCGGAAAAACTGATACTCAATGCTCGAAACGGAAATCAACTTGCCGAAATCTGGATCACGCCCATGCAAAAACCGACGTTGAGGCAGATCAGTAATTTCACCCAGCAGATTGCCGAATGGAAGGTTGCGGAAAGCGAACTGGTCATGTGGAGAAGCAAGGACGATGCCCTGATCGAGGGTGTTTTACATAAGCCCATGGATTATGATCCGACAAAAAAATACCCCTTGATGGTCGTAATCCACGGCGGACCGACAGGCATCGACACACCCTCGCCCGTGCCAGGATACGTGTACCCGATTGTCCAGTGGCTCAACAAAGGCTGCCTGGTCCTGCGTCCCAACTACCGTGGATCTGCAGGATATGGGGAGGCTTTCCGCTCACTCAACGTTAAAAACCTCGGCGTGGGAGATGCTTGGGACGTAATCAGCGGCGTGGACTACTTGATTGCAAAAGGAATGGTTGACAGCACAAAAATCGGCGTGATGGGTTGGAGCCAAGGCGGCTACATTTCAGCATTTCTCACAACCAATTCAGACAAATTCAAAGCAGTTTCCGTCGGTGCTGGCATCTCCAACTGGATGACATACTATGTCAATACGGACATTCATCCATTTACCCGCCAATACCTAAAGGCCACTCCTTGGGACGATGAGGATATCTACCGAAAAACCTCACCTATGACTAACATCAAAAATGCCAAAACCCCAACGCTTATCCAACATGGCGAATTTGACAGGCGTGTACCCATACCCAATGCCTATGAGCTGCTTCAAGGACTCAGGGACCAAGGCGTCCCAGCTGAGTTGGTGGTTTACAAAGGATTTGGGCATGGGATCACAAAGCCCAAGGAAAGGCTCGCGGCGACTTGGCACAATTGGGTCTGGTTTGCGAAGTACGTGTGGGGCGAGGAAGTCGAGTTGCCTTTGGGGGATTGAAGATGCAGTCTTTAGCAAAACTCTTCCATAAGTTCCAAAAAGTCAACTACCGTCCTTTCGGCGCCATAGGAAATCAATTCTTCGGGAGAATGACTGGTAGTGATCCCGATTACCAAACAGCCAGCTGCCGCTCCAGCCAAGATCCCACCTTTGGAATCCTCAAGGACCCAGCAGTCAGAGGCGTGGACTTTAGCCTTTTCGATACTTCGAAGGAAAACCTCTGGATTGGGCTTCCCTTTGCTTACCTCTTCGGCACCTGTGATGGAGGAAAAGAATGATCTGATCCCAAGTCCATCCAAAACAAAATCGATATTCGGTCGGTCACCCATGGTGGCGAGGTGGGCTTGAATACCCAAGGTGTGAATTCGCTCCAAAAATGGAGTCAGGCCAGCAACCTCGTGGATATGCGGTTTGTAGATTTCCCGATACGTCCTTTCTTTTTCTTGGCCGAGGGCATACAGGGCTGTGGAATCCTGGACTGCTGGGAAAAACCTGCGGATCATCTCATCAATGGTCCCGTGGTTTTGGGCGTGGAATTCATCTGGACCTAGGTGTATCCCATGACTTTCCAAAAACCTGAGCCAAGCCTCTTGGTGAAATGGGATGCTATCCACCAATGTGCCGTCCATGTCAAAGAGAATCGCTTTGGGCAAACGAGAAAATTTCATGGGTTCCAAATTCAGTTTCTAAATATTTCATGGTTGCAAGTCCTGACGAATTCAAAGAGAAAGAAAGCTTTTTAGAACGCCTTCAGACTGATGTCCAAGCTTTTTACTTGATGCGTCAATGCGCCGACAGAAATGTAATCCACCCCACACTCGGCCACTGCACGGAGGTTTTCCTCCGTAATCCCACCCGAGGCTTCGAGCGGATAGCGCCCATTCACAAGTGCGACCGCCTTTCTCATGGTAACCTCATCCATGTTGTCGAGCATAATGATGTCCACACCTCCGACTGCCAGCACTTCCTCGACTTCTTCCAAGGTTCTCGTTTCGATTTCGATCTTTAGGTTCAGGCCCTTTGACTTCAAAAAAGCCCTGGAGGACAAAATCGCTTTTCGGATGCCACCTGCAAAGTCCACGTGGTTATCCTTGAGCATGACCATGTCATAGAGCGCAAACCGGTGGTTGAGTCCTCCCCCAAGTAGTACGGCCCATTTTTCCATCATTCGGAAATTGGGGGTGGTCTTTCTTGTGTCCATGAGCCTGGCTTTGGTATGGGAAATCAATGCTGTGAGTTGGGCAGTCCTTGTAGCAATACCCGACATCCGCTGCAGGCAGTTGAGTACCAGCCTCTCGGTGGTGAGAATCGAACGTGCCCGACCGCTTACTACCAAACCAATGGTGCCTTCCGAAACCTTCGCCCCATCTTTCTCCAACAGTTGCACCTCCAAATCAGCATCGTATTGTTTAAAAATCATTGATGCCAATTCCAATCCGGCAATCACTCCCGGTTCCTTGATGATCAACCGTGCCCGTCCCTTGGCCTCTGCAGGAACGGAACCCAAGGTGGAGTAATCACCTGGTCCGACGTCCTCAGCCAAGGCTTCGCTGATAAACGCAGAAATATTTTCGGGGGAGAGATATGGTATGTTTTTCACATGCCAAAAATAGGAAAGATCGCGTATACCAAAAGAACCGCTCGTAAACCTGCGGGCGGTTGGACTCTAACACAAAATAGATTGCGAAAGGGAAAAGACAATCCTACTGACTAATCACGAAGACGCGTCGTAGAGTAACTGTTCATCTGGAGGATCTCCATGCTGAAAATCCTAAAACCATCATCCTTTGGATTGCCCTTGATCAACACCCTAAACTGTGAATTTTCGGAAAGGTAAGTGCCCACATAATAGAGTGAGGCATTTCCGCTTCCACCTTTGTGCAAAATGCTAAAATCCTTTGGTGGGTTTTTCCGGAAAAAATCCTTGAGGATAAATTCAGCCTGGGTCTTGGAATAATTTCCGTTTTGGCCATTCAAATTGAGCAAAATCGATGGTTCAAAATGCTTCGCCAACTCTTTACTTGATCCCGTCCGAAACGAAGCCAAGACCTGATTGAAAACGGCAGCAGTATCCCTTTCTTCCACAGCGCGGGAAGGTGCAAAAAACAGGCTTGCCAAAAAAACGAGAAGGAGTATTTTATTCATACGACTGACCAATATCAAATACTGCGCCAACTCTTAGGTGATTCCTGATTCATACAAGAATTAAATCCATTCTAAACAATATCGCGAGATCAAGTGGACACCCCCCTCCCTAATCACTTGAAATGAAAGTGGCTTCCACTTCACTGACCGGGATTAGCCGTCACCTAATAGCACTTTCGCCATAGTCCAAAAAAAATATTATCTGCCGAATTTTGTCCCCTTGCCAAAGAATAGGCATTTTTACAGCCCAATTTGTGATTAGAAATTTTTATACATTCAACGATAGCCGACTGACTCATGAACAAAAAGGTAATATTGATGATTTTGGACGGGTGGGGCTTGGGTACCAATCCAGAAGTTTCCGCCATTGCCAAGGCCAAAACGCCCTTTATCGACAGCCTTTATCAAAAATATCCCCATTCAAAACTGGAGGCATCGGGATTGGCCGTTGGGCTACCTGAGGGACAAATGGGTAATTCAGAGGTAGGCCATATGAATATCGGTGCCGGCCGTATCGTCTACCAAGACCTCGTCAAGATCAACAAAGCCGTGGAAGAAGGCGACCTCAACACCCATCCTGTATTGGTGGAGGCATTCGACTACGCCAAAAAAGAAAACAAAAAAGTCCATTTCATCGGGCTAGTATCCGATGGTGGAGTGCATGCACACATCAACCATCTCAAAGGACTGTGTGATGCAGCCAAGCACCACGGATTGAGCCAAGTATTCATCCATGCCTTCACAGATGGCCGCGATACAGATCCGAAAAGTGGGATCAATTACCTGAATGAATTGAAGGAACACCTACAGCACTCTGTTGGCAAAGTAGCCTCTGTCGTTGGCCGCTACTATGCGATGGACAGGGACAAAAGATGGGAAAGGGTAAAATTAGCCTATGATGCCATGGTACACGGCGTAGGAGAGATGTCCAAAGATTTCATCGCCTCTATGGTCAAATCCTACGCGAATGACGTAACGGACGAGTTTATCCGCCCGATTATCCAGGTAAACGGAAACGGCAAACCCTTGGCCACCATTGCCGAGGGGGATGTAGTCATTTGCTTCAACTTCAGGACAGACCGGGGCCGGGAAATTACCCAAGTACTTACCCAGCAGGATTTTGAGGATTTCAACATGAAAAAACTCAACCTACACTACGTTACCTTCTCCAACTACGATGAAACCTTCAAAGGTGTGAAGGTGCTGTTTGAAAAAGACAACCTGAACAACACGCTCGGTGAGGTGATCGCCAGAAACGGAAAGAAGCAAATCCGGATCGCCGAAACAGAAAAGTATCCCCACGTCACATTCTTCTTTTCTGGTGGCCGAGAAAAAGAGTTCGAAGGAGAAAGTAGAATCCTTTGCCCCTCTCCAAAAGTGGCAACCTATGACCTCAAGCCCGAAATGAGTGCATTTGAGATCGCCAGCAAAATCAAGCCCGAACTCAAGAAAAAGAATCCTGACTTCGTCTGCCTCAACTTTGCCAACCCTGACATGGTTGGACATACAGGCGTTTTCGAAGCCGCGGTAAAAGCCTGTGAAACAGTCGATGAATGTGCAAAACAAGTCATTACCCAAGCCTTGGAAAGTGGCTACACAACAATCGTGATTGCCGACCATGGCAACTGCGACGTCATGATCAATGAGGACGGTACTCCCAATACGGCCCATACAACCAATCTCGTGCCGTGCATTATGGTAGACGACAAGAATCGCTTGGAAGTGAAAAACGGCAAGCTTGGCGACTTAGCCCCCACAATCCTCACGCTTATGGGGCTTGAAGTTCCCACAGAAATGACCGGCAATGTGCTATTGAACTGATCCAAGGCAACAATGACAACCTAGCATTAAAAGTTTCTTGGTTTGGCTTCCACATTGAGTTCTCAAAATCACCCTATGAAAAACATACGAATCCTGTTTGCCGTCGCTCCTTTGATCATATGGTCTTGCGGCGGAAATGAAAGTAAACAATCGGAGGAAGCAATTTACTTCCCTCTCAAAGATTACATCGAAGTCAAAGCCCAAGACCTCGACAGCACCTTGGTGGTCAAGGAAATCACCATCAACGGTGAAAAGGAACGGATGGAAAAAATCATGGGCACGGCGGATTGGATCAAGGAACTGGAATTGTTTACTCAGGCAGACATCAATCGGCCTAGCTTGGCAAAAAGTTATGAAACCAAGCGCTCCGAGGAATACCTCATCCACGAACTGAAACCGGGCGAAAAAGCCAAAATCCAGAAAATCGTCGTGCGGTACGAAGATGGGATTATCAAGGAGTTGAGTTTCCACGCAAAATCAGAAAACCCATTTTATAAAAGCGAAACCCGTGGTGCGATCTTCAATCGCAGCACTACCGGCAATTTGGATCACTACGTACTCGATAGCTACCAAAAAGTCGTCTTCATGAAGCCGAATCGAATGGTCATTCGCGCATCAATCAATAATTGATTTGAGTTTCCGAAACAGGCACTTCATTCTACTTGAATTCAGACGAAAACAAATCAAAATCAAGCTTGCCTCTGATTGGCTTTCAAACAAAAACCCCGGAAGTGATTTTCGGGGTTTTTGAATTTTTTAGTGTTGACTCCTACTCCTTATCACACAAACGCGAAGAAAACCAACCATACTAGGAAGAGTATTGGCAAAAGAATCGGCACCGAAAAACGGATCACATACCCGAAAAACGATGGCATCTTGATCCCGCTTTGTTCTGCGATGGATTTCACCATGAAGTTTGGCCCGTTTCCGATATAGGTCATCGCCCCAAAGAACACTGACGCGACAGAGATTGCCATGAGTTCAAATGCAGAGTCATCATACTTGTCCATCGCGAAATCCCGCACCATTTGGATATTGCTGATCTCAGCATTTTGGGAAGCCATTGCGGCGGCGAGGAAGTTAAGGTAAGTAGGTGCGTTGTCCAAAACACCCGATAACACACCCGTGCCCCAATAAAGCGTATTGTGTGTGATCAAAGCCGATCCTTCGGGCGATTTGGCAAAGTTTCCGACGAGTTCCAATGCGGGCATCATCGTACCGAAGATTCCGATAAATATAAATGCAACTTCTCGGATGGGTTCAAAATTGAACTCGTTGCCTTTGAGTGCGGCTTTATCAGCAAACCGATAGCTGCAGAAGGCAACTGAGAACATGATGATCTCACGGATGAATGAAAACTTCTGTCCATCATAATGAATTGCTGGTACCCAATCCAATACGTTTGGATCCAAGAAAACGGAGAGGATGATGATCAATAGCCAAAAGAAATTCCTCGAGCCTTTCATCTCGAATTTGTTCGTGTAAACGACATCCTCCAAATCATCCTCGTTGGCAGTTCCGAACTTGCGATCAATGACATAAAAAATTACCGCCAAAGCAAACAGTGCCAACAGCCAAGCTGGAAAATTATGGGTAAGTGTCCAGAAGAATGGAACGCCCTTCAAGAAGCCCAAAAACAGAGGCGGATCGCCGATTGGGGTCAATGAGCCACCGATATTGCTTACCATAAATATGAAGAAAATAATATGGTATGCCTGGATATTGCCTTTGTTGAGTCGGATAAACGGACGAATTAGCAGCATCGAAGCCCCTGTGGTTCCGATGAGGTTTGACACCAAGGCTCCAATCACGAGTAGCGATACATTGGCGATTGGCGTCGCCTTTTTATCAATCTCAATCAAAATCCCACCAGAGGCAATAAACAAAGAGGCCAACAACGCGATAAACTGAATATATTCCGCCAATGCATGTACTGGCCCGTGCACATTATGCAACGCAAAAAGGTAATAGAACACAACCAAAATGGCAAGGCCTACAGCGATTTTGGGATAATTGTGGTGCCAAAAATGTTCGTAAAAAAGCGGACCCGTGGCAATCATCAACAACAAGGCCACAAAGGGAATTACTAGCCAAACCGGTGCAGCGCCGTGGTGACCTTCATGTACATCATGCGCCTCAGCCGAATGCTGATCGTGGTCATTCTGTTCGATTGTATCTTGCTGTACGGATAGGTCTGTTTGGGAATAGCCAGTGGAGATTCCCAACAAAAGGATAACTCCACAAACCAATACAAAAACAGCGAATAGATTCTTCATTCAGGTCAGTTTAGCAAATTTTTTCAACAATGCTGGTTTGAAAAAAACACCACTTAAAATCAACAATCCAATATACAAAATTGGACTTTATTTCCGCTAAACTACCTATTTTGAATGAAACAGACTATATGAAGACCCAGCGCCAAGAGGAATTAATTTAAATGTCACCCCTCTTGGCTGATGATTGGTAAAATGTTTATACCAACTGTTTCAAGGCGATCTCCAGGGCAGTTTGTGCAATCTTTGTCTTGGTTGGATTCTTTTGGTAGACATTTTTCAGGGCCTTCGAAATCGTCTTGCTCACGTCCGAAAAAATCGCTTGGTCCGTAACCGATGCCTTTTCTGACATCAGATACGCAAACACCCGGGCCATACCACAATTGGCAACAAAATCCGGCAACACCGAAATTCGATCGTCGACCCACTCGCCGATGGGTCCCAAAAATATCGCTGAATCCGCAAAGGGGACGTTGGCGCCGCAGCTGATTACCTCGAGTCCGGACCGTACCATTCTTTCCACTTGGTTTTGGGTCAATAGCCTTGACGCGGCCGCGGGAATGAATATTTCAGCGGATAAATCCCAAACGCGTTCTTGCATTTCTTCAAATGGAATAAGGTAATCGGACACGAGTGTGTTACCCTCCCGGTTCAAAAACAATTCCCTAATCTCGTCCAGCGTGAATCCATCTTCCTTAATCAACCCTCCAACCCGGTCAATTATACCAACTATTTTCACCCCTTCAACCGCGAGAAAGCAAGCAGCTGCCGCACCGACATTTCCCCAACCTTGGATGATGGCCCGCTTGCCTTCGATTTTTCCACCCCAAATATGATAATAGTGCCTTACTGCTTCCGCTACCCCGAATCCAGTGATCATATCCGCGACCGTATATTTCTTTGGACCATTAGGCGTATAGTGAGGGTCTTCCAAAATCTTCGAAACCCCTTGTCTTAATTGACCAATCTTCCTGATCTTTTCTGGCTCGCTGGCATGAAAATGTCCGTTGACGATACCCTCTTGCGGGTGCCAAAGACCATAATCTTCTGTGATGGGTATCACTTCATGGATTTCGTCTACATTGAGGTCGCCACCGGTGCCGTAGTAGTTTTTCAATAGTGGCATCACGGCTTTGTACCAACGTTTGAGCACCTCGGGTTTTCTTGGATCCCGGGGGTCAAAATTGATCCCCGACTTCGCTCCACCAATTGCAGGACCGGATACTGTGAACTTCACCTCCATGGTTTTCGCGAGACTTTCTACCTCCCGCTTGTCCAAGCCTTTACGCATCCGAGTGCCTCCACCTGCCGCACCGCCGCGAAGGGAATTGATCACAACCCAGCCTTCTGCCTCGGACTCGTTGTCACTCCATTCAAAAACAATCTCCGGCTGCTTGTTTTCAAATTTTTTTAATAAATCTTTCATCTCTATTTTGGGTTTATCGCCGGCAAAAATAGAAATATTCTTCGGCTGGAAAACCCCGCTAGGCTTCGTTAAAGATCACTCCACCACAATTGTCCCGGGAAGCACCTGTAACCGAAGCAAGTGTATTTATCTCGCCCCTCAGCCGCAAAACGCCCAAAAAAGCAAACACAAGCGCCTCTTTGAAATCCACAAGCATGTCACCCGCTGGCACAATCACGAACTCTGGCCCAATTGTTTCTTTCAGCTTTTCGATAAAAAACAGGTTTTTGGCACCACCACCTGTGATCAGGACCGATGTCTGCCGGCCTTCCATGGGCTCCAAAACCCGCTGGAGTTGTTGGGCAAAATGTACGACCAAGGTATGCAGTATATTGGCAGGCTTATGGGCTTCTGACCATTCGAGTATCTTGAGATAAGCATCCAAATCCTCCCGACCGAGTGATTTCGCTCCTTCTATATGATAATAAGGCAACTTATTCAATTGCTTCAGCACCCTTTTTAGTAACTTTCCTTTTGCCGCCAACTTCCCGTCCTTGTCGTAAGGTTTGCCACAAGCCTCTGCAAAGTGATTGAGCAAAAGATTAAAAAAACACACGTCAAAGGCCAGTCTTTTCCCAGCGCGGTCCATACTGATATTGGCGATACCACCGAGATTGATGCAATAGTCATAGGCACCAAACAACAATTGATCGCCGATCGGGACCAAAGGCGCACCTTGCCCACCCAATTGGACATCTAGCATCCTGAAGTCATTGATGACCGTGAGGCCGCAAGCCTGCCTAAGCGACCATCCGTTACCGATTTGGAGGGAGATTCCGTTTTGGGGTTGGTGGAACACAGTGTGTCCGTGAGAGGCTACCGCTTCGGGTTCCAGTCCATGCCTGCTGACAAATTCTTTGACCTGTTCACCCATCCACCGCCCAAAGTCCACATCGAGTTTGGTCAGTTTCAACCCATTGAGCGTATGGGCTTTTTTCAGTTTCTTGCCCAATTTTTTTGGAAAGGGAGCTGTTTCAGCAGTTCGGATTGAAAAAGCCCAAGTATCATTTTTCTCAAATTCGCAATAAGCTATATCCAACCCGTCACCTGATGTACCGGACATAAGCCCAACCACTTTATAGAATGTCTTTTGCTCCATGGGTTAAATGATGTTAAAAATTCTTTGCTAAAGTTAATTTTATTTTAATCAAAATCGGTGCGGACCTAATTTCTGTAACTTCGCTGACACAACATATCCGGCTTTTTTAGGAATAATTGTAAGGTGAAAAGACTAATCGTAGATATCGGCAATACCCGGATCAAAACAGCGGTTTTTGAAGATGAGGCATTCGTGGAGGAAAAGTTATTTATTGACATCCACGATATCGCTGAGTTTTCGGAAAGCGTTGATTTCGAAGCCTGTATCATCAGTTCGGTAACCCTTTCGGAGGCTGATTTGAAGGAGAAATTGCCCTTCAATTTCCTATTTCTAAGCCGAGAAACGAAAATCCCATTCAAGAATTTATATGCCACGCCGCATACATTGGGAGTGGACAGAAAGGCCGCCGTCATGGGTGCACGGTGTAAATTCCCCAAAGACGACGTTTTGGCAATCGATTTGGGAAGCTGCATTACCTATGATTTGCTGGATAGGCAAGACCAATATTTGGGTGGAGGAATAAGCCCTGGGCTGCAAATGAGGTTCCGCGCGATGCATCAGCAGACCGCACGCCTGCCTTTGGTCGGGATGCCGGAAAAACAACAGCCGGAGCTGATTGGGGATAGCACGGAATCCTGCATGCAAAGCGGTGTTTATTTTGGGATTCACTATGAAATACAGGGCATGATCGAGGCATACAGGGCCAAATACCCGGATTTGAAAGTCATAATTTGTGGCGGTGACTCTAAAATCTTTGAAAGCTTGACAAAAGACCACATATTTGTAATCCCCAATTTGGTCCTCTATGGGCTGAATCGAATATTAAGCTACAATGTCCATTACCAATAGGTTGAGATTGCTGGGCACCATAGGTGCCTTTATCATATTTTCAGAGGCTTTTTCACAATCGAGTGCTTCCACCTATACCTCATTGGGTATCGGTGAATTCAATTATGCGGGTCTTACCCAAAACCAGGCCATGGGAGGCTTGGGCATCAGTTTCGGTACTGGATGGGGTGTCAACTACATGAATCCGGCACTTAGCACCCGCAACACGATTTTCAATTTCCAAGCAGCTTTTAACTACAACAGGCTGGGAGTTTCTTCTACCGGTGGCAGTACAACGGTGGATGGTGGAGGACTTTCCTACGCTGCAATGTCTCTTCCCATCAAATCGGGCAAAAGCTCACTCGGCCTTGGCCTCAATCAGATCACTTCGGTCAACTACAGTATTGTGGTGAATGGGGATGTGACCAATTCTGACTACAATTTCATCAATAGAATCGATGGAGAAGGTGGCGTGTCTGAGGCCTACCTATCAGGTGGTCTTGAGGTGGCAAAAAACCTGAGCATCGGCTTGCATGGCTCCTACCTTTTTGGCTCCACCATCCGGACCAACCAACTCTCACTGATCAATAACGGCACCCCGACAGGCATAAGCACGGAATACTACCAGCGGTTTACCGTCAGCGACGTAACCTTCAAAACCGGCGTGTATTATTTCTTTAAAGCGGGAAAAAGAAGCAATATCCATCTTGGAGCCATTTATAATGCTTTTGGAAATATTAATGGAAAAGACTTTGCGAAGCTTGCCGAATTTGGTCAAGCTAGCAGGCCCGATACGGATGGGGATATCTTGAGCAACAATGTAAAAGGTTCGGTCTACGTGCCGCAAAATATCGGCTTCGGTATTAGTTACGAGAAAATCAATAAATTTGTACTAGGCCTAGAGGCTCAGAGACAGGATTTTACACAATATCGAACCTTTGAGGGAAATCCGAGTTCCCTTAAAGAGAATATCAGGGTGGCTTTTGGCGGGCAAATCGTACCGGACTATACCTCCGTGGAGAATATCTTCAAGAGGTCCACTTTCAGGTTTGGGGTATTTTACCAACAGACTCCGTACGTAGTCAACGAAACGAGTATCAACGACATTGGCATCAATTTTGGAGCTTCGGTTCCTGTAAACAGTCTTTCTCTTCTCAATTTTGCATTCAAAGTCGGAAGGAGAGGGACAACGGAGAATGGTCTGCTTCAGGAAGATTTCTTTGGATTCAGCCTTGGATTTTCCTTGAATGATAACACTTGGTTCTATAAACGAGTATTTGATTAACACTAATAACTATGAAACTGAAACACGCACTTGTAGGGCTGATGGCCCTAGCCATGGTAGGCACCGTTCAGGCACAGGAGTTCAACTTCCCTAGCGATCCAGCCATGGAAGCGAAGGCAAGGGAATACAATGCTGCCTATGTGGATTACATGAAGTCAGAGCAGTTTGTCGAGGCCACCAAGCCTTTGCATTGGCTTTTGGTGAATGTGCCCAAACTCAATGAGTCCATCTATATCAACGGTGTAACCATCTACCATGGTGCTGCAGGAAAAACTACAGACGCTGCTCAAAAAAGGGTCTACCAAGATTCTGTCATGAAAGTGTACGAGTTGAGGAAGGCCAACTACGACAACGAGCCTAAGTGGATCGAGAATAAAGCTTATTATGGATACCAGTATTTCCGCGAAGACAAAACCAAGCTTGCCGAAGCAATTGGATATTATGATCGGGCGTTCGAAGTAAACGGAAGCATCAACCCAGCTTATACTGCTGCTTATTTTGACTTGGTAAGGAGACATTACCTGCTCAACAAGGCTTATACAGCCGAACAAGTACTTGATATCCATAGCAAAATCTCCAAACTACTGGATGAAGCAGAAGCACAAGGAAAGGACGTAACGACTCCAAAATCAAACGTGGAAGCCCTTTTGGTAGCCATGGAGTTGATCAATTGTGATTTTATCGAGAAAACCTTGGGTCCAAGATTGGCAGCCGACCCAACTAATATGGTGGTGGCACAGCAGATCTTCAAGTATTCTGTACAATACAAATGTCTTCAACTTCCTGCGTTCTTGAGTGCTTTGGAAGTGATCGACAACGCCAATCCAACTTTCGCTACTTCTCAAGTGAGGGCAATGCGTTACATGCAAGCAAGGGAGTATGATAAAGCTCAACCTGTGTTGGAAAAAGCGCTTACTTTAGCTGAAAATGACGCCCAAAAAGCTGAAATACATATGGACCTTGCAAGGGTACATGGACAGGCAGGCAGGAAATCCGCTGCACGTTCTGCAGCGCAAGAAGCCGCAAAATTAGATCCATCAAGGGTATCCGAGGCATATACTCTGATCGGTCAGCTTTACATGATGTCTTTCAACGATTGCAAAGGTGGTGAAAGCCGCGCCAAAGACTCCTCTGTCTATATCGCTGCTTACAATGCATTCCAAAAGGCAGGAAATTCCGAAGGCATGCGTGACGCACGTGCACGCTTCCCGTCCAAAGAGGAATTGTTTACGGAAGGAAAAATGGCTGGTGAAACCATCAGCACAGGATGCTGGATTGGAGAAACAGTCACATTGGCAACCAGGGACTAAGCTTAAATGATTGATTTAATGGAAAGGCAGCCGCTAACGCTGCCTTTCTTTTTTCATAGCAATCCCTACTTTGGTATCTTTGCAGCGCAATGATCAAATCACATTCAAAATTGATCCTGTTAATTCTGTTTTCGCTGACGCTGTTTGGCTGCAGGGAGACCGTGGACGTGAGTCTCTTGGAAAAATACACCGGACCTGTCAGCGTGGCGTATAACATCGACCTCGTGCATAGCGACTCCACGATCGTACGTACGCACCTGAAGGCCAAAAAGCAGATGGAATTCGAAAATGGCAACATCGAGTTTCCCGAGGGCATCGAGATTGAGTTTTTTGACAAAGAAGGAAATACGACGACGACCATGCGGGCGGATCGCGGCTATTTTGATCGGAATGCCAACCTATACAGAGGAGAAGGTGACGTGCGTGTCGAAAACTTTGAAAAAGACCAAAGTCTCGCATCAGAGGAGGTATTTTGGGATCCCAATGCCAAAAAGATCTATACTGAGAAATTCGTAACCGTGCGTGAGAAGGAAACCGTGTTCAACGGCACGGGAATGGAGGCCGATGAGGGTTTCAACGAATACAAAATGTACAAAGTGACCAACAGCCGCACGATACTACCCGGGGAAGGAATGTAGCAAAAATGAAACTGACCGATATTCTCTTGCTTTCTTTGTCTGCTGCCCTGGTAATCGTGGGCACACATCAGACTATAGTGGGCGGCATCACCTTTTCCTACCCCATTTTTATGTTGGCGGTAGCTTTGCTATTTTGGTATAAATATCGGAAAAACAACACAGGGCAAGAGACGACCGGCGACATTAAGAAGCCTGCGCTACCCAAAACCAAAAAAAGGAAATAATGGAAAGCCAATACCTTATATATGTGGTCATTACCTTGATTTTCTCGGCTTTCTTTTCGGGAATGGAAATGGCCTATATCTCCGCCAACCGCCTTCAGATCGAGCTGCAAAACAAGCAAGGTCTACTATCAGGAAAAATCCTCTCTCGGATGGTGAAGCAAACCGGACAGGTTTTGGGCACAACCCTGATTGGCAATACCATCGCCCTTGTCGTCTACGGCATCTTTATGGCAAACCTGCTTGAGCCGTGGATACAGTCTTGGCTGCAATCGTACCTTCCTGGCCTGAACAATCAGGCTTCAGTGATGCTATTGCAGACTTTCTTATCGACTATTTTGGTTCTGGTGACTGCCGAGTTTTTGCCAAAAAGTATTTTCATGCTCAATCCAAACAGCCTGCTGTCGGCTTTCTCGCTGCCTTTTCAAGTGATTTATACGATCATGTACCCGATTGTATGGTTGGTTGTGGGTCTAAGTAGATTCTTTATCACCAAGGTATTGGGATATGATTACAGCGAGGACAAGCCGGTTTTTAAGATCACTGACTTGAACAGCTTTATCCAAAACAACCTGCGGCACAGCGGGAAAGATGTAAAAGTCGATATGGACACGCGGATATTTGATAATGCGGTCGAGTTTAAGACCATCCGAGTCCGTGAATGCATGGTGCCAAGGACAGATATCGTAGCAGTGGAAATCGATGATACGATGGACGACCTCAAGCAGGTATTTGCAGAAAGTGGCCATACCAAGATCATCGTTTTCAGCGAAAGCATCGATAATGTAGTCGGCTATTGCCACCAACTTGAACTATTCAAAAAGCCAAAAAAGATCGCTGACATCCTCACACCCATTATCATTGTACCCGAATCGGCATTAGCCAATGAGCTCTTGATACAATTTATCAAAGAAAGAAAGAGCTTGGCTTTGGTGGTGGACGAGTTTGGCGGTACATCGGGCATCGTCAGTATGGAAGATATCATTGAGGAAATATTCGGCGAAATCCAGGATGAATATGACAGCGACGACCTGATCGAGCAGAAGATTTCGGACCATGAGTATCTCTTGAGCGCCCGACATGAGATCGATTATTTGAACGAAAAATACGGCTGGTCTCTTCCTTATGGCGATTTTGAGACCCTTTCTGGCTTCATACTTTCCCTCACGGAAGACATCCCCCAAAAAGGAGAATCCATCACCTATGGTTCCTACACTTTTACTGTCATCTCAAAACTCGAGCACCGGATTGAGACACTCAGGCTCAAAATCCACGGTGACGGTGAACCCATTAAGTAATTTATTGACAGCGGTTTTATTTTGAATTTACGGGGAGATTGAATTATTTTGCGGCACTTTAAAAAAAAGGCGAATGGCTTTAATTAAAAAAATCAGACAGAGAACAGGTCTTGCAATCGGTGTAATCGCAGTTGGCTTGATATTCTTCCTCGTAGGAGGGGATATTTTGAGTCCAAACTCGACCCTTTTGGGGAACAGCAGGAATTACGTAGGGGAGATTGCAGGTGAAGATGTGTCCTATGAAGAATACATCCAAAAGATCGAACAGATCAAGCTTTCCTTTCAACAAAGTACCGGAAGAACTCCTTCCGAAGCAGATATGTATAGCATCCGCGAGCAAGCCTGGCAGGCCTTGATCGTGGACAAAGTTTTTGCAAAACAGTATGAAGCACTTGGACTAACTGTATCCGACCCTGAATTGGTAGATATGGTGCAAGGAAAAAACATCGTCGCCGAGCTTCGTCAGCAACTCACCAACCCACAAACTGGCGAGTTTGACAGGGCGCAGTTGATCAGCTTCTTACAGTCATTGGAGACAGCCAGCCCCGAACAAGTTGCGTTTTGGGAACAGCAGGAAAAAACCTTTGCCAATGCCAGGTTGAGGATCAAATATGACAACTTGCTATCAACTTCTGAATATTCCACTTCCAAAGAAGGCAAGCTCGAGCACAAAATGGCCAATAGCGTAGCGGATGTGGACCATTTGTTCATTCCATTCTACGCCATCTCCGACACGGCGGTGAAGGTTTCAGACGATGAGTTGAAAGCCTACATTACCAAGAACAAGGACAAGTTCAAAGTCAAAAACGCGGCCGACCTCGAATACATTTCCTTCGATCTGCTTCCAAGCGGTGAAGACTCTGCTGCGGTGATCGCTGAAATCACCAAATTGACTGAGGAGCTTCGCAACACGGCTTCTGATTCTGCCTTTGCGATCAGAAACTCACAGGGTAATGGTCCATTTATGACCTATGGCCCAGGTGAAGACCTTCCTGCTACCTTGACCAGCAATGTCGACAACATCGTGGTCGGCGAAACCTACGGTCCTTTCTTGACCAACCGGTCGACCTATATCAGCCACAAAGTGACTTCCAAATTTGACGGAACCCCACGGATGAGAGCGGCGCATATTCTTTTCAGCGCACAGGGTTTGAGCGACGATGCCAAAGCGGAAGTAAGGCAAAATGCCGAGAAGGTGCTGAAGGAAATTCAAGACGGATTGAACTTTGCGACTGCGGCCGCCCAATACGGACAAGATGGTACAGCCCAAAGAGGCGGTGATTTGGGATGGTTTGCGAAAGCTGATTTCGTAGAACCATTCGCCGAAGCAGCATTCGCAGCCAAATCCACCGGATTGATCAATAGATTGGTAGAAACTGAGTACGGTTACCACATCATCAGCATCACCGAATTGCCTAAAACCACTTCCTACAAGATCGCTACCATCGAGTTGGAGTTGGGTCCGAGCGATGCTACCCGCAACGACGTGTTCAGAAGAGCTGATTCCTTCGCTGCAAATACCGGAAATGCCGGTGAGTTTACTGCAAACGCAGAAAAAGATGGCTTGCGTATCATCCAGGCAAACAATGTAGATGCTTTTGCCAGAAACCTCAACAACCTCCAAAATGCGCGGGAAGTGATCCGTTGGGCATTCAATGATGCCTCAGAGGGCTCGGTGTCACCTGTATTTGAATTGGACAATGCCTATATCGTGGCTTCGTTGAAGAAGCGCTACGAAGAAGGTACGGCAACTTTGGACCAAGTGCGTGCACAGGTTTTGGTACAAGTCCGCAACGATAAGAAAGCAGAAATCATCAAGGAAAAAATCAACGGCAAGGCTTCTTTGGAAGAGATGCAGGCTGTGTTTCCAAATGAATCCTCTTTGGACAAAAGCCCTGACTTGAGACTGAATGCCTCCGTATTGCCGGGCGTTGGATTTGCTCCAAGAGCAATCGGTGCAGCCTTTGGCTTGAAAAACCCAGGCGATATCAGCAAGCCAATCCATGAGGACGTTGGAATTATCGTTATCAAACTCAACAGCCTGACTCCTGCAGGCGAAATCGCTGACTACAGCGGTTATCAAAGACAATTGACCTTGAACACCTCACAAAGGACTGCCTACATGATCATGATGGCTTTGGAGGAATTGGCCGATGTAAAAGACTACAGGTACAAATTCTTCTAAAATCCAGAAAACACTGATTAAGCAAGAACCCGTGGAGCATTCCTCGGGTTTTTTTCTTTCTTCAATTCCCAGTAAATTCAGGAAAAGAGAGCCAAAGACGTTGCTCGGGATTTATTTTTCTTTCAAGGTTGTTAACCCTTAAATTTGCAGACTATGAAAGATACCTTCAACAGAACAGCCTTTAAGGAAAAACTGGAAGCTCAAACTTCTTTTCCCACCCTCTATATGTTCAAGTTCATCGTACCTAGTGGAAAAGAAAACGAGATTGGTGCGATTTTGCCCAACAACAAGATGACCCTCAAAACTTCATCCAAAGGAACCTACGTGTCGGCGACAATCAGAGCCATGATGCCAAGCAGTGATGCGATTTTGGCAGTGTATGACAAAGCCGCCGAGGTAGAAGGTGTCATTTCACTCTAACAAAACCAACTTGAACCATGTGGACGGAGGAAAACAATAGACTCAAAAAGACCTTTCGCTTCAAGGATTTCCAACAGGCATTTGCCTTTATGACAAGAGTTGCTTTCTTGGCTGAAAAACACGAGCACCATCCCAATTGGAGCAACGTGTACAATACCGTCACGATAGAACTCACCACCCATGACGCAGGAAACGTAGTGACCGAAAAAGACCACAAACTGGCCGCGGCCATCGACGCGATTTAAGTATGGGTGCTGAAAATCATGTAAGCCTTTATCTCGTTCCAACACCTATAGGCAATCTAAAGGACATCACCCTGAGGGCGATTGAGACGCTCAAATCCGTCGATGTCATACTTGCAGAGGATACCAGGACCAGCGGAATGCTGCTCAAACACCTTGAGATCAATAAGCCGCTGCAATCCTACCATATCTTCAACGAGCACAAGACAGTGGAAAAACTTGTCGACAGGATGAAGAAGGGCGAGGTAATTGCCTTGGTCAGTGATGCAGGTACGCCGGGCATATCCGACCCTGGCTTTCTGCTCGTGAGAGCGGCCAAGGAAGCTGGATTGGAAGTCAATTGCCTCCCAGGTCCAACCGCCTTTGTCCCTGCCTTGGTCAACTCGGGACTGCCAAATGACCGATTCACATTCGAAGGATTCTTGCCCCACAAGAAAGGCAGAAAAACACGCTTGGAGGAACTATCCACCGAATCGCGCACGATGGTATTTTACGAATCGCCCCACAGACTGATGAAAACCTTGGAGCAGTTTGCGGAAGTATTTGGCCCCAGCAGGATGGCGAGCGTTTCGCGTGAACTGAGCAAAATGTTTGAAGAAAACGTCCGGGGCACACTCGACGAATTGGTGGAATACTATCAACATCACCCCATCAAGGGCGAAATCGTCCTTGTAGTCGAGGGAAGAGGAAAAACCGGCCGCAGTCGGGAGGAAGAGGACTGATCAAAATCGCCTCAAGATTATAAAAGGACTTTTTCCCAGCTTCGGACGAATCAGACAATTCCTCTGAACCGGTCCGGAATCTTGACTACCCATTTTAATTTCGCCATCGTAGGCTTGTTCCAAGCATACACCGGCCTCAGAAAGGTTTGCATTCTCCGGGCGATTGCCAGCCATTTTTCTTCAGTCTTGGGTTTCGATTGAGTGACGATATCGATCGTTTTAGCGCGCTTTTTTATATGCCCGGCACGTCCCGTCGCCATCCGGTCTTTGTCGAGGAATCTGTCTTGAATCATCTTGTAATCCACCGAACCAAAATGAAAAAGGTAGAGATTTGGATCAATTTTGAAATTGCGGCCTTTTACCCGATGAAACCCAGAACCCCAATTGACTGGCTGCGAAATGACGGAGGGCTTTGTGTAGCGGGAGGACAGGTAGGCATAGGACCGCTGAGTCAAAAATGGAGCACTCTTGTCGAGCGTCTTCTCCAAATCAAGGTGCTGTCCCACATCCATCCCAAGCCCGGATACAGAGGGATTGATTTCGATTTCGCTGAGGTATTCCCGAAGGCTTTTACCGAGTTTTGGGTCCACGACAAGGAATTCATCCGCATCCACACCAATGATGATATCATACTGCTCCAAAAGTGATTTCGCAACGGTTGACAAAAAGCCCAATCGGCGTTTTTCGGCCGAAATGACATGTTCGACGACCCGCTTTTCGTGGATGACATTGGATTTTCCCGCATTATTCGGAATAGGTTGATCCTCTCCGTCCAAGTAGATAAAGATATTCTCCTCGCCCAATTCCCGGCCATAATAGCCAATCCAACGCGTGAGAAAGAAATCATCATTGCGCGCCATGGTGATGGCTGCGATTTTTTTCAAGGGTTTTGTCGAAGTCGAATCCTGCATGGCCCGCATCATTGTTTGGATGGTCAAAGGTACCGCTTAAAGTCTCCAAAATAAAATGCAAACTCAAGTGGGCATGGAGAAACTAAAACGTTATGCAGGATAATGAAAGGAGAAAGCCTAAAAGCCGAAACTTAAAAGTTCAAAAATCTCCACTTCATCTATCCCTCCATTTGATGCGAAATTTGCAGAAAAAAAATTTCAGAACATTGTTTGGTTAGAAGTTCAGGAAATGTTCTTTTCTCTTCAAAAAGTCACTGATTCTCGGATTTTTGAGGAATTCTTCCCTTCAACTATGGCTAGTTCAAAATAATATTTCTATTTTTTCCTATCATTCAATTGCTTGCACCCCCCAAGCCTTACACATATACAAAAAGTTGCTAAATTGTATCTTTATCAGACCTTTAAGATAAGCCCGTTGTATGGTAAAAGTATTGTTTGTTTGCCTAGGAAATATTTGTCGTTCGCCATTGGCTGAGGCGATTTTTAACCACAAGGTTCATTCCCAAGGCCTGCATGGAAAATTCACCTGTGACAGCTGCGGCACGTCCGATTACCATATCGGTGAACTTCCTGACGAACGTACCATTGCCTGTGCAGGACGCAACAATATCCCGATCAATCACCGCGCCCGTCAAATCAATCGGGTGGACATTCGGGAGTTCCACTACATCATTGCGATGGATCATTCCAACAAGCGCAACATCAATACCCTCGTAAACCGATTTGGCAAAGGAAACCAACGCGTGTACCTCATGCGGGAGTTCCACCCAAACCCCGATCAATTGGAAGTCCCCGATCCCTACTACGGCGGTGACGATAGTTTCGACGATGTTTTCCGAATATTGGATGAATCCATCGACCACTTCATGGAGCACCTCAAAAGCGAGCATAATATCTATGTTTGAGCAACAGGATTTGATCGACAAAATCCTTTCAAAATGCCTTGGAGATGTTTCGGGTGGTGTAAACCTCAGACTGATTGCGGCTGGGAATATCAATCAAGGCATATTTGTGGGCACCTCATCGGGGAGATTTTTTCTTAAAATAAATTTTGAGCCATCCGCTGATATTTTCCTCAGAGAGGCGGAGGGACTACGGCTGTTAAAATCCAATACCTCTCTCACCGTTCCGGAAGTAATCGCTTTTGGCAGGGAGCAGGATCAAAACTTCCTGCTGATGGAATGGGTTGAGTCTGGTCGCAATGCGGATTTGTATTGGGAAAACCTGGGCGAGGGCTTGGCCGAGTTGCACATGGCTACCCAAAAACAGTTTGGGCTACAGGAAGACAATTACATCGCTTCATTGCCACAGATCAATTCAATTCAAGAGGATTGGCGCGGTTTTTTTATTTCCAACAGATTGGAACCGCTCGTCGGAAAGGCCTTTTACAAGGGCATGATTGATGCGCCTTTCTTAAGAAAATTTCAGTCGATCTACCCAAAGTTGCAGGGAATTTTCCCAAAAGAAAAACCAGCTTTGATTCACGGCGACCTTTGGTCGGGTAATGTGATGACAGATGCGATGGGCAAGCCTGCGCTGATTGACCCGGCTGTGTATTTCGGCCACCGTGAAATGGACATCGCATTCAGCAAGCTTTTTGGGGGATTCTCCGAGCGATTCTACAATCGCTACGATGAGGTGTTTCCCCTCGAACCGGGATTTGAAGAAAGGGAAGCGATCTATAACCTGTATCCACTTTTGGTTCACCTGCTATTGTTTGGAACAAGCTACCTCCCTCCGATCGAAAAGACCGTCAAATACCTAGTTGGCTGAAGGTTTTACCACGATCTGAAAAGTAGTCCTGGTAATTTGCTCCAGCAAAACCTCCTTTCCAGCCACCAATTCTGCCATGATTTCGGGTTGATGGTTTTTGACTGTGATCAATTGCAAGCCTTCATTGTACCTGATTTCAAAGTCCTTGGTCAGTGCCGCGATAAGTTTTTCCAATTTGAAAAGCTCCTTGTCGATAACGATCGAAATGCTGATCGCAGAAGTCTGCAGCAGGTTGACCCGCAACTTCAGCCGCTCCAATTCAGAATACACTTGATGGATGTGGGCTTCATTGATGAAAGTAAAATCGGTGACTTTGAAACTGACGAGGATTTGGGAATCCTTGACGACGATGCAGGGAACGGTATTTGCCCTATCCACTTGGTGTATCTTGGTTCCACTTCCCTCAGGATGGATAAACGACTTCACAAACAGCGGGATCCCCATATTAGCCAGCGGCTTGATCGTCTTGGGATGGATGACAGAAGCTCCATAATAAGTGAGCTCGGCAGCCTCGCGGTAATCCAGTTCGTCAAACTTGACGGTGTTTGGAAATCGCTTGGGATCGGCGTTCAATACCCCGTCTACATCCTTCCAAATCGTCACAGAAGCCGCTTTCAGACCGGAAGCCAATATCGCCGCCGTGAAGTCTGAGCCTTCGCGGCCCAAGGTGGTGGTCTTTCCACCAGGTTCACTTCCGATAAATCCCTGTGTCACGATTGGGTATTGTTCCAAGATCGGCCTGAGTATCTTTTGGCAAAGTTGGGCAGTCTTTTCCCAATGAATCTTTGCAAATCGATAGTCTTCATTGGTAATGACCACCTCCCTGGCATCCTGCCAAACGCAAAAAATCCCCGACTCGCAAAGGTATTCCTGCACAATCCGGGAGGATATGAGCTCTCCAAACGATACCACCTGATCGTAGTACTCGTCGTAGTTTTCTTTGCTGAGCTTCTTGTGTAGGAATCGCTCCAGCTGGGAAAAGTAATTCTCGACGACCGAAAAAACCCTGTGCTCCTTGTCAAAAAGCCCGGCACAAATCCCCAAGTGATAGTTCTTCAGTGTTGTACTTTTCAAAGAAAAATCCTCTCCCGCCAGTTTCAGCCCGAGGATTTCTTCCAAGGCATTTGTCGTTTTCCCCATGGCTGACACGACGATGACGGTTGGATTTCGCAATCGATTGTGCAAAATGTTGCGAAGGTTTTGAATGGATGCAGCATCTTTTACAGAGGCCCCTCCAAATTTGAAAACAAAAATTTTTGACATCCGAAATTATTTGTAATTTTCTGTAGATAAACCCAAATATTGTATTTTTCCAATTTTATGAAAACAAAACTTTATTCACCTAACACCTCGTCCCTTGCCTATCCAGTGGGCACCACTTTGGACAGATTCATCAAGCTGAAACAGGAGGAGTTCCAGTTCGCATCCGGAGAACTCTCCCAGTTGTTGAGGGACATCGCGCTTGCAGCAAAGATTGTCAACCGGGAAACAAACCGTGCCGGATTGGCAAATATCGGTGGTGCATTTGGTCAAACCAACGTCCAGGGAGAGGAGCAACAAAAATTGGACGTCATTGCCAATATCCGATTCACCAGAGCCCTGACAAAAGGCGGAGAAGTCTGTGCGATCGTGTCGGAAGAAGACGACGAAGTAATCGACTTGCAAAATGGCTCCGGAAAGTATGTCGTGGCAATTGATCCCCTAGACGGCTCCTCCAACATCGACGTGAACATCTCGATCGGGACCATTTTCTCCATCTACAGGCGCGTGACACCCATCGGTAGCCCCATTCAACCCGAAGATATCATGCAGCCCGGCAATCAACAAGTTGCCGCAGGATATGTGCTGTACGGTTCCTCCACAATGCTCGTCTACACCACCGGCCATGGCGTCAACGGCTTCACCTACGAGCCATCCTTGGGAGAGTTTTTTCTTTCCCACCAAAACATGGTCGCTCCCTCCGACGGAAATATCTACAGCGTCAATGAGGGAAGCTATTACCAATTTGAAGCCGGATTGCAAGAGTATATAGAACACTGCAAGGCGAAACTCTACAGCGCGCGGTACATTGGATCACTGGTGGCGGATTTTCATAGAAACTTGCTGAAAGGGGGAATTTATATTTATCCCGCTACACAAAAATCTCCCAAAGGAAAACTGAGGCTGCTTTACGAAGCCAATGCGCTTTCCTTTATCGCAGAACAGGCGGGCGGAAAAGCTACGGATGGACACGGCCGGATATTGGACATCCAACCAACGGCGCTGCACCAAAGGACACCACTCTTTATCGGCTCCAAAAACATGGTGGATGAAGCGGGGAATTTCCTAAAGAAAAATGCCACGACAGTAGCCAGAAAAGGAGTCTTGGTTCAGTGACCCGAGTACTTCCTCCTCAGGAGTATCTTTTGTACCTGGCGTGCGACCAACTCTCGGGCAAGTGTTTCGGCCAGTGTCTCAGGTGGGGCTTCGGCAAGGATGGTTTTGAGCTTTTTCTCCCCGAGGTCTATCCGATAGCAGATTTGGAGAAATCGGTTGAAATCCCGATCCAACATGCCGCGGACCAGCGGGGTAAGGTACTGGACAAGCGCTTCTTCATCCCAGTCCTGCATGGAAATCGGCGTTTGGAGATCAGAGGAAATCAGACCTGCGGCTTCTTTCAACAACTCCCGGTTCTCATTTTCCATGATGTACAATGCGCTTAGGACCCTGATGTAATCGAAATGAATAAGCCCCCAAGATTCCAATAACCTTGGGGGCTTTTTTTGCAAAGCTTTTATTCAGCCGCCGTTTCCTCGCTTGCTTCTTCCTTCGACTCCGCAAATGCCTCCGGTGCATGGGAGCTGATGATTTTATACCATGCCACCAATTTCTTGATATCGGAAGGATACACCTTTTCCTGGTCAAAGTCAGGCAAAACGTGCTTCAGAAAAGCCCTCAGCTCGTCCGCATCAGCATTGGCGTCCAGTCCGGGGTCTCCGTTGAATTCCTCATGGACTTTCTTCATTACGTCGTACAGCGGGGTTGCGCCCTCTTCGGTCATGGTGTAAATGGAGATTTCTGCCAAAATGGAAACCCGATGGTTGGCACCAACTACAAGCTTTGTCTTCTTTTCATCCAAAGATTCCAAAATTGCCCCTCCGCGTGAGGGTTTTAGTACTCTGTAAAGACCAGGTTTGCCTGAAATGGTGGCTATTTCGTTGAATTTCATGTTTCTTGTTGGTTAAGGCCTGCAAATATAAGACATCCCGTCGAATGCCCAAGGATCAGCCAAGTGCCTCATAATATTCTGATATTTCGGCCTCGAAAAACCTAATCAGCTCTTCCTTTCCTTCTCTTTTATTGGCGGACGTAATAAAATACTGGGGTTCTTCCCCGAAAATCTCCTTTGCCGCATCCAGAAATCTTTGGATGCTGACCTTGGTTTTTTCCAACCCGAGCTTATCGGCTTTGGTAAACGCCAAGACAAACGGAACGTCATGCTCTCCACACCAAGTGATAAACTCCAAATCAATCTTCTGCGGCTCCAGCCTGCTGTCGATCAAGACCATCACGGCAATCAGGTTTGCCCGATTGGTGAGGTAGCCCCGGATCATCTTTTCCCAAGATGACTTTGTTGACTTACTGACGACCGCATAGCCGTACCCTGGCAAATCGACCATGTACCACCTGCCATCTATCTCAAAATGGTTGATGAGCTGGGTCTTGCCTGGCTTGCCGGATGTCTTGGCGAGGTCCTTGACACCCGCCAGCATATTGATCAGGGAACTCTTGCCGACATTTGATCTGCCGATGAATGCGATCTCAGGTTTATCCGTTTTAGGGCATTTGGTATAATCGGAGTTGCTGACGGAAAAAACGGCTTTCTTGATCATGGCACTTTTGTTTGAGGCCCAAAGGTAAGGCTTTTGGGCGGAAATCTCCTGTCGGCCACAGTCCCAAAGAAATGCAGGTGATTTGCCATAATCGCCAACAATTTTAGATTGCTCGGGTTTCTTCAGTAATATTGTGCTTCATTTTCAAAGATTCATGGCAGTAGTACCCTACAAAGACAAGCAGGAAGGCAAAAAAGAACAAGTAGCCGAGATGTTCAACAACATCAGCAAAAAGTATGATTTTTTGAACCACTTTCTCAGTTTGGGCATCGACATTACCTGGCGGAAGAAAGCAGTCAAAATGCTGGCTGCCGACAAGCCCAAGCTTATATTGGACATTGCGACTGGGACGGGGGACTTTGCCATTGAAGCCTTGGCCCTGAATCCTGACAAGATCATCGGTGTGGACATTTCGGAAGGCATGCTTGCTGAGGGAAGGAAAAAACTCAAAAAGCGAAAACTCGACGACCGAATCGAGCTGCAGACAGGAGATTCGGAAAGGTTGCTTTTTGAGGATAATAAATTTGATGCCGTGATCGTTTCCTTCGGTGTCAGGAATTTTGAAAATCTGGAAAAAGGACTCCGGGATATGTACCGGGTGCTCAAGCCTGGAGGAAAGACGGTAATCGTGGAGTTTTCAAAGCCCAAAAAATTCCCGATGAAGCAAGGATATAACTTTTATTTCAAATATATTCTGCCTCAAATCGGGAAGATTGTCTCCAAAGACAATGCGGCCTATACTTACCTACCCGAATCAGTCCAAGCTTTCCCGGACGGAGAAGATTTCCTGGCAGTATTGAAAAAAGTCGGCTTTAAAAACACGCAATGCAAACCGCTCACTTTCGGCATCAGTTCCATCTATATCGGGCAAAAATAAGCCTTTTCCTCCTGTTTACCCTGCTGTTGACCGTCCCGGCATTGGGGCAGGCAAGGTATGGTGAAATCAGCAAGGCGGGACAGGACGACAAGTTGGTTTCCTATGGATTTTTTCTGGCGACGCATACCAACTATTGGCGATTGAAATACTCAGACGCCTTTTTGGACCCCAACAATACAGAGCTAAGGGATATCCAAAGCATCGTCCCGGTCTACACCGCTGGCTTTTCCTTGGGATTCTTAGTGACCTTCCGCCTGCACGACCAGGCAAACATCCTCTTCACGCCGAAAGTAGGCTTCTACGAGTTTCGAACCGATGTCAACACATTTTCAGTCTCACAGCCCGGAAATGGCGAGAACAACTTTCTGCGCAATACCGAAACCTACGTCAACGAGGCCACGATGGTCGAATTCCCCCTGCTATTCAAATACAAAGCCCAACGCTTCAATAATACGCGCATGTTCTTCACTGGAGGGGGTTCCTACATGTTCCGGACAAAGGAACAGGAGGAAGCCGATATAGAGGACATCGCCACTTTGGGCCGAGACGTTACCGTCGATTTGGGTCTGGGTTTTGACTTTTATTTCAAATATTTCAAATTCTCCCCTGAAGTGCGCTTTTCCCATGGCCTGCTGAATATGTACAGGGCCGAAGCCACCAATCCGGCTTTCCGCGATGCGATTTCGGAAATGCGGAGGAAATCCATTACACTCTACCTGCATTTCCAATAGTATCAACTGGCCAGGAGGTCATTGACGACAACGGATGCACAGGCACAGCCGAATGCCGCTGGCAAAAAAGACATCGTTCCGTAGGCTGATTTTTTGAAATTGCGCCCATCGGTCAACATCAGACTCTCCCGGATTACGAGTTCCGAGGAAAATACCGCCTTGAATCCCCTCGAAATCTGCTTTTTTTTCAGGCGCTTGCGCACCATCTTGGCAAACCTGCAATGGTAGGTTTCCGAGATATCGCCGATCTTGATTTGTGTGGGATCTACTTTACCGCCTGCGCCCATCGAACTCACCAAAGGAAATCCCCGCTTGAGTGCTCCATCGATCAGGTGCAGCTTAGGTGTGAAGCTATCTATACAGTCTACCACAAAATCATAGTGGTTTTCATCCAACAGTGCTGTCATATCATGGGGCATGAGAAACTCCCGGATGACATGGATCTTGAGGTTTGGATTGATGCTGAGGAGGCGTTCTTCCATCCATTCGACTTTGGCCTGACCTACATTTTTCTGGGTCGCAGGAAGCTGTCGGTTGCAGTTGCTGATGTCAACGATATCGCCATCGATGATGGTCATTTCGCCGATGCCTGCCCGGCATATAAACTCCGCGGCAAAGGAACCTACGCCACCCATTCCTACAACAAGCACGTGTTTTTTGGCCAATTTTTCCAATCCCGCGCGGCCAACAATCAGTTCGGTTCGCGACAGCCAAGCAAATTCATCCATGTATTTTTCGACTTGAAATCCTGTTCCAATTTTCCAATGCGACTTCCCTTAGACGCTCGATTGGAAGGCCCAAAATTAAGGAAGCCTGCCGATATATGGCTTCAATCGGAAAGCCTGAATCATCCGTCTCGAAAAATACTTTGTCCAGTGGACAGATTTTGAGCCAGGCTTGGGCATGGGAATCCTCGATGAGGATATGCTTGCCAAAAGAGAAATACACCGGATGGCCAAGTAAACTTTTCCCGGCATCGGGATGAAGATTGAATCCATGCCAAATGATGGGTTGGGAATGCTTTTTCAGGAATTCCTGCAAAAGATGAAGCCCTTTGACACAATGCAGGATGATGGGCAAACCAAGGGATTTTGCCATGGCGGCCTGTGCTTCAAAGGCAGCTTTTTGAATCGCCAATTCCGGACCTCTGATCCCGTCAAAGCCGCATTCACCGACGGCAAGGATGCGAAGATCCTCGAGTTTTTCGGTCAAGATTTCGATATCCTTCTCCCAATTTCCATCCAAATACCAAGGATGCAAGCCCATGGAATAGATCCCCACCGATGGGCTTTCCGCTATTCCCAAATTGAGTATTCCCAATGTCTTCCCCGGAGTATGGGTATGAAAATCAGGTAGGTCGATCATCGTCAATGGTTCAGTTTTTGGATGATTTTGGAAAAAATGGAAATACCCGTGGGGATCAACTGTTCCGGAAAATCAAAATTCGGCTCATGCAATTGGGGTTGTTCCAAGCCGGAACCCAAGCCAAACAACATCGACTTTGCGTAATCCGAGAACAAGCCAAAATCCTCAGACCAACGGAAGGGAACGGCCACTTCCTTCAAGTCCAAATTCAAATCCAGGGCTACCTGCCTGAGGATATCAAATCCCTCAGGATGGTTATGGCTCGCGGCAAAATCCTCTTGGTACCTAAATTCTATCCCCAGTCCGTATATTCCAGCAATTTCAGAAGACTTCATTTCCGCCACCGCAACAAGCCTTGCCTTCACCGCATTGTCAAATGCCCGCATCGTTGCCCGAACTACCGCCTCGCCCGGCGTGGTTCCAAAGGCGATTTGACCCAATTCGGCATGGATAACCGTCACCAGGGTAAAATCTTCAAAATCCTTTGGTAGCTTTTCCAACATTTGAATGATTTCAGCCATGGCTTGGGCGGGACTGTTGCCTGCTTCAGGATGCGCCGAGTGGGCATTTCGCCCGTGCAGGAAAATGCTCATCCCGACCGAGGAAGCCGCAAAACTTCCTGGCTTGGCGACGATTTGGTGGAGGGGAAAGCCCGGAAGATTGTGGAGTGCAAAGGCATAATCGGGTCTTATTTCCGCAAATCTCGGATCAGCCAAAACAGCCCTTGCCCCATCACCAGTCTCCTCGGCAGGTTGGAAAAGCAGCACCACTTTTCCCCGCATCGGTGGGCTCTCGTCTAAGTAAAGGCCCAATCCAGACAAGATCGCCATGTGCCCATCATGTCCGCAAACGTGGGATTTGCCGACCTTTTCGCTTCTGTATGGAACCTCGCCTTTCTCCAAGATGGGCAAACCGTCCAATTCACAGCGGAACAAGGTCGTTGGCCCTTCCTTTTCCCCTTCCCAAACAAAGGCAAGCCCCGTTCCTCCCAAATTCGGGATGAGTTTCGTGTAAGACATTTGAGCAAAAAATGCACTTATCCGTTGGGCGGTTGCTGACTCCTCGCCAGACAATTCCGGGAAGCGGTGGAGTTCCTGCCGGAGGGCAATCAATTGGGAAAGGGAACGCGGCATAACTGGCATGGAGATTTGGGATTTTGGCAAAATTAATCCAATAAGATTCTATTCAGGAAAAAAATGGGTTTTGGCCGACCAACTTCAATCGTATTTCTTCCAAAGGCAAAAAACTGGCTTTCAAGCTGCAAAGAGGTCAGTCAAGCCTGCAGGCAAAGCCTCTCGAAAGCTCCATCGAATTTCTTTTTTTCAATCGGTTTTACTAGTTTCAAATCAACTTATTCATCTCGCAAACAAGATTCTTATGAAATTTTCCTATCGGATCGGCTTATTAAGCTTGGTCGTGCTCATCCTGTTCTTCCAAACTGCCTGTGAAGAAAACTGCAAAGAAACCCTGTTTGAGTTGAAGGAAATCGAGGCCTTCCCGCGAACCCTCGATCCAGCAAATACCGGAAATGCACTGTGGCTGAACAGTGCAGGGCTCTCCATCGATAGACTGCTGGTGAAGCTGGAATTTACCAAACCTGTGCAGGTTTTCTTTACCGCAAATCCCAACTGCCCCGTCGTATTTGAAAACAATAATCCCGTGTCGGAACTTACCTTGCTGAGCAATCAGGATTTCGATATCGAGCATCCGGCAGGTACGGACCTGTCAGAAATCATTGCCTTTACAGACCTGAAGGCCTTTATGTCCAAGGAAGTCTTCATGGAGGAAATCCTGAATCAGACTAACATCAGCAGCTACTATTTCACTTTTTCGAGGCGCCCGGCAGAAGCCAAAATGCACTCACTCGTCATGGAACTGCGGCTAGCAGATGGGAAAGTGATCAAGACACCTGCTATTTTGGTGAACTTGGTGCCATGATGTAGCGGTTTTTTGGAGTCGCTGGGATAAAAATCCTACCTTTATTTTTGATGATCCAAAAAGTCAACCTATGAAACGTGTTTTTGCGCATGGCATGGTGGGAATGCTACTCCTTGGCGGCTTTTCCTGTACCAAGCCCAGCGGCCAAACCCAGCTTTTTTCCTTGATTGAAGATACCGAAGGCTTGGAAGGCAAGGCCGAATACAAATCGTCTCCCTTTGTTACGGCTGGGGACAGGGTCTATATGGTGGGCCATCAAGACGGCAATTTTCCCGACCTTGGCTGGCATGTGCAGGGAGAAATGGGCGGGATTTGGAACCATCCCATCAAGCTGATGGACGGCTTTACGGCAGCCATCGGCGTGGATGGCAATTCCTATTGCCTCGACAATGCAGATGCATTTATCAACTATCCCTTTGCGAACAAGCATATTTTCAGCACAGCGGTACCGGATCTGGAAATCCAGCGCTTCCAATTTGCACCGGACGGAAAACAAGGACTGGTGGTCGAGTTTTCCATCGTCAACACGGGATCAAGTCCAAAAACAATCGGGTTTGAATTTACGGGCCATACCGACCTGATGCCCGTTTGGCTCGGGGAAAGGCTCAACCTGGTAGATCACCCCGATCAGTTGGTTTTTGATGAAGCAGCCAATGCCTGGATCGGAAAGGATCAGGGAAATGAATGGTGGGTGATGTTTGGCGGAGATCGTCCGGCAAAATACACCGAGGGCCCCTCTGCGACTTGTGACTATCAGCCCCAAGGCAAAGGTACTGCAGGTAGATTGGGCTATGAATTAACGCTCGAACCACAAGTAGCGCAACACCTCCGGTTTATTATCGCAGGATCCTATAAAAACAAGGCTGAGCTGGAATCCACGCTCGCTGACTTGAAGGCGAATGCGGAACTGGACCTTTTGGCAAAAAGAAAGCACTACGAAACGATCGCTGCCACTGCAAAAGTCAGCATCCCGGACAAAGATCTTGAAAAGGCTTTCGAATGGGTCAAGTACAATACCGAATGGCTGGTGCGCGATGTACCGGAAATCGGCCGCGGATTGGCCGCCGGCATGCCTGACTATCCATGGTGGTTTGGCGTTGACAATGAATATACGCTCAAGGGCGCGATCGCGACAGGACGCAAGGACCTCGTCTACGCTACCATCGACCTGATCCACAAACTCTCCGAAGCCAACGGCAACGGACGCATCATGCATGAGACGAGTACCAATGGGGTGGTTTTCAACCCCGGCAATATCAACGAAACACCCCAATTCACTTCCTTGATTTGGTGGGTGTACCAGTGGACAGGAGATCGGGAATTTTTGGAAAAATATTTCCCTACGATCCAAAAGGGGCTCCAATGGCTGATGGACGAAAATGACAAAGATGGCAACCTTTTCCCCGACGGTTATGGCATGATGGAAATCCATGGCCTTGCCTCCGAAATGGTCGACGTGGCTGTCTATACCCAAAAAGCTTTCGCGGATGCGGCGCAGATCGCAGCGGTAGTGGGAAAACCAGAGCTCGCAAAAGAATACCAAGCTTTGGCAGATCGGTTGAAACAGAAAATCAATGAAGAATTCTGGGTGGAGGATTTCAATGGATTTGCGGATTTCATCGGGACACCGGACGAAGCGCTCCATTTGATCGATGCCGCGATTGTGCGGGCCGATACACTCAATAAGCCTTGGGCAGTCGAGGAACTCAAGGCAAGCCGATCCAAAATTGCGACTTACCCCAAAGACCAAAAACGGGGATTTGTGGTATTCCACAATTGGGTGGTGAACACACCCATGGAAATGGGTATAGCAGATACAGATAAAGCAATCCGCGCCTTGGACAAAGCGAAGCGGTTTACCAACCCATTTGGGGTCTATGTTACGGGTATTGACCGGGACGAAGCCGCAGCAAGTGAAGACGGCTCCTTTGCTGGAAGCAAGGTATTTTCCTACACAGGTGCTGTCATGACCTTACCGACGGGAGTATTGACAATTGGTGAAAACAACTACGGGCGTCCGGATGAGGCCTTATCCTACCTACAGCGGATGACAAAGTCTTTTGGCTTTGCTTTGCCAGGATCGATTTACGAGGTGTCGCCGGACTATGGCATGATGGCACAGGCATGGAATCTCTACAGCTATGGTGTCCCGATTGTATACCAGTTTTTTGGTATCAAGCCCGATGCCGGCAACAAAGTCATCTACATCCGTCCCCAAATGCCGAGCAACTGGCAGGAAGCCTCCATCGAAAAAGTCCTTGTCGGCGACAATGAGATCAATCTCCTTTATACCAACAAAGATGGCGTTTTGGCCATCGAGGTCAGCCAAATCCAATCCAAATGGGGCATTTCGATCGAGTTTCCCGAGGAATTCTCCAAAGTAAGAATCCTCGGTAAGGAAATCTCTTCAGATACACAGGATGGCTACCGACGGGTTCTCATGAGCGGCAAAAAAATGAGAGTGGAAGCACAGAAATAGAACCTTTTCCTGCTTTTCGCGCTTATCGAAGGGCGTGCACGTTGGCCTGCAGCTTGGTCGCGCTCGCGGAAGACATTAACTTCGCAAAAACAGCTCGACAACAATTGCCCGATGAAAAACATCCTTGAAGAGAAAAAGCCTTCGACTTTTACGAAATCTGACATTTTGGTTGAGATCTTGGCGATTGGAGCCTTGGTGATGTTGTGGGCCGAGACCTACTATTTCCAGCATCTTGGCGCAGAATTGGTTCCCAAGGATTACACCTTCTTGGAGTCACCAAATGAGTTTTGGGCAAGCCAAATGACCTACTCGATTCCATTTATTGCAACCCTGGTTTACATAGGATTGACTATTTACAATAAAAAGCGAAAACATAACGAGTACGAATACGAGTTCAATCCAGAAAAAAGCGCCGCAGTTTTGCGCATCAACCAACGTCTATGGCGCTGGCTAAAGCTGAACTTGATTTTGGTGCTGCTGATCATAGAATATTTCTCTTTTCATACCGGGTCGTCAGCGGGAGATGGCATTTCCATTTGGTTTATCTTGATTTTCCCGCTACTGATCTTCGGTCCTGTGGTCTACTTTTTTGTGGCATATTCCCGGGAGCAGTTGCAGTAACTTAATCTTCCTAATTGGGGAAATCAATGTTTCCCATTAAACTGATAAAAAGGTTTTTATAGATCGGTATTCGAAAGGCTTGGCGCAAATTCACTGGTCAGGCCTCCACATCTGTGTCGTTCTGTGAAATCTGTGGTTTATTATTTTACCGCTGATGGCACAGATTTTCACAGGTGGGAATCTTTGGCTTGTCAGGTTTGATTTCATTCGAGGAGAACGAACGACTCAGTGATCCGAATTTGCATGCTTCGGACAATGAACTCCGGATGAAGCTACAGATTGAACCAGTAGTTGAGCTTCATGACCAACGCGCGTTGCTTTGAGGCAAAGGTATCGGGGAAAAAGTTGTCGGTATAGACCAAAAACAAGTCCGACACAGGAGCATACCGCCATTGCAGGCGTGTATTGATGTTGATATTGTCGATTTGGTTGTTGTATTGGATAAAGGTCGTCCAGAACAAACTCCTTGTGAAGGTCAAGTCGATTCTTGGGCCCACCAAGACCAAATCAGCATTGTTCTGCGGCTCCGGAAGTCGGATATTGTTGTAGCTAAAGTTCATCGAAATATTGGCCAAATAACCCAATCGCCAACTCATCGTGCCCTGTACCCCCTTAAGCGTTCCGGTAAAATACTCCCCGGCATTGGCGATCAAAGTCACAAAAACTTTCTTCCTCGGATTGGAAAAATACCGCAAGGTCGCAAAAGTATTCCTGTAGTCAGTCCCTGCCTCCAAAGGAACCCCTCCAGTGCGTGTGGGGTCAAAGGAGGCAAACAGATAGGTATATCTGTTACTCACGCCAACCGATAGCTGCGCCAATGATTGGAACCTTACGTCATAAACCAAGCTGTGCAACTCATCGGTGGTGCCCAATCGCTCGTTCCAAAGAAACTCCGTTTCAATGGCTGGTCCATGCCGGTTGATCAACTTGGAGCGGGGAAAAAATCGGTAGGCGAAATCGCCAAATACGCGCTTGTAGTCATTTCTCGGCGTGAAACCGACTTCCGGATTATAATTCTCGCCGACATCGGAAAAAGCGGCTGCAGCCCTGATATGGGTCTTTTCGTAGGCCAATTGTCCGTGGGCGACATCGGAGTTGCTCGGATTCTCGTAATCAAAGCTCTTATGGTAATAGAATTTCCCCTGCCAGGTATTGTCCTTCGAAGCCAAGTTGTAGTCGATGCCCGCGACGCGATTGTATTTGGTCGGATCAAACAAGGGGATATCCACTTTTTCGTTGAGCGTTTCCCGGTTGATAAAGATCAGGCCAATATTGGACCGTGAGAATACCTTGCGCTGAATCGCCGCGACCGCAAAATTCTTTCCTACGATTCCCCTTTGTTCGTCGTTTGCGGTCTGCATATTCATCGCACCGATCCGCCAATTTTCATCCAATTTTCCGCTGAGCCTTCCACCAAAGAGAATCTGATTTTGTACGTTTTGGCCTGTGGTCGTATCAATGTCCACCCCGATACGACGCGAGAAGAAGGGCCGCACATTTCTCGACCCAAAATCCGCAAAGAGATCCGCGTTTTCCAAGAAAAACTGCCTTCGCTCTGGGAAGAAGATTTCAAAACGGTCCAGGTTTGTCACCTGTTCATCGACCTCGACTTGTGAAAAATCAGGATTGACTGTCAGATCCATATTGAGTGCGGGACCGACCCCGATTTTTGCATCCCCACCAATCGCAGGCCTGGGGGGGTTGTTGATACCTTCTAGGTTGTTTTGGCTGGTGGCCATCGCGACATAGGGAATCAGCGATAGGTTGGCTCCGGGTTTCTTGACCGGTTCCGAGAAAACCAACTTCCGTAGAAACGCCAAATTGATAACGTTGAAATTCCTCGGAATTGGGCTCCATGTGCTCCGCTCGTTGTATTTGGAATCAATGCGGTAGAAGTTGACATTCCAGTTCATCGCCCCGTCGTTAAACCGCAGGGTCGACAGCGGTATGGCAATCTCAGCAATCCAATGGTCCTCGTAGATCTTCGCAGCGGAATACCATTTGTTGTCCCAAGCCAGGTTCAAGTCCGTCGACATCATGCCGCCGTTGGCGATGAGCGATTCGCGCTGCACGCCATAGGGGTTGATTCCAAACTGAAACGCCGAGGTATAGTCATTGAAGGTATCAAAGACAAAGCTCACGCCGTCGTTTTGCTCACCGCGATAATCCCTCCGCAGGGAAGTGCTCACATACTCGTTGGGCGCCCTCGGTCCGAGATTTTGCATGACTGCCGCGATGTAGATGAACTTGTCATCGAAAACGATCCGGACTTTGGTTTGGGCATTGGCAAGTGAGGTGTCTGAGGGAAAAAATTGCTGGAAATCAGTTGCCCAATCTCCGCCTTGCCATACTGCTTCTTCCAGGACGCCGTCAAGATTGATTTCCTCCTTGACTTTGTCTGCTATGAGTCCGGGCAGGTCGGCACGCTGGGAAAAAGCGCGAAACGAAATTCCCAGAAAAAGAAACCCAAACCAGACTAAACGTTTCATAAGCCAAATGCGACTGAAACAAATTAAATCGATCGAAAAAGGCTATTTGGGTTGATTTATACCATCGGCAAAAATAGCTTTTCAAGCCATGAATTAGAAGAACTTCCGCTTTTGGGGAAAAAATCCATCAAGCACGACGATGCTATCAGGCCAATCACTGCAATAAAGTAGAGTCGGGTTTTCAAGCTTGAAGAATTTTCCCGAAGTTTCTCTCCTACAATGTTTTCTATGACAGACCTTCGCATAGGCATCATCACTTGCCTGCTTGTTTTTTATAGCTCGATCTCCTATGCCCAAGTTAGCTTTTATAACAAGTACTTCTATGAAATCAAGGATACTGCTACCTACGAACCCCATTTTTTTGCAACGGTAGCCGAGGACAGTACCCAACTTGTCAAAGAGTTTTTCAAGATGGACAGCACGATCGCGATGCGACGAGTGGATATTTTGGGTGAAAAAAAGGAATCCTTATCGACCAAATGGATCTACTTTGATGCGGCCGGATGGGTGAGTAGGGAAACGGACAAGACCTACCTGCCCCGTGATAGCACCCGCCACACCTACTTCTACCCTAATGGAACGATCAAGGAAACGAGACTGATCGTTAACAACTACACCATTTCCCAAACGTATTTTGACGAATCCGGCCAAGAAAGGTCCGTTACCATCACCGATGCCGAACCCCAAGGTGGCATTGAAGCTTGGTACGAATATCTCCGTCGCAACCTACGCTATCCAGAAACGCTCTTGGGAGACGATTTGGCGGGTACGGTGCGTATAGCGCTGGAATTGGACAGCTCAGGGAATGTCTTTCTGTTTGAAGTGATGAATCCGGAAAACGTGCATCCGGAATTTCAGAAAGAGGCGCTTCGGGTCGTCAAATCCTTTGTGGCCAAGCCTTGGCAACCCCGCAGGGAAAACGGTATTCCAACAGAAGCCAGTTTTGTGTTACCAATCGTATTCAAAATTGCCGAGGACTATTGAAAAGCACTAGGTTCCGTCAATCCTAAATGCGCTAATTGGGGTCAATACTCTTGGATTTTTCCTAATTTCAAATGAAAATCCATTTAACCCCTTTTTCATGGCCGATCAATCCATCAATAGAAGAAAATTCCTTGGCAAGACGATTGGCTTGGCTGGAGTATCGGTTTTTGCCCCATCTGTTTCCTTCGGGGCTGAATCTAAAAATCCCATTCGACCTGAATCCGCCCCTGTAGTCCTCAAGAACGTTCTTTTGGAAACGGGCTTTATCAGGGATGAAATCGAGGTAGTAGGCACCAAAACAGGCCTATTTACCCTAAAGTTGGAAAACGGCATAATCACAGAAATACTACCTCAGGCAGCTACATCAACCGGGACTGACGCAAAAGGTTTGCTCATGCTACCTGCCATGAAGGACATGCATATCCACTTAGACAAGACCTACTACGGCGGTCCCTGGAAAGCCCGGGAAAGCAAATACAAAACCGTAAAGGAACTTATCGAGCATGAAAAAAAGGTCATTCCTGAGCTGCTTCCCTATTCGACCGAGCGTGCCGAGAAGCTCATCGAGCTGTTGCAATCCAAGGGTACCAATTTTGCGAGGAGCCATGTCAACATCGAACCCACCTCACAGCTCCATTCACTGACAAACCTGTACAAAGCCTTGGACCACAAAAAGGGCAGCTTTGAAACCGAGCTTGTGGCATTCCCACAGCATGGGGTTTTTTACTCTGGTTCGCAGGAACTCATGAAAGAAGCTGCGCAAATGGACATCGATTTTATCGGAGGCGTGGATCCGTATTCCCTCGATGGGAGTATCGAGAAGACGATGGACTTCACGATCCAGCTGGCGCTAGACTATGGAAAAGGCCTCGATATCCATCTGCACGAATCGGGCGAATCAGGGCTGCTTACCCTGCAATACCTCGTCAAAAAAGTCCTCGAAAATCCCCAACTGAAAGGCAAAAGCTATTTGAGCCACTGCTTCGTCTTGGGTGCTTTGGACGCCAAGACACTCCAAGCCACCTGTGAAGCGCTCGCCGAAGCCGAAATCGGTATCACGACTACCGTACCAATCGGATACAACGTGATGCCCATACCTACCTTGATGAACCACGGTATCAAGGTGATGGCGGGGACTGACTGCGTGACCGACCATTGGCAGCCATTTGGTACGGGCAGCATGCTGGACAAGGCCAAAACGATGGCCGAACTCTACCGCTACAACCACGAATTTGGCCTTTCCAGAGCCTTGGGGATTGGGACCAAGGGCCTACTTCCATTGGATAAAGAAGGAAACCAAGTTTGGCCAAAAGTCGGAGACGAGGCGAGCTTCACCTTGGTAGATGCCAGCTGTTCCGCGGAGACTGTAGCCAGATTGAGACCTGTGGAGCAGCTTTATCACAGGGGAAAATTGGTGTTCGAGCGTACTGACTTAAAATGCTGACAGCATAGGAATCAACCAATTTAGCCGAAAAGGAATGCGGTGATGGCAAAGAAAGTGATCCCCTATCCCGAACCCAAAATCCAAGTTCCCAAATTTGAGGAGGAAGCGGGATTCTACACCACGCCGCAGCGCTCGGCGGTCATGTCCCGGATCAAGGGAAAAAACACCCAACCCGAAAAACTCCTCCGTCGGGCCCTATGGCATGCAGGCGTCCGGTTTCGCAGCAACAAGAAGAATCTACCCGGCAAGCCCGACATCAGCTTTATCAAGTACCGCTTGGTTGTTTTTGTGGATGGATCATTTTGGCACGGCTATGATTGGGAAAACAGAAAAGACAGCATCCACTCCAACCGTGACTTTTGGATTCCCAAAATCGAAAGAAATATGCAGCGGGATCGTGAGATCAATACATTCTACAAAAACCACGGTTGGAAAGTCCTGCGGTTTTGGGATTTTGAGGTCAAAAAGGAACTCGGCAACTGTATCAGCAAAGTGATGGAGGCCATGGGAATTTGATTCCTTCCGTTTCCCATCAGATTCCATTTTTGAATCCGCGAGATTTCCTCTATTTTTCAATCTATTCGCATCGCGTATGTTTCAATATCGATTTTATACCTCCCTGTATCTCCTTGTCCTTTCGGGGTTGTTTGGGATTTTGTTGGTGGCCAACAAATCCAAAACCCAAGTTTCCTTTGAGGCTTATACCCAAAATATCCCCGACTCCAAAGCTTCTTTCGGTCTAGTGCCAATACCTGGCGGCACTTTCAAAATGGGCACCAACAAAGGCAATCCCGACGAAATGCCTGCCCATACCGTAGAGGTTTCCCCTTTTTGGATGGGAACCCACGAGATCACCTGGGATATCTTCGAATTGTTCTTGGACAAAAACTACGAGTTGGCGATCGCCGAAAAGCCACTCCCCACCCAAGTAGACGGATTGACCAGACCTAGCATTCCCTACTTGGACATGACCGCCGGCATGGGCAAGGAAGGCAAGCCCGCCATCGGAATGACCCATTACGGCGCTCTGCAATTTTGCAAATGGCTCTATGTCAAGACTGGAATCTTCTACCGCCTACCCACTGAAGCGGAATGGGAATATGCCTGCCGCGCGGGCAGCGAGACCGCCTACTTCTTTGGCAACAGTGAAAAAGCACTAGGCGACTATGCATGGTACGGCGCCAATAGCGGCGGAAGTACCAAACCCATCGGACAGAAAAAACCCAACCCTTGGGGCCTTTACGATATCCTCGGAAATGTCATGGAATGGACTTCGGACCAATATGACCCCAACCTCTACAAGCAGCGCGCTTCGCAAACCCTGAAAGACCCCGTCGTCCCCATCGCCAAGCTTTATCCGGGTGCCATCCGGGGTGGACATTACAAAAGCCCAGCCGCCGAACTTCGTTCCAGCCAAAGGATTGCCTCCAAAGCCGAATGGAAACGCATTGATCCACAGATTCCAAAAAGCCAATGGTGGTTTCCCGAAGCGCCGTTTTTGGGCATTCGGGTCGTGAGACCGCTCAATCCTCCATCGCCTGAGGAAATCATGGCCTATTACAACCAAACTCCAATCGCAGATTATTGACAACCTAAAACGATATACCCATGAAAAACCTTTCAAACCGCCGAGACTTTCTCAAAACATCCGCCCTCGTGGCAGGCGGCCTTGCTTTGCAGCCTTTCAGTATGCCCCAAGCCTACGCGGCAGGTGCTGATGTCATCAAGATCGCTGTCATCGGCTGTGGCGGACGCGGCACGGGCGCAGTATTCCAAGCCTTTGACACAGGCCACAATATCCAACTGGTCGCCATGGCGGATGCTTTCCGCGACCGGATCGACAAGAGCTACAAACCGATCTTCGACAAATACGGCGCAGCAAAAGTCAACGTCCCCGAAGACAGAAAATTTGTAGGCTTCGACGGCTACAAGGAAGCCATCAAGCTCGCTGATGTGGTTATACTCGCAGCGCCTCCCGGATTTAGGCCGGATCATTTTGAAGAGGCTGTAAAGCAGGGCAAACAGATTTTCATGGAAAAACCCGTAGCCACCGACTCCGCCGGCATCCGCAAGGTATTGGCCGCGGCAGAAGAGGCCAAGCGCAAAAAATTGAACGTTGTTGTCGGCCTCCAAAGGCACTACCAGTCCAATTACCGCGAAACCATCAAACAGATCCACGACGGCAAAATCGGTGACATCATCGGCGGACAGGTGTACTGGAACGACGGTGGCGTTTGGGTCAACGCCCGTCAGCCCGGACAAACCGAGATGGAATACCAAATGCGCAATTGGTACTATTTCAACTGGCTGTGTGGAGACCATATCGTGGAGCAGCACGTCCACAACCTCGACGTGGCCAACTGGGTGAAGCAAAGCTATCCAGTCAAGGCATATGGTACCGGCGGACGTCAGGTCCGCACCGGCAAAGACCACGGCGAAATTTTTGACCACCATTCCGTGACCTTTACCTATGCCGACGATACAGTCATCTTCAGCGAGTGCCGTCACTTCCCCGGCGCCGCCAACCGTGTGGATGAATCTTTCCAAGGCACCACAGGCAAAGCTTACCTCAGCGCAGGCAACCACGGTGAGTTGACAAGCTGGAAGGGCAAAAGCCTCTACTCCCACAACAGGGACAACAACCCCAACCCCTACCAAGTCGAGCACGATGAGCTTTTTGCCGCGATCGTGAAGGGTGAATACAAATTTGCCGATGCGGAAAATGCCGCCAAAAGCACCATGACCGCTATCCTCGGCCGCTATGCCACCTATACCGGAAAAGTCGTCACTTGGGACGAGGCCCTCAACGCCGACATAAACCTGATGCCGACCACACTTGCTTGGGATGCGATGCCAAAAGTCCTGCCCAATGCCGACGGTTTCTATCCATTCGCTATTCCCGGTAAAACCCAACTCGTATGAACAGGAGAAATTTTGTCAAAAACGTAGGCCTGGCAAGCGCGGCCACCTTGGGCACCATCAGCCCCTTGGCCGCGGCCCACTTCAACAAGGCCGGTGAAACCTTCCACCTCGACTATGCCCCGCATTTCGGGATGTTCAAGGCCCATGCAGGCGACGGATTCGTCGCCCAACTGGAGTACATGCATGCGCAGGGTTTCCGTTCCTTGGAGGACAATGGCCTACTTGGGCGATCCGTGGAGGACCAGAATCTGATCGGAAAAACACTCGAGCGCCTCGGGATGCGGATGGGCGTATTTGTCATCGATGGCGGGGACAACTGGAAAATCTCCCTGACCACAGGCAAAAAGGAATTTGTGGACACCTTCGTCGCCACCTGCAAAAAGTCCGTCGAAGCCGCCAAGCGCGTCAATGCCAAATGGGCCACGGTCGTCCCGGGATTTTTCGAACGTAGGTTGCCCATCGGTATCCAAACCTCCAACGTCATCGAAGCACTGAAGCGCGGTGCGGAAATCCTCGAGCCTGCCGGACTGGTCATGGTCCTCGAGCCACTTTCCGATACGCCGGAGCTGTTTCTGAGGCATTCCGACCAAAGCCACGCCATCTGCAAGGCGGTCGCAAGTCCTTCCTGCAAAATCCTCTACGACATCTACCACATGCAGCGCAATGAAGGCAACCTCATCAACATGATGGAGGCCTGCTGGGACGAAATCGCCTATATCCAAATCGGTGACAACCCCGGCCGCAAGGAACCCGGCACTGGCGAGATCAACTACCTCAATGTCTTCAAATGGCTGGATGAAAAAGGCTTCAAAGGCGTCTGCGGCATGGAACACGGCAATGCCAAACCCGGCATGGAAGGCGAACTTGCACTCATCGAGGCGTATCGGAAGGCGGATGCATTTAAGTGAGCAGGTATTAGTTCGTTCCGATTGATAATTCTGGGAAACGCCTATCTAACCAAGTTGAACTATTTGGCAATTTCAAGAGTGTTTGCCCTATTTCACAAGTACATAAGGCAAGTAACATTGAGAAGCAACTGACAAATTTCGGGAACTGGATTGGATTGCAGGGTTGGGTAGATGATTGGCTGGAAATCGTTCATTTTATTCAAAAAATTTGCGCGAACGATTGGCTAAACTGCGTTTTAATGCAGTTTAGGTTTTGTTGTAGTTAGTTTTATTTCAGTTCTAAGCTTCCCTTTGTCCGCAAAACCTATCAATTCTATCGTCCCGGATTCCATTTCAGTCATTATCCAGCTCAGAGGTTTTAATTTGACAATCTCAATTAATTCGGGAGTATTTGATGGTAATAGACAAAGAGTCATTCCTTGTCCTTTTTCATTCACGCGAATTAGATAAATTCCTAACTCTGTTTTCAAGTCAATTTCATCAAAGAAAGCATTGTTAAGTGCTTCAATTTCTGGTTGAGATCTAAATTTCAGTAGAAACCTGAACGGGTTATCCCAATCTTTCCAATCAGGAAAGTCTAAAGCTCCCGATTCAAATAAATGCATTGATACTTCATTACCCAAGGCCAAAGATTCAAGCGCATAAGTGTCAAATTCAATGTAATTCTGCCAAATATTCTGTTCCCGTGGTTCAGGTTCTTCGATACCCCTTAGTTTATCAAAATGATGTTTCCCATATGCAATAGGAATATAGAAGAGCATAAGGAAACCTCTGATTACTTCCCATATTTTTAGCCATGGGCTGTATTTGTAAAAGTTCTCAGTTACTTCAAATTCCATTTTGTCTAATTGACTACAACGGCCAAGGCTAAGAGCAGGCGGGCATTAAAACCCGATTCACTGTCCGCCACAACCAAAGTTTATTAAAGGTAATCACTTTCAATTTAGCATTCCCCGCCCGCTTGCTCTTAGGCAATGTTGGGCAACGTTTTTATTTCCTTAGTGGCAATGCATAACATAATGTCGTTCTTCATAATGCTTAAGAATTTGCCCTGTTTTTGGGTCTATATGCAAAAGTTCTTCATCAGAATAGCACTTTTCTTCATAAAGAGTATTAAAGACCATCCAATAGTATTTTCTTTCATCAAAGTCAAATTCTAGTCGCTTTATTGGGTTCTTTACCGATTTTTTTAACCCTTGATTTCCAATAATCTTATCAAGCTGATTTTCATTAAGCCAATCAGACTTTCTTCCTTCTAACAGATATTTTGGAATTCTGTCTAAGTTAATTTCAGAATTCAAACTTAGGTCAGAAGCTAATTGAACAGAAATTCTTTTGTCCACATATTGATATTGAAATTCTGGATGGTTTAATATAAACCTAATGTTTTTCCCATTTACAAAATCTCCTTTAGTCTTTTTCCCTTTATTGATGTTTTCCCATTTGGTTTTCCCTGTTCTATTTTTGTATTCATAGTAAGAATCTGGGTCAAGTTTGAAGTAATTAAACAGTTCTTCGCCAACGGCTTGTTTTAAATGAGATTCAGCCTTCTCTATTACTTCAGAAGTTAGATAAGTCTGTGAATAGAGTTGTGTACTTATAAAAAATAGGAACACTATGTTTAATAATCTTTTCATTTAATCTGTCTCAATTTTGGGGGGCCGCCACCCTGTAAATGACTTTCAGGATAAGTCAATTCCCAAATAATGCCATTTTTATCTTCATATTGCTTAGACCATCCATCTTCACTTACTTTTATTTCTTTTAAGTCGTTTTTTACCATAGACCTAATTAACAGGCAATTGGAATCAGGAATAACTTCTCCATCTTTAAATATCCACTTTCCAATTATTTCATTTTCCATTCATTGAGTTTTTAGATTGCTCTTACTTTGGTGGTTGGTCTTCTAAAATGTTGCCCAACGGTTTGGCGGTATGTTTTTGTTGCCGATTTCGAAGCACTGTCCTGTCAGGTTACACGAAAGTTAATTAGATGCGGAAACGCTGAAATCTGCACTGTCTCGGCAATAAAATATACCGCCTGTTATGGGCTGCCTTTCTTGTCTTCCCTTTTTCAATTCTTTCATATTACTCTCCCCAAAAATGATAAATTTTCAATTCTGTACCGTCTGAACTTAATATTGCAAATCCGTTTTCAAATGTCTCACGAGTATTTCCTGGCTCAACTTTCAACCAAGTCGTTTTAAAAATAAATATTTTATTGTCCGTTATTTTCAGTTTTGGCAAAATACTTTCATTTAATATGTCAAGGGAATAGTCGTCATTTCTTAGTTTAGAAAATATGTCCTTGGTTAAAGTGTCTGCCGAAAATGTAATGCTGTCAATAAGTTTCCAATCATTTTTATCCGCAAATTCAATTAATTCTTTGTCGGTAAAAGTATTGTTAGATTTACTTTTCCAGTTCATTTCTCTGTGACCGCCCCATGGTCCTTGGTCGCTATTTTTTGTCAATATTAAGTCCTTATGAAAGTTTGTCCAGAAACCAGCAGGCACATTCTTGTTACAAGAAGTTACTAAAACTGTCAAGCTAAAAATGGTCAGTACATGTTTTATTGTCCGTTTCAAAATTGTCTGTCTTTTTGGTTCGTGTTGTCGCACTTAAGGTTGCCCATAACGGCAGACCGTGAAAAAAGTCCCCAGCATTCTTAGTGCACCCATTTCACGGCCCAGCTAAATTTATTAAATTTAGTTGGACTTCCCGCCAGAACCCGGGTACAATTTCCATGCATCACATTTCAGGGACCGACCGCCACCAAATCACCTTCTCCAGCCTTGACGGACAGATCCCCTCGGACAACGCCGTCCGGGTCATTGATGCCTTCGTGGACAGGCTCGACCTCGCCCGTCTCGGCTTCGCCGCAGGCAATCCCCGGGAGGACGGAAGGCCGTCCTTCGACCCAAAGGCCTTCCTCAAGCTCTATATCTACGGCTACTTCAACGGCATCCGCAGCAGCCGCAGGCTGGAGC